>JAMOOQ010000012.1 GCA_027100635.1 Campylobacteraceae bacterium | reverse complement strand
ACTTTCTGGATTATCACCTTGTCCACTATACAATATAGATGAGACAACCAATGAATAAAATAGCACTTTTTTCATTTTCGACTCCTTTTTAAATCTAATTTATTAATCACTAATATGTAATAATATGATATTTATCTTTAAAGAGTCTTTAAATATGAAATAATATTAATATTTTTTCATATCAGTTAATATTGCTTCATATTTTTTACTATTTTATAACAAATTAAAGCTCTCTGTAAGCCTTTTCTAAAAATGGAGTTATCTGTTTTTTACGACTCATTACACCTTTCATCCACGCTTCATTATTCTCTAATAAAATATCAAATGCCTTTTCTATAATAGTGTTATCATCACAACATACTAATATTTGAGAACCCTCAATCATAATATCAGTTAATAAAAGCATAACAATCTCTTTATTCTCTGAATCTTTTATCTCTTGCATTGTTTTGTGTAGTTCATCTTTCATATTATCAAACAAAGATAAATCAACAACCTCTAGTTGACCAACTCCAATTTTTTTATCATCTATCTCAAAGTTTTTAAAATCTCGTAAAATTAACTCTTTTGCAGTTGCACCTGCAACATCAGATTTTACTGTAAACATCTCCATCCCAAGAGCTTTATAATCTTCTATCCCAGCAATACTAGCTAATTCTTTTACAACTTTTGTATCAATTTTTGTACAAGTTGGAGATTTAAAAATCACAGTATCACTTAAAATTGCACACAACATAATAGATGCAATATCTGCTGGAATCTCTATATCATAATAATCAAACATCTCTTTTATCACAGTATTGCTACATCCAATTGGTCTAATCCAACATTCTAAAGGCGTATCTGTTGTAATATCTCCTAGTTTATGATGGTCTACTATCCCTAAAATTGTTGCTTCTTTTATATCATCTGGGCTTTGAAGTAAATCAGAATGATCAACCAAATATACATTTTCCCCAGCATAGCTTGTTTTTAAAACAGGAGCTTCAAATCCAAATTTATTTAATACAAATTCTGTTTCTGGATTTATCTCCCCTTGTCTCGAAGCGATTGTATCTTCGCCAAGTTGATTTTTTAGATAAGATAATGATATTGCTCCAACAATAGAGTCTAAGTCAGGTGTTGTATGACCAAAAATATAAGTTGCCATTTTAATCCTTTTAAAATTATTTGAAGGAATTTTACCTTTTTGATATTAAAAATCGTATTATTTTATAATATAAAGAGTAAAATAATAAAAAATCATTATGATAGGAACACTCTATGAAATTTATTATTGGATTAATTAGTATTTTAATCATTTTAATATCTACTGCAATATATATATATATTACAAAAGACAATATTGAAGATGAAAAATATAAACCTAAAATAGAACAAAAAGATGTTAATTTAACAGAGCTAAATCCTATAGAGTTAGAAGATAAAGCACAAAAAGAGTATTATGAATCTATCTCTGAAGATATTAAATCAGAATTAGAAAATGCTAGAGAGGTTTATGTTAGTATTGATAAAGCACCCAAAAGTGGTTTATTTGGTAGTAAAGAGTCATTTGATGATGATTTAAATGCTATATTTGATGATATTCTGGTAAGTTTAAACGATAATAGACTAGAAGATTTTAGAGATAATATAGAGACTGCAAAAGAGAATATAAAAAATCTATATATTGAGATAAATCAATATATAGAGGAACAAAAAATAGCACCTAAAGAGAGTTATATTGAAACAACAATAGATGATTATGCAAAAAAAATAAAAGATTTAAAACAAGAGGTTAAGCTGAACCTTGATGATATAAAAAATAATAAACAAAGCATAAAAAATTATCTTTTTGTATTAGGTATTAGAGTAAATAGTAAAAAAATGAATATGTTGTTATTAAGAGCAGATAGAGATAATATAGTTAAGATGACTTTAATGATGAGTATGTTAAAAAGAGAAGCAAAAGCACTTAGAAAAGAGATATACTCATCTGAAGTAACTCTTGATGATACAAAAAAATATTATGATATTAGTAGAATCCTTTTTAAGTTTGTAATCTATCAACAAGATATATATAATCAAAATCTAGATAATTATATAGAATTTTTAGATAACAATGTAGAGAAAAATGAGGTGATATATAAGCGTTCTAGAGAAGAGATGAAACTAGAAAAAAATAAAATAAGATTAAAAATATATAAAAAAAATATTAAGATATTAAAAACCTTTAGACAAGCCTCATTGAGATATAAGAGCGATTTGTTAAAACAGAAAAAAAGATTAAGACAGATAAAATATATATCGTTACGAAATTTGAAGGTGCTACAAAATAGCTTTGATGTCTCATCTTATAGTTCAGAAGCAATTAAACCTATAGTTAATATAGAAAAAGAGTTTGATAAAATAATGAAAAGATATGTAATAATTGTAGAGAAGTTTAAAAGTAGTGAAATAAAAAGAAAATATATAGAATTAACCTATCAAATCTTAAATGATTAAATAATTTTAAGTGGTACACCCATCAGGATTCGAACCTGAGACCTTCGGTACCGCAAACCGATGCTCTATCCAGCTGAGCTATGAGTGCATATATGTATAGAAAAAGGATTTTATCATAAAACTCTTTAACTATACTTTATTTTTACTTATCTTGTGATAATTTTTCTTTTTTATTCTCTTGAACTGAATGATAAAGAGAGATTGCAATAAATGTGATACCAATTGTTCCAACAATAATTTCACTTACTTCAAAGAACATCTTCATAAACATAACTGATGAAAGTGCTAAAATAGCATAATGAGCACCGTGTTCCAAGTATCTAAATTCACTTAAAGTTTTCATCTCTACAAAATATAATGTTAAACTTCTCACAAACATAGCACCAATTCCAAGACCTATCATAATAATAAATATATCACTACTCAAAGCAAATGCACCAATTACACCATCAAAAGAGAAACTAGCATCTAATACTTCAAGATATAAAAAGCCCATAATACCACTTCTAATTCCATCTGTTGAGAGCAATTCATCAAGTGATGAGATTATAGAGTGTAAAAATACACCTCCAAAATATGCCATAGCAATACTTGCATTTTGAGTTTGATTTACAAGAAGCAATCCTATTGCTAATGCAAACATCAACTCTATATTATTAACACTTCCGATTTTATCTGTTACTCTATTATCTTCTAGTACCTTTATCCATTTTTCTTCTCTATCTTCATCAAAGAAAAAATCCAAAAATACCATCAATAAAAACGAACCACCAAATGCATAAATCAACTCTTTTGTAGATTCTAATGAATGATGATATTTCTCTGGTTCATTAAGTGCTAAATTAAATGCTTCTATAAAGCCCATAGAACTTGCAATTGAAACTATTAAAATAGGGAATATAAATCTCATACCAAAAACTGCTATTGGAATACCAAAAGTGATAAATCTCTTTTGCCACTTTGGCTCCATTGTCTCTAAAACTTTTGCATTTACCACAGCATTATCAAAAGATAATGAAATCTCCAATACTGCTAAAAGTGCAGTGATATATACTGCATAAAAACCACCAAGGTAAAAGGCTACAATTAAACCAATAATCGTTATTACAATTGAACTACGAAAATGATTCATTATTTAATAGCACCTAATATTTTAGTTAGCATCACTTTTTCAGTATCATCAAGATGTCCATCTGCTTGAGCAATATGATTGACTAAAGCCTCTATCATTGGTGGATACTCTGGATATGCTTTCATTTTAGTTAATTCTGATAAAAGTTTAGCCTCTGTTAATAACCATTTTGTCTGATTATCTACTACCTTTGAAAGCTCTTCAATATGAAGTTCATAAAGCTCTATCGCCTCTGTTGTAAGATTCAGGTCATTAATCTCATCAATATCTTTGATTAAATCAAGAGCACTTATAATCTCTTCTGTTGTAGCTTTTTTATCTGCCATTGTCATCAATGCCATACTTACAACCAACGCATTTACAAACTGCTTCTCTTTTGAGAAACTCTCTGGCGTATATTGTCTAAGCTTTCTTCTGCCATCTTCTAAGGCTTTACTACTTGCCTCTTTAATTCTATTCCAATCTAACATTATATTATTCCTTATTTTAACTAATAAACAAATCTACAAAACCTTGTAGTCCATTATTATATCCTGTCCCAACTGCTTTAAATCTCCAACTATTATCTCTTTGATATAATCGTCCAAATTCAATAGCTGTCTCCGCCGAAAAATCTTCATCTAAATCATATTTAGCAATCTCTACATTTGTATCAAGGTCATAAATTCTAATAAAAGCATTACTCACTTGTCCAAAATTTTGAGACTTTTTAATAGCATCATCAATAGTTACTACAAATACAAGTTCTGTAATAGATGGATTTATCTTTTTTAAATCAATTGTCAAACTCTCATCATCACCTTCACCTTCACCAGTTCGGTTATCACCTTGATGAACAATTGCTCCATCAGGAGATTGAAGATTATTATAAAATACAAAATACTTATCTTCTGGAACTTTTCCACTAGCATCTATCATAAATACCGAAGCATCTAAATCAAAATCTGCTCCACTATCACTAATATTTGTATCCCACCCAAGACCAACTCCAATATTTTGCAGAGATGGTACCTCCTTACTTAAATTTACTCTTCCACCCTTACTTAAACTAATTCCCATTTTATCTCCTTTTTATTTATATAGATTTAATGATATTAAATAATTATTTAATATTATCAAATCTATAATCAACATAGATTCTGAATCAAGTTCAGAATGACAAACAACCGTCTTAGAATGACAAATAACCGTTTCAGAATGACAAACAACCGCTATTCCATACTATTTTCTCATTCTGTACTGTTTTGACATTCCATACTTGAACTTCTCATTCCATTCTGTTTTGTCATTTCGTGCTGACTTTGTCATTCCGTGCTGACTTTTTGTCATTCCGTGCCGTTTTGTCATTCCGTGCCGTTTTGTCATTCCGTGCTTGACACGGAATCTAAAACTATAAATATTTAGCTTGAACTGTATTTAAAGTATCAGCCAATTTTTTATCTGTTGTTGGTTCACCAATAGCAGAGAATTTCCATTCTCCATTTCTTCTATATAGTTTACCCAAAATCATAGATACATAACCACTAAATTTAGCATCTGATGCTATATTATAAGTTGCTACCACATCATTTACTCTATCAGGTGTACCCTCATAAAGACGAATTGAAGCAAAAGGGATAGTTGCAAAATCTTTACCATTAAATGAATTTAATACAAATACAACTTGTTCTACTGTTGATGGTATTTGCGTTAGATTAATAGAAATAACTTCATTATCTAATCCATCATCACCATCTATATCACCAGTCAAATCATCACCAGAGTGATTTATTCCAGCAGAATTTAAATTTCCAAAATATATACTATCTATAATATTTTGCTTTGCATCAAAAAGACCAACAGACAAATCTAAATCTACTGCTACCTTTTTAGCTCCACCAAAAAAACCTTTACCTTCAATTGCACCCCAGTTTGCACCAACACAAAAAGATGATAAATCAGAACCATTACTCTTTTTAAGAGAGATTTTTTGACCTTTTACTAAATTAATACCCATCAAATTATCCTATATACTTATCTACAAAACCTTGAAGTCCTGCATTAAATCCAGTTCCAACTGCTTGAAATCTCCAACTACCATCTTTTCTGTATAATTTACCAAATTCAATAGCAGTTTCACTTGAATAATCTTCATCAAGCTCATATTTAGCTACTTCTTCTACTGTATCTTCATTAATAAGTCTAATAAATGAGTTTGAAACTTGACCAAAATTCTGACCTTTTGTATCTGCACTATCAATAGTAACAACAAAAATAATCTCTTGTACATCAGCAGAAACTTTTGTAAGATCAACTATTACTTGCTCATCATCTCCATCACCCTCACCAGTTAAATTATCTCCAGTATGTTCTACACTTCCATCAGCAGATTTTAAATTATTATAAAATATAAAATCTTTTTCACTAGCTACTTTACCATTTGCACCAATTAAAAATACTGAAGCATCTAAATCATAAGCAGAACCAGAATCACTAGCATTTGCATCCCAACCAAGACCAACTACCATTTTTGTAAGACCAGGAGCCTCTTTACTCAAATTTACTCTTCCACCTTTAGCTAAACTAATACCCATATTGAAATCCTTTTATTTCGTTTTAATTTTATGTTTATCATTCTATCAAAGTTTTATTAACAATAAAGAATAAGATTAAAAAGATATGATTATAAATTGTCAAGTATGTAATATCAGAAATCTTTTTGTCTATTTTGGTTATTATGTTATATAAAATTTGAATAGATTTCTTTTAAAACTAGATTCTGAATTAAATTCAGAATGACAAACGACCATCATACTGAATTTAATTTGGAATGACAAACAACCGTCATACTCAGCTTGACTGGGTATCTAAAAATGAGGTCTAATTAAAAATATTTAAAAAGGGATAAAGATGAATTTAAAAGAGCAGTTAAAAGCAGATTTAAAAAATGCAATGAGAGCAAAAGAGATAGTAAAAAGAGATTCAATTAGATCAATTAATACAATGATTAAACAGATAGAAGTTGATGAAAGAAAAGATATGAATGATGAAGAGATAATCGTTCTAATTCAAAGAGGTATTAAAACAAGAACCGAATCAATTTCTCAATATAAAATTGCAAAAAGAGAAGATTTAGTAGAAAAAGAACAAGCTGAGATTGATATATTTTCTATTTATTTACCTGTACAACTAACCGATGATGAGTTAGAATCTATAATAAAAGCAATTATAGAAGAGACAGGAGCTTCTTCTATGAAAGATATGGGTAAAGTTATGAATCCTGCTAAAGCAAAAATTGGTGGTGGAGCTGATGGTAGAAGAATTAATGAGATGGTGAAAAAATGTTTATAGATTTTAGATTAGATAACTTAGCAAATTTTCCGAAAGAATTAGAAAAACTTTTAAATACTCATAGAGAAAAAATTGATACAATTACAAAATTAAAAAGCAATAATTATGCTGATATTTTGAAGCCAATGCAAGATATGGATGAGGAATTAAGTTTATTTTTCACCCCTCTTTCTCATCTTAATTCTATTATGAATAGTGATGATACTCAAAAAGCATATGAAAACTCTTTGCCACTTTTATCAAAATTTAGTAGTGAAGTTTCTCAAAATCTTGAACTATTTAAAAAGATAGAATCTTTAAGTTGCAATGATTTAGAGTCTCAAAAAGTGATAGATAATGATATTAAAGATTTTAAGCTTAGTGGAGTGAATCTTCCATTAAAAGAGAAAAAAGAGCTTGAAGAGATTGATATGAAACTTAGTGAGCTTTCTAATGAGTTTTCGCAAAATTTATTAAATGCTACAAATGATTATGAGCTAATTATAAAATCGTTTAATGATGTTAAAGAGTTGCCTCAAAATGATTTAGATAGTGCAAAAATAACTCTTGAAGATGGCAGTGAAGCTTATAAGTTCACTTTGCAAATACCTAGTTATATGGCATATATCACTTATGGTTCAAGTAGAGAATATCGTGAAGAGATATATCGTGCATACTCGTCAAGAGCTCCACAAAATAGTGAAGTTATAAATCAAATTTTATCACTTAAAAATCAAAAAAGTAAACTATTAGGATTTGATAATTTTGCTGATTACTCTATCGCTTTTAAAGATGCTAGTTCATCTGATAGTGTTATAGATTTTTTAGAAAAACTGGTTACTCTTGCACTGCCTTATGCAAAAGATGAGCTTCAAGAGTTAAAAGATTTTGCAAAAAAGAGTGATAATATAAAATCTCTACAAAGTTTTGATGTTGCTTATTATAGTGAAAAGCTTAAAAAAGAGAAATTTGATTTTGATAATAGTATGACAAAACCATATTTTGTACAAGAAAAAGTGCTTAATGGGATGTTAGATATTATCTCTGAGCTTTTTGATTTAACTATCAAAGAGGTTACTGATATAGAAAAATGGCATAAATGTGTAAGAATTTTTGATATATATGAGAATGAAAAAGTATCAAGCCGTATCTATTTTGACCTTGAAGCAAGGAAAGAAAAACGAGGTGGAGCGTGGATGAATGATTTTGAAACACATTATATTGATTCTGATAATACTCAACATTTAGCATCTGCTTTTGTGGTATGTAATTTTTCTCCAACAACAGATTCAACTCCAAGCCTTTTAAGACACGATGATGTTGTAACTTTATTTCACGAAATGGGACACGCTATCCATCATCTATTTAGCAAAGTGAAGCAAAGAAGTGTAAGTGGAATTAATGGTGTGGCATGGGATGTTGTGGAGTTTCCATCACAGTTTTTAGAAAATTTTGCCTATGAAAGTGCTATACTTAAAAGATTTGCTTTTCATTATAAAACAGATGAGGCTATTAGCGATGAGTTATTATTTAAGATTAAAGATACAAAAAATTATCAAGTTGCATTAGGTCTTTTACGACAGGTTGAGTTCTCTTTATTTGATTTTAAACTTCACCAAAAACTTTATCAAGAAGATGAGGTTCAAGATTTACTAGATTCTATTAGAGAAAAAACGGCTCTTTTAAAACCACCTGCTTATAATAAATTTCAAAATGGTTTTGCTCATATATTTGCAGGTGGATACTCGGCTGGATATTATAGTTATAAATGGGCAGAAGTATTAAGTGCTGATGCTTTTTTTGAGTGTATTGATGAAGAGAATGGATTTAATAAAACAAGAGCAAAAGAGTATAAAGATAATATTTTAAGTTGTGGTGGTTCAAAAGATATGAGTGAACTTTACAATATTTGGCTAAAAAGAGAAGCTAAAGTTGAGAGTTTAATTAAGCTTTATGGATTAGAGTAAAATATAAATGCTAAGTATCAAAAGGCAACCACAAGGGATTGCCCCTACAGTTCTATTTCGTAGAATTATCCATACAGCTTTATTTCGTAGGGGTACCCCTTGTGGGTACCCTAAATTTAAAGATATATAATTTTATGAACTATTTTAAAGTGATATTATATCGCTCTTTAGCACCAGAGCTTACATATAGTTTTGATGGAGATATTGAGATTGGGCAGATTATAGAAGTTCCCATTAGAAATACTACTAAAAGAGCAATTGTTATGGGTAGATGTGAAAAACCCAGTTTTAATACTCTTGATATTATCTCTTTAGAGAATAAAATCTATTCTCTTTGTCAAATTAAAATTGCTAAATTTATATCAAGTTATTATTTCTCATCTTTATCTCAGTCTCTATCTATTTTTATACCATTTGAGATTAATCAAAAAGAGCCATCAAATTATAATATGGATATAGAGTATCCAAATTTAACAGAGGCTCAGTCCAAGGCTTATTTAGAGATAAAAAAGCATAAAAAGGCTCTACTTTTTGGAGTTACTGGAGCAGGTAAAAGTGAGATTTTTATATCTTTGGTGGCTGATTCGTTAAAAGAGAATAAAACAGCAATTATATTGATGCCAGAGATTAGTTTAACTCCTCAGATGGGTAAAAGACTTGCTAAATATTTTGGTTCAACTGTTGCAATATGGCATTCAAAACTTACAAAAAAGAAAAAAGAGAAGATATTAGACTCTATATCAAAATTAGAGGTACGAGTGGTAGCAGGTGCAAGGTCAGCATTGTTTGTTCCACTAAAAAATATTGGTTTAATTGTGGTGGATGAAGAGCATGATGATAGCTATAAATCAAATTCTAATCCAAGATATAATGCTAGAGATTTGGCAATCTTAATGGCAGACAGATTAGATGCAAAGGTTCTCCTTTTATCTGCTACTCCAAGTCTTAATTCTTACTATAAATTGCCAGTAGTTAAATTAAATCAAGCTTTTATTACAAGTAAAAAGAATTATATATTCAAGCCACACACTAACTCTATTACCAATGAGATTTTAAAAGAAATTTATGATAATAAACTGCTTCATAATCAATCTATTTTGTTTATACCAACAAGAGGAAATTTTAAATATTTGTATTGTCAATCTTGTGGAGAGACACATAAATGTCCATATTGTTCTGTGGGAATGGCACTTCATCGCACAAAACGGCTTCTTTTATGTCACTATTGTAATTTCGTTCAAAGAATAATAGAGAGTTGTGTCGCTTGTGGTTATCATCCTCTTAGCAGTAGACGAATTGGAACAGCTGAAGCGATTGATATTATCAAAAATAGTATATCTGATATAAATATAGAACAGTTTGATGCTGATACAATTAATACGGCAAACAGGTTACAAAAGGCTCTTGATAGGGTAGAAAGCTGTGAGAGTGATATTCTTGTTGGAACTCAAATGTTAAGTAAAGGTCATGATTATCCTAATGTAACTTTGGGGATTATTACAGGGCTTGATTATATGTTGGGGATTGCTGACTATAGAGCAAGGTCAAGGGCTATGAGTATGATGTTTCAAATATCTGGAAGATGTGGAAGAGCTTCAGAGTCTAAAGTTATAATATATACAAATAATATAGAGACTTTTCAAGAGTATTTGGGTGATTATGAACGATTTATTCAAGATGAATTAGTATTTGTTGAAATAGGGGAATATCCTCCATTTGTATCATTGGCAAAAATTCTTGTGGCTAATAAAGATTTTAAAAAAGCAGAAAAAATTATTAATGACACAGTTTTTAAACTTCAAACTATAAAAGATATTGAGATAGTTGGGTATGGGAAAGCACCTATAGAAAAAATTTCAAATAGATATAGATATAATATTTTACTTAAAGCAAAAGATAGAGTATTACTTTTAAAAGCTCTTCACTTAATCAACTCAAAAGATATTGATATAGATATGGATCCTGTTGATTTTTCGTAAAATATTTAAATTTTTAGCTATAATTTTAGAGACATTTTTATTAAAAAAGGATTTTTATGTTAGTTCATATATGTTGTTCTGTAGATAGTCACTATTTTTTACAGAAGCTTAGGCAAGAGTTTCCACAGGAGGAGCTTATCGGATTTTTTTATGATCCAAATATTCATCCATATAGCGAATATTATCTAAGGCTTCTTGATGTAAAAAGAAGTTGTAAGATGTTAAATATTAAACTTATTGAGGGTGATTATGATATAGATAGTTGGCTTAAAAGTGTAAAGGGATTAGAGAATGAACCCGAAAAAGGGATTAGATGTGGTGTTTGTTTTGATAAAAGATTTGAAGTTACAGCACAAAAAGCAGAGAATTTAGGTATTGATTCTTTTACATCAACTTTACTAACAAGCCCAAAAAAATCTCTTTCTCAACTTAAATTAGCAGGTGATAGACTTGCAAAAAAGTATAATATAAAGTTTATTGCTCCAGATTTTAGAAAAGCATCAGGAACACAAGAGCAAAATATTTTAGCCAAAAAAGATAAATTATATCGTCAAGATTATTGTGGTTGTATTTATGGATTAACTATGCAACGAAAAGATCAGAATAGATTAGCAGATGAGCTATTTTCACCAATTTCTAAACAGATTCAACCTGAATCTATAGAGCAACGAATTGAGTTATATGAGTATAGAATAAAATTAGAAGAAAAGTTTAAAGAGTATAAAATTATAAAACAAAGGTTTTTAAATTATCGTCTTTTATATGGTTATCTTAAAGTTAAGAATACAATGGTCAATGCCCATTTTTTACCATATTCAACAATAAGAGGTGATTATAGCCGAGGTAAAATTGATGTTGAGATTAATGATATTTTTTATTTAAATCGTGATGAGGTAAGATTTGTTACACTAGATAGATATAATTTCTTATCTAATCGTAACTATAGTTCTATTATAGAATTAATGTTTAATCCTCCAGATTTTGATGAAGAGTTAAAGATAAGAGAAAAGTTAGGTATTAATCATTATGATTTGGGTGCTATTTTGGTTGTAAAAGAGATTCCTATATCAAAATTAGAGATAGTTTGTCAATCTAAAACTTATAGTGATATTATGGAAGTTTCTTTAGTTACTTAAAGAAATCAAATACTTTTGATAAAATACTATTATCTATTGTCTCTTCTGAGTTATTCTTCCTCTCATCCTTATTATCTGCTTTAATCTCTTCTTCTATCTTTTGAGTAGAGTACAAATCAATACTTTGAATATAAGGGATAAGCATCTTAAATGTTTGAAGGTCATTATCTGTAAATTGTTGAATATCATAAGTTGATGTCATAGCTTGAATTACACATATAACATCTTTATCTTTTATGATAGGTATGAGAATCATATCTTTAATATTATTCTCTTCAAAATTATCACTAGATTTAATATATTCTGACTTACTACTTTTTATATCATTGACATAAAATGGCTCTGTACTTCTTGCTGTTTTACCTAGTAGACCCTGATATATTGGTATTTCTATATCTTCTAATTCATCAATTGTTCTTGAATATAAAACAGATTTTTCTTTATTTAATATCCATAATCTAGCATAAGATGCTGTTAATAGAGCTTTGACCAACTTTTCTATTATATATATAATATTTCTATTATTACTTTCAGTGTTAAGAATTTTTATAGATGATAATATTGCATCACTTTTCTCTTTTGCCGTTAATTGTTTTTTAAATGAGACCATTTACTTATCCATGGAGTTTAAAATTTTAAAGTCTTAATGACACTAAACCATTAAAACTTTAATTTATAATTTATAATTTATAATTTATAATAATGCACTAACTGCTTTTGGTAAAATTTTATTTAACATCAACTTAGCAAGTGTAATGTTACCATCTTTTGTAAAAATAGCAAATCCATGTAAATGAACTCTTGCATCTTCACCAGAACAAACCATTAATGCAACTGCACTATCTGTATGAATCTCCATTAATTCTGCTTGACCTAAACCAATAGATTTAGAAACAATATGTGCATTTTTAAAAATATCATTAAAAGTTGCTGTAACTTCTGTAAGGTCTGTTTTTAATTTTTGAGTATCAGAGATTATAACTTCTCCTGAGTTTGTTGTAATTGCAGAAGCTCTATAACCACTTATTCCACCTAAATCTTCTAATAAACTTTCATCTATAATCATTTTATATCCTTTGAAAAAATATTTTTAGCATAATATATTACTGCCTAAAGAAATTATATCATAGTAATTTAATAATTAAAATTAATAGAACGATAATTCACAAATAGTTAATATATTTATAATATAATCTTTTATAATCAAGTAAAAAAGGAACATTTTATGAAAAAAGTAATCTTAATAACAACTCTGGTATCATTTGCTTTTGCATCAAATAGTGTAGAAGTTCTATTTGATAGTAAATGTAGTATCTGTCATAGTAAAATACAACCAACTGATATGAATAAAGTGATTGCTCCTGCAATAATGGGTGTGATGAGACATATTAAAATGGAGTTTAAAGGTGATAAAGAAAAAGCAGTAGATTTTATGGCTGATTTTATATTAAATCCAACTAAAGAAAAATCAATTTGTAAACCAAAAAAATTAGAAAAATTTGGACTTATGCCATCACAAAAAGGGATCGTAACACTACAAGAGGCAAAAGATATATCTAGTTATTTATATGATAATTTCCCACCTGCTGGATTTAGAGGTATGGGTCAAAGGGGTAGATAATAATTAAGATTTATATGTTATTGTAGGGGCAATCCTTTATGATTGCCCTTTGGTAGTTATTTAATTTCTATCTCTTAGTTAGTGACCACAGCCACAACTACCTTCTCCAGATTCACAGCTTCCACCAGCATGACCATCAGCAATCTCTTCAGCAGTTGCTTCTCTACACTCTAGTACTTTTACATTAAATACTAATTCTTTACCTGCTAAAGGGTGATTAAAGTCTAATTCAACCATATTATCATCAAAAGATTTTACAACAACTTGAATAGTTTCACCTTGTTCCCCTTGACCATATAAAGACATTCCCTCTTTTAGCTCAACTTCTGCAAATTGTTCTATTGGTAATGATTGCACACCCTCTGGATCTTTTTGACCATAAGCTTTTTCTGGTGGAATAACAACTTCTTTAGATTCCCCTGCATTCATTCCAACCATTGCTTCTTCTAAACCGATAATTACTTGGCTTTTCCCTGTAATAAAATCTAAACCTGCTTGACCTATATTTGAATCAAGAATTTCTGTTGTTCCATTTTCTTTTACTTCATACTCTATTGATACTATACTATTTTGTGCTGTAACTGACATTTATATTTGTCTCCATTTAATTTTTTGGCTTATTGTATCTATTATAACTTATAAAAAGATAATATTTAGTTCTATTTTAGTTCTTTTAATCTTATTTTAGCAATTGCAACACTACTATCATTAGGATAATTATCTAAAATATTTTGATAAAATATTATCGCCTCTCTCTTATTTCCCTCTTTCTCTAAAGAGATAGCTGTATGTAAAAGTAAAACATGCATATATGAAGACTCTGTAGAGAATCCTGCACTCTTTTTAAAATAAAATATAGAATCTTCATAATTTTTTGTATAATATGAAATCTCTCCAAGATAATAATTTGTAGATGAATTTTTATATGCTTTTTTATTTAAAGCTTTAAATATATTTCTTGCTTCATTATAATTTTTTTTATTAAAAAGTTTAACTGCTTTTGTATATAATTGTAGATTACTTTGAGAACTATTATCTTGGTCTCTTATTTGAGAATTATTGTTATTTTGTTGATTATTATCAAATACTCTAGGAATCATAACTATTTCTTGTTGAGGCTTATTATTATCTACACGCTCCTCTTTTTGAGTATAGATTCTCTCTTTTGGTTTATTGACTTTTTTTTGTCTATATTCTATATTATCTTCATATCTATTTTTTAACTTACTTATAGCTCTTCTTAACTCAGATTTACTTACATAATTTTCATTAATATTATCAACTATACGACCTAATTCACTTACTAATTCTTCATCGGAATATCTGCTTCCTCTACCACCACTTCTATTTTGCCTAAGTTCATTAATTGTACGACCTAACCCTTCTACTATTTGAGTTAGTCCATCCATTCTCTCTTTTTGTTGAGCTATTTTATATTTAAGCGACTCTATAGACTCATCATAAGCATTTAATCCAGAAATTGTTATTACCAAAACTGATAATATTTTAATACTATTTTTCACTATTTATACCTAATTTATTATATGAAAATCGACTCTACGATTTTTTGCATAACACTCATCTGTTGTTTCTCTACACAATGGTGTACTCTCACCTAAACTTATCATAACAATTTTATTCTCGTCTACACCCTTTGCCATCAAGTCATCTTTGATAACTTTTGCTCTTTTAAGCCCTAGTGCAAAGTTATATTCATCTGTACCAAATTCATCACAGTTACCCTCTATTTTTATCTTACTTTTAGTTTTAATTATATTACTATTTTGAGCTATTCTCTCTTGCATATCGGAACTAATAGAGTATTGACCAAATTCAAAATATATACTTTTCAAGCCTCCACTACTTCCATCAAGCCCACCATAAGAGTTATTATATGTCGCAGCATTACCACCACCACTTCCACCATTATTAGAACTATCAACTCCACCATCAATAGTAACAGTTTCAGAAGAGTTTGTTACATTTGATGGTTGTACCTTTTTTTTATCACTACAACCTATAAAAAATACTGAGATAGCAATTATAAATATTTTTGATTTCATCATTTTACCTTTTTAATTTAATTATATTTACCAATCTAATGATTGTATTTTTCTTCCACTTAGTGGAAATTGTACTGTTTTAAGATCTTTTAGATTTATATATCCTATAGAGCTTGAGTTCCCTCTACTTTTAACATATAAAACAACTGAACCATCAGATGAAAATGTTGGTAATTGATTTGAACCAGTAGATGTCAATGGTTTAGTATTGTATCCATTTGAAGATGCTAAGTATATATTAAATCTATTTTTAGAATAACCACTTTTAGTCTCTCGACTAGAATAAACTATACTTTTCCCATATGCATCACATGAGTTATTATTTTTACCGTGATACACTAATTGCGAAACAGATGTACCATAAAGAGATTTTTTATATACATTTGCATATCCTAAAGGATTAGATATAAATATCATACTATCTCCACCATCCACATATCTACCTTTTACATCAATACCAGAAAAAGATGTTAATCTATTTTTTACACCACTTAGTGTATCTATTTCATAAATATCAGGTTGTCCATTTGGAGCCATTGTCACAAGAATTTTACTACCTTTAACATCAGAACATACAAGCATCCCCTCAGAAGATGCTATCTTAATTTTTGAACCATTATAAATATTTAACTTATATAAAGTTGGTATAAGAGAGTTATATGATGTATAATATAGAGTTCTCTGATTTTTATCTGCCCATTTTGGAAACAAATTTAACCCTCCGCTAATAATAACTTTCCTATAATTCATTGTATAATCACTTAATATAATTTCACTCTGTTTTTTAGAAGTATATCGTGAAAATACAAGATACCTATTAATCCAAGATATAGAAGGATATTTTAAAAACTGATTAATATCACTAACTGCTTGATGAACTAAAAACGGATATTTAGAAAATGATGGGATATTATAATTTTTACTCATTATCTGCTTGTCTGAAGATACCTCAATAAGTTGTATATTCAAAGAAGCACTGTCCTCAATTGAAAATTTATACTTAATAATATAATCTTTAGAACTAAAATCAGCACCTCTACCCATATAATGAGTTTTATCTGCCAAAAAATGACCACTAATTTTTAAATCTGCTAAAAGTATCTCAAAAAATTTACTATTAATATTTGGAGATACACCCACACTACCATCAATTATTGCTACTCTACTTCTACTCTCTACATCTTTTTCAATTCTAATTGTTGCATCTACATCAGCAAAAAGATAAAATGAAAAGATAAAGATTACCAAAAATCTCATACTATTCCTTTGTAAAACTATCATATTTTGAAGTTCTTTAAGATATTGTATCAATGTTTAATTGAAGTCTTGATTATTTATTTGATTTTGCAAGAAGTAGAATAGACTTAGACTTCCTTTAAAGGAAGTCTATTATAATATTTTTATATTTTACTTTTAAAGTTTTTCCACTCAGAGTTTAATTTTTTAGATAAATCTTTATTGAACCATGTAATCTCATCTCTTATTTTTTTTGATTTTGTTTCAAAAATATCAACAAGTTCTACCATACTAAATTGATTTAAAATTTCTTTAGCTTTTTTATTTCCAATCCCTTTTACAGATTTTAATATTTTAATCATCTCTTGTTTATCTAATTCAATTGTTTTAGCCTGAGGACTATCAACTGATTCATCATCAGAAATAATATCTGTAGTAGGAATATCTCTTAATTTAGTAGTTTTATAATTATCTTGATAATTCCATTTTTCACTTGGCCACTCTTCGGAGTCTCTTGCTTGTATATTAAGAACTTGATACTCTTCATCTAATTCATGAATATATTTTTTTGCATCACCATATACTCTTTTTTTGTTTCCAAAATATGCACCATCATAACTTGGATTATATTTACCAAATGTAATATTTCTCATTGTTCTAAGTAAATCAGGATTGATTTTACCCAATTCTTCCCAGTTAAACATAGGCATATGAGGCATATTAAATCTACCATCACTTAGATTCCACATAATATATTGCCCAATCCAATCTCTAATATAAGGGAATGCTGCAAATGCTGTGGCACACTCTAAGATTCTTACTTTTCCATCTTTACCATAAGCAATATCACAAGCCCAATATTCAGCTTTTGCAGCCTTACTAGTTTTAACAGCTAAATCAAGAACATTTTTTGGAACATCCATATAATCCATACTTCCACCCTGAGAAGTGTTTGTAAGCCATTCACCCTCTGGAGCTCTTCTCCAAAATGCACAAACTGGTTTATGACCAATAAGCATAACTCTAATATCAGCTTCCATAGGGACAAAATCTTGAAAATATTGAGGATAATACTTTTTCTCTTTAAATAAAGATATTGCCTCTTTTGGAGAATCTACTTTGTGTACAAAATATCCACCATAATTTGATGGTCCGTAAGATTTTTTAATTATCTTTGGATAGTCACATTTTTTTAAAAATTTAGTTGCATTATCTTTTTTGTAATAGATATATGTCTTTGGAATTGGTAAATCATATTTCCATGCAAATCTTGTAACATTCTCTTTTGATTTATTAGAAAACTGTGTATCCATAGATGGCATAAATCTTACATTTGGTAACTCTCTTGCAATCTCTCTAAATGTTTCATAAGCAGTTGCAGGAATATTTCCAACTAAAACATCTATCTTTTTTCTTTTAACTTCTCTAATAAATCTAGCTTTATCATTTTTCCAGTGATATGTTACAATTTCAATTTTATCAGGCCAACCTTTGAAGTTTGACTTATCAAAAAATCTTAATACATAGTCCATATATAATAGACCTAATTTTGGTAATTTACTCTCTTTGCTTTTTGCCATTCTTTTTCCTTTTGTTTTTATTTTTATTTTTATTTTTATTTTTTACTCTATATCATCAAATATATCAGATACATTTAGTATTACATCAACACAATCTATTTTTATCTCATCTTTTATATTAAAGCCTCTTACATAAAAATATCCATTTTTCTTTAAAATATATTTATCAATAATTTTTAATTCAGTATTAATTATAAAATATTCTTTAATACCTGCTATCTCATATAACTCTTTTTTAACACCTTTATCTTTATATGCAGTAGATTTTGATAAAACTTCAAAAACAGCACAAGGTAATTGCTTATCTTTACAGAAAATCATAACATCAGGTTGTGTAACTGATATATTATTTTTAATATTAATTTTAATATCAAATGGAGCAATTACTACTTTACATTTCGTTTTTTTATTTTTTCTTATATTAAAATAAAGATTACCTACCGTATTTTGATGTTTTATACTACAACCACTCATCATATAAATTTCACCAAAAATAAGCTCAACCATTCTATCATTAGAAGTTGTAGTATCTATTTCTAAATAATCTTCATAACTATAATTCTTTAATTCTACTGCTTCCATTTTATTTAGCCTTTTTTGTTTTCCTATCAATTAGGTCTACAATTAAGTCTATCTTTTTCTTATTAAAATTTAATCCCATTTTTTCTTGTTCTGGTGTAGCAAATGCAGGAATTCCATTTACCTCAAGAACAACATATTCTTCTTTATCTCTATCATAAATTATATCAACACCACCAATATCAACGCCACAAGCTTTACATGCTTTAATTGCCAAATTAATAATATCATCATTTGCCTCTCTCATAAATACAGAACCACCAGCTGTTACATTAGTTCGCCAGTCAGTTCCACTAGCTTTTCTCCCATAACAACTTACAAACTTACCATCTACAATATCAACTCTAAAATCAGTATTATCATAATTAATAAATCTCTCAACATAAAAATATCTTAAATCCATTTGATTTAGAAATGGCATAAGCATATCAAGATTAGCTTCACTCTCAATCTTTGTAAGTCCAACTCCACCCCAACCATCAGTTGGTTTATAAACCATTTTATCCCATTTTTTTATAATCTTTTTAAGTGCTTCTCCATTATCTCTATGACAAAGCTTATAATCAGCAGTTTGGATACCCTGATTTCTTAAAACAAAAGATGTATGGAACTTATCTTCTGTTAAGGCAAACGAGTCATAAGAATTTATCATAGGTATTATACGATTAAGTGCTTGATATAAATACATCTGATATTGAGTTTGTTCACCAGCATTATAAGAGAAAAATAGATCTAATTTATCAACTTTTAAATCATCTCTATAAATATGACCATTTTTGGCAATACAATCATGCAACCTTACATTATTAATAGTCTCTATATCTCTATCTTTAAGCTTTTTGATAATCTTCTTTTGAATCTTATCTCCACCACCATTTGAATACAACCACATACCAATTTTACGAGACATATAATACTCCTCAATTTAATGTAACATTTTACTATTTTTTTATAAAATATCAGTTGTTTTAAACCAATAAATTTTAGAAAAGGTGATTTTTATCATGCAAGAATTAAATTTAGATAAACTTAAAGAGATTATTAATATAAACTCATGGACAAAAAATAAAAAAGGTGTTGATATTAATGGAGATATTTTCTCAAAATGGTTAGTTGAAATTGGATTTTCTTTAACAAAATATCAAAGAGATGATATAGGAAACCATATTCATCTAAAATCAAAGCATAAAGAGGGTAAAAAATTACTTTTATTAGGTCATCTTGATACTGTTTTTCCCCCTGATACATTTGAAGATTTTAGAGAAGATAAAGAGTGGATTTATGGTCCAGGTGTTTGTGATATGAAAGGTGGTAATTTTGTTGCATATCAGGCTCTTAAAAATATATATGATAAGCAAAAAGAGATTTTTAACATAGACTTATTAATGGTTAGTGATGAAGAAACTGGAAGTGATGATAGCAAATATCTAACAGCCGAGTTGGCAAAAGATTACGATTACTGTATGGTTTTTGAGGCTGCTGGAAAAAATGGAGAAGTGGTAGAAGCAAGGAAAGGTGTGGGTACATTTTTTGTAAATATTGAGGGTAAAGCATCTCATGCAGGAAACCACTATACAGATGGACACGATGCAAATGCAGAAGCTTCTTTTAAATTATTAGAGTTGATTAAATTAACAAATATACAAAAAGGAACAACTGTTAATGTTGGAAAAATTGAGGGTGGAATTGGTGCAAATACAATCTCTCCAAAAGCAAAACTAACTTTTGAAATTAGATATACAGATGTAGATGAAAAAGATAGAATATTAGAAGATATCAATAATATAGTTAACAAATCTTATGTAAATGGTACAATTTCAACTCTTACTGGTGGTATTCAAAGAGATGTTATGCAACCATCATTTGAACAAAAAGATTTTATAAATAAAATTAACTTATTATGTGATATAAAACTTCCAACAGAAAGACGAGGAGGGGTTAGTGATGCTAATATAATCTCTTCAAATGGTGTTGCAACGCTTGATGGCTGGGGACCTTATGGTGATGGTGACCATACAGTAAATGAACGAGCGAATAAAGAGAGTTTTAGTCAAAGGATAGACTTAGTAACAACAATTTTTAAACATTTTTTAGATAGAGAATTTGAAGATTAGCTTCTATCCCAGTCGTCATGTTAATTTAGAAATGTATTTTTACTTCTTAATCATTGCAAAAATTATTAGGAATAATACTTCACTTTTTCTTTAAAACTTTAGCTTAAATTTTAATTAATTATTCATTATGAATATTAATATATACTATGATATAAATAATAAAATAGGGTTATAAAAATGAAACAAGAGATAGAAAGTGTATGTACATATTGTGGTGTTGGTTGTGATATAACAGCCATTGTAGAGGATAATAAAATTCAAAAGATTTATGCTCAAAAAGATGGGGTTGTAAGTCAGGGTAAATTATGTATCAAGGGCAAGTATGGATATGATTTTGTAGATTCTCCTGATAGAATCAAAGAGCCACGAATTAAAAAGAGTTTTTTGGATAAAAATCCAGATTTATATAAAATTGCTAAAGATGAGTTAGTAGAATTTAATAAAGATTATTATACTTGTAGCCTTGATATGGCAACTACAATTGCATCTATGAAATTTTCTCAAATTAAAAATGAGTTTGGGGGTAAAAGTTTTTGTGCAATTGGTGGGGCTAGAGGTAATTGTGAGAGTGCATATCTATTTCAAAAGTTTACTCGTGAAACTATGGATTCTGGTAATGTAGATAATTGTGCTAGAGTATGTCATTCACCTTCGCTTAAAGGGATGAAAATGACTATTGGTGAGGGAGCAGCGACTAATCCATATAATGATATTTATGAGGCTGAATTTATGGTGGTGATTGGTGCTAATGTAATGGAGGCTCATCCAATTATAGCTAATCGTATTATGGATATGGCAAGAAAGCATCATAACCTAGCAGTGATTGATGTAAGAGAGACAAAGTTAGCAAAGTTGGCAAAATATAATACTGTTATCCCTTTTGAATCAAATCTATTAATTTTAAATATGATGGCTTTTGTAATTATTACAGAGGAGCTTTATGATGAAAATTTTATAGAAACTAGAAGTAAAGGTTTTGAGGAGTTTAAAAATGGTATTTTAAGTGATAAATATGCAAATCCTAAGTTTTTTGAAGATGTTGAGGGGTATGAGTATTTAGCAAAAATGATTCCAAATATTGCAAGAGAGTATGCACTTAAAAAGTCTATGATATTTTGGGGGCTTGGGATTACACAACATCTTGATGGAAGTTATGCTGTTATGGCGATTACTCATTTGGCTGTAATGACTGGAAATATTGGTAAAAGTGGTGCTGGATTGATGCCTTTAAGAGGTCAGAATAATGTACAAGGTGCTTGTGATATGGGATGTTTACCATATTATGAACCTGATTATCAAGATGCTAAAAATGTGGGATTGATGACTCCTCAACTTGTGGATGAGATGATAGAGGGGAATGTAAAAGCACTTCTAAATATGGGTGAAGATATTACGCATATTCATACTAACATTAATAAAGTAAAAAAAGCACTTAAAAATCTTGACTTTATAATGACACAAGATCTGTTTATGACTGATGTTGCTCACTATGCTGATATTGTAATTGGAGTGAGAAGTGCTTATGAGAAGACAGGTGTTTATGTAAATGCGATGAGACGATTACATCTTTCTCAACCTATCGTTAAATCAGATTTACCTGATGATTGGGAAGTGTTACAGATGTTGGATAATAAGCTTGGTGGTGATTTTGATTATAAAAGTAGTGAAGATGTTTGGGAAGAGGTTACACAAGTAGCTCATAGAAGATTTAGTGGTGCAAAATATTATAGATTAGAGAGACATAGAAAAAGAGGGATGCAGTGGCCAATATATCATGAAGATACACCAATATTACACCTTTTAGATTTTAGAACTGATGATGGATTGGCAAATTTTGTTTATCATCAATATGATTTAAGAGGGATGGTTAAAGAGATTATAGAAAAGAAATTTTATAAAAATAATGATGGATTTTATTTAACAACAGGTAGAACTTTGGCACATTATAATAACTCTGCTCAAACTGCAAGAAGTAAAAAGTTATTTACAAAACATGATGAAGATATTCTATTTGTATCAATAGATGATAAAGATAAAATCCAAAGTAAACGAGTAATTTTAAAAACTCAATATGGGCAAACAACACCATTAAGAGTGGAGTATTCAAAGAAAATCAAACCTAAAACTATGTATACAACATTTCACCATGCTAAAAGTGAGATTAATGCAATATTTGGAGATGAGTGTGATGAGTTGATATTAACAGCTAGATTTAAATCTGTAAAGGTAGAGGTTTTAGAGATTTAAATAATATTTAGAGCTAGATTAAACTAGCTCTTTAATCTTCTTTGCAATCTGTTCTATGTTCAACAAGCTTAAAGCCCTCTACATCGGATCGGATATAACTAGCTTTTTCTTTAAATCTTCTAATGCCTTTATTGTATCAATCTCACAAGCAAATTTTTGTTTTTCATATCTTATTTTAACTTTTAAATCTTTTTTACTATTTGTATCAAATTTCTTAATTGTACTCTTATTTTTTAGATATTCTATCTCTTTATTATCTACAATTATCCATCTTTGATTTACATCATTATAGTTGCTTCCTCCAAATATGAGTAGTTATCATCAATAACTTCAAGTTGATTTAGCTCTATCGTTGAAATTATCTCCTTTCCCAATAGTTGGGCTATTGGTTTATCTTCAAAATATTGTGGAGTCATATATAGTGGAGTACCTGTAAAACCCAAGCCATTGATGATCATAGCGACCACAGCGTCCCCATGGCTCAGTGTTCTTTGATCTCCTAATTTTTTTATTTTTATTTTATTTATTTTTGTAAAACAGATGCTATCCTCCTAGTTTATATATTAATTACTTATTATATTCGTTTAAGTTTATAGGGGTGATGAATGTCGGACAAATAGACTTAGAAAAAGTATAAATTCAATATACAATACTTAAAGTGGGTACCATTTTGTTTATGATTCATATAATTTTTTACTAACTTTTCATATTTTTTAAAATCTTCAAATAAGCTTAAAATAAATTTATCATAGGGGAAAATATTATAATTAAAGAGGATTAAATTTGATTAATAAAAGAGATGATTTTAGGCAACACTAATCTTGTGTGGGTAAAGATTACCCACAACAATAGCTATAAAGATTATAGTCTTGATTCATATCTTCTAAGCATAAATAGCTTTTTAAGAATCTTTTTACGAGTAGCAATTTTTTCTTTCTTCTTCTTTTCAGTAGCAGTTTCATAATATTGTCTAGCTCTTGATTCAGTTACTATTAGGTTTCTATCACATTGTCTTTTGAATTTTCTATAAGCATCATCAAAAGAGTCTCTTGATTTAACAACGATACCAGGCATTACAGTCACCCCCTCTCTTATCAAATTTTCTATAAATTTTATAGAAATGATTAATTAAGTTAATATTATAACTTAAAAATAATAAGTATCTAATTAATCCAAATAAATAATCTATGCTAGTGTTAATTCACCTAAATAACTATGAATTGTGTTACCTTTAGATAACCATTTACTAATACCACCATTTAAGTTTCTTACATTTGTAAAACCAAGTTTTTTTAGTTGATAAGCTGCGAGTAATCCTCTTGAACCTTTTAGACAATATGTTACAATATGGCTATCTTGACCATATTTTTTTGCCACTTCATCAATTGCCATAAACTCTAATTTACCCCTTGGAATGGTTAATACTGTATGAGCGTTAATATATCCAGAACCAAATTCTTCTGGTTCTCTCACATCTATAAGTATAAGTTTATTATCTAAAATATAAAGATCTTCTACCTCTATACTTTCTATAGATTCCTTAGCTTTATCTAATAGCAATTTAAGATGTTTATTTAATATCAACTCATCACATTGACGAGAATATTTCTCTAATTGATTATGGAAGTTTTTCATAACTTTTACCTTTTATGTAGTTTTAATTTGTTTAATTATACTCAATTTCATATTAATTATTAATATATTTATAAAGCAATTCTATCTCTAAGCAACAAGCTATTATTATAAAGCTTTTAGAGGAGATTATTATGTTAAAAAGAAAAGTAGGGATTATAGGGGCTGGTTTAGTAGGGGCTACAACAGCATATAGTTTGGCAATGTTAGAGATTTGTACAGAGATAATATTATATGATATAGTGACTGATGTTGCTATTGGGAAAGCGATAGATATAGAACAATCTACTAGTTTTTCATCAAAAGCTACAATTATTAATTATGCACTAACACCTGCTGATATGATAAATTGTGATATTGTTATTGTAACAGCAGGAGTACCAAGAAAAGCAAATATGACACGCAATGATTTGCTAGATATAAATTCTAAGATTATAAAAGATGTAACAAAAAATATAGTAAAATATTCACCAAAAGCAATTATTATATGTGTCTCAAATCCTCTTGATGTAATGACATATTTAATGTATAAAGAGAGTGGACTTGAAAGAAATAGAATTATAGGGATGGCAGGAGCGTTAGATAGTGCAAGAATGTCTTATTATATTGCTAAAAAAACAGCAATGGACTCTTCTCAAATTAAGTCTATGGTTTTAGGTGAACATGGGGAAAAGATGTTACCTTGTCCAACAATAAGTGCAATTTCAGGAGTACCAATTAATCAACTTATTGGAAAAAGCGATATAGATAATATAATAGAAGATACAAAATCAGGTGGAGCAACAATTGTTAAACATCTTAAAACATCTGCATATTATGCACCAGCAAGAGCCATAACAGAGATGGTAAGTGCTATATTAAATGATTCAAAAGTGATTATACCATCATCAGTTGTCTTAGATGGGGAATATGGATATAGAGATACAACTTTGGGAGTGCCCGTTGTTTTAGGACGAAATGGTGTTGAAAAAATCATTGAATTACCATTAGAGGAGAGCATTAAAACTCAACTAGATGATTGTGTAATATCAATTAAAGATAGTATTGCCATTTTATCTTAAATTGTGTAAATAATGTACATATAAGTAAATTATATTTTTAATTATCTTAGATTAATTATAGATTGCTTTTAGTTATACTATAATATTTTAATAAAAGTTTAAAAGGAATTGATAGTGAATATTCATGAGTATCAAGCAAAACAAATTTTTGCAAAATATGGTGTACCAACTCCAAAAGGAATTATGGTTGAATCTGTAGATGCCGCTGTTGAAGCTGCAAAAGAATTAGGTGGTCCAATTTGGGTTGTTAAAGCACAAATTCACGCAGGTGGTAGAGGACTTGGTGGTGGTGTAAAACTTGCTAAATCTTTAGAAGAAGTTAGAGAATTAGCTGATGAAATTCTTGGGATGACTTTAGTTACTCACCAAACTGATGCTGCTGGAAAATTAGTACAAAAATTATATATTGAAGATGGTGCTGATATTCAAGATGAGTTATATCTTTCTGTTGTTCTTGATAGAAAATTAGAGATGCCTCTAATTATGGCTTCTACTGAAGGTGGTATGAATATTGAAGATGTTGCTGAAAATACTCCTGAGAAAATCATAACAATTCCAGTTGATCCTGCTATTGGTTTCCAAGGTTTTCACGGAAGACAACTTGCATTTAGCTTAGGTATTACAGATAAAGCTGAACAAAGAAATATTATTACTTTTGCACAAAAATTATTTAAATTATATATGGAAAATGATGCTGAAATGATAGAGATTAATCCATTAGTAAGAACAGGAGCTGGAGAATTTTTAGCACTTGATGGAAAAATGGGCTTTGATAACTCTGCATTAGGACGTCAACCAGAAGTTTCAGCTATGAGAGATTTAACTGAAGAAGATGCTGATGAAATTGAAGCTGCTAAATATGGTTTATCTTATGTAGCACTTGATGGTGAAATTGGTTGTATGGTAAATGGTGCTGGTCTTGCTATGGGTACTATGGATACAATTAATCATATGGGTGGAACTCCTGCGAACTTCCTTGATGTTGGTGGTTCAGCAAATGCTGAAACTGTTGCAAAAGGTTTTGAAATCATCCTTAAAAATCCAAAAGTTAAAGCTATTTTTGTAAATATCTTTGGTGGAATTGTAAGATGTGATAGAATTGCAAATGGTATTATTGAAGCTACTAAAATTACCGATGTAAATGTACCAGTAATCGTTAGACTTGATGGAACAAATGCTCCAGAAGCTGCAGAGATTTTAAAGAATGCTAATATTGCAAACTTAATTGTTGGTGATGACTTAGGTGATGGTGCAGCAAAAGCTGTTGAGGCAGCTAAAGGTAACTAATGAAACTTAGATTGACATTTGGAAATATTTCACCATTAAAATTATTTGATTACTTCTCAATAGAAGAAAAAGAAGATAATAATATTTTAGATATATCAAAGATTAATATATCTAAAGAGAGTGAAAAATTATTAAATAAATTAATCTCTGAACATAAAAAAGATTTTATTGTATATTCAGAAGAAGAGATTAAAATGCTTTTTATATCGCCTATCTTATATGATATTTCATTAAGAGGTAATAATGTTAGAGAGTGGTTTGAAAGAGAATTAAGTTTTGAATTTGATAATATAATTATTTCTGGTAAAACAGATTTTATGTTAGCAAGTGGAACAATAGTTCCTGAAGAACCATTTTTTTTTATTCAAGAGTATAAAAAAAGTATTCCAAATGGACATCCTAAATGGCAATTATTATCTGAACTATTAGTAACTATTAACAAGAATGGTAATAAGCCTATCTTAGGAAGTTATAATATAAGACAATATTGGCATTTTCTAAAACTTATAAAAGAAAATGATAAATATATTTTATTTTCTTCTGAAAGTTATGATAGTTTAAAAATAGATGATTTAATAATTATATATAAAAATCTACAAGCTGTAAAGAGTTTGTATTGTAAAGATAAGGGGAATAAATGAGTATTTTAGTAAATAAAGATTCAAAAGTAATCGTTCAAGGTTTTACAGGTAAAGAGGGAACTTTTCACTCTGAACAATGTATTGCATATGGTACAAATATTGTTGGTGGAGTTACTCCAAATAAAGGTGGTCAACTACACCTAGATAAACCAGTATTTAATACAGTTGCTGAAGCAGTTGCAACAACTGGTGCTACTGTTTCTATGATTTTTGTACCACCTGCTTTTGTTGGTGATGCTGTAATGGAAGCTGCAGAAGCTGGAATAGAACTTGCTGTAATTATTACAGAGGGAGCTCCTGTTAAAGATATGCAAATGGCTAAAGCTCATGCTACTAAACATGGTATGAAAACACTTGGGCCAAACTGTCCAGGTGTTATCACTGCTGAAGAGTGTAAAATTGGTATTATGCCAGGTATGATTTTCAAAAAAGGAAATGTTGGGCTTATCTCTAAGTCTGGTACATTAACTTATGAAGGTGCAAACCAAGTATGTAATGAAGGTTATGGAATCACAACTGCTATCGGTATTGGTGGAGACCCAATTATTGGTCTTTCATATAAAGAGATTTTACCAATGTTTGAAGCTGATCCAGATACAAAAGCAATCGTTATGATTGGTGAAATTGGTGGTGATTTAGAAATTCAGGCTGCTAAGCTTATTAAAGAACAAATCACTAAGCCAGTTGTTGCATTTATTGCTGGTCAAACTGCACCTAAAGGTAAAACAATGGGTCATGCTGGAGCAATTGTTTCAGGAAGTGCTGGAACTGCAAAAGAAAAAATGGAAGCTCTTGAAGCTGCTGGTGTTACAGTAGTTGTTTCTCCTGCTGATATTGGAAAAGCAATTGCTAAAGTTTTAGGCTAAAATTTTAATTTAGGGTAACCCAGTAAGAGGAATCCCTACAAAATAATAAACTGTAGTGGTAATTCTTGTGGTTACCATTTCAGAAATTCTTTAAACCTTTCTTAATTTCAATAAACTTTAAGTAAAATTCACTATAATTCCACCAACTTTAATTATCAATTTGAGATATAGATTAAAAAATAACAAGGAGACATCATGAAACTAACATCAGTAGTTAAACCTCATGAAGTAGAGAGAGATTGGATATTAATCGATGCAGAAGGTCAAACTTTTGGTCGTATTCTTACACAAGTAGCAACATACCTAAGAGGTAAACATAAGCCATCATTTACTCCAAATGTAGATTGTGGAGATTATGTTGTTATTATTAATGCTGAAAAAGTTAAATTTTCAGGAAATAAATTACAAGCTAAAGAGTATTTTACTCATAGTGGTTATTTTGGTAGTACTAAGAGCAAAAAACTTAGTGATATGCTAGAGAATAGTACAGAAAAATTATATAGATTATCAGTAAGAGGTATGTTACCAAAAACTTATCTTGGTCGTGATATGCTTAAAAAATTAAAAGTTTATGTAGGTGATCAACATCCTCATACTGCTCAATTTAACAAAGGAAACTAGATATGGCAACAACATTATATGCAACAGGTAAAAGAAAAAGTGCTATTGCTAAAGTTTGGCTAACTCCAGGAAATGGTGAGATGGTTATCAATGGTAAAACTCTTGATGAGTGGTTAGGTGGACATGAAACACTTAAAATGAAAGTTAGACTTCCTTTAGATGCTACAAAGCAACTAGAAGCAGTAAATATTAAAGCGACTACTTTAGGTGGTGGTTATTCAGCACAAGCTGATGCTCTTAAGCATGGTATTACAAAAGCTTTAATTCAATACGAAGAGTCATTTAGACTAATCCTTAAACCAATGGGACTAGTTACAAGAGATTCAAGAGTAGTGGAAAGAAAGAAACCAGGTAGAAAGAAAGCAAGAAGATCTCCTCAGTTCTCAAAAAGATAGATTCTATCTATATTTACAGAAGTCTTTTGGCTTTTGTAGATTTTACTAATTAAAAATCAAATCCCCACTAAGTAGAAATTATGAATATTATATTTGGACCAATTAATTCAAGAAGATTCGGAAGATCATTAGGGATAGATTTAAGTCCTAATAAAAAGCAGTGTAATTTTGATTGTCTATATTGCGAACTCTCCCCAAATAAAACAGTAGATAAATATAGCGATATTATATCTGCAGAAGATATTCTATCAGAGTTAAAAGACTCTCTAAATAAATATAAAAATATTGATGCAATTACAATTACTGCAAATGGTGAACCCACTTTATACCCATATCTTGATGAGTTAATTGATAATATTAATCTAATTAAAGGTGATATTAAAACTCTTATTTTAACTAATAGCAGTACTATCTATAATAAAAATATTCAACAATCATTAAAAAAATTAGATACTGTAAAATTATCTTTAGATTGTATTGATGCTAAATGTTTAAAAAAACTTGACCGTGCATTTAAAAGTATTACAATAGATGATATTAAAAAAGGGCTTTTAGAGTTTAAAAATATTTATAGTGGTAATCTTGTGATAGAGATATTATTAGTTGAAACTATTAATGATAAAAAAGAGCATATTAAAGCATTAAATGAGTTTTTGCTACAACTTTTACCAACAAGAATTGATATCGGTTCTGTAGATAGACCACCAGCATATCCAATTAGTGCAATTAATTATGATAAACTTAGAGATATATCACTACTTTTTGATTCATCTTTGCCGATATATATTGCATCAAGAAAAAATATTACTGCTACACCATCTAATTATAATAATAATGAGATTTTGGCAACACTTTTTAAAAGACCATTGACAGATGATGATGTAGAGATACTTTTTGATGAGAATACTAAAAATAGACTAAAAATACTTTTAAAAGATGATAAAATCAAGAAAGTTGATTCTAATGGGGTCTTTTTTTATAAAATTTAAAAAAAGACTTGACAAAAGATTTTTATTTCTGTATAATTTCGCCCACTAACAAGTAGAAATACTTAAAAGTAATTGTTCCGGATTAGCTCAGCGGTAGAGTAGATGACTGTTAATCATTTGGTCACTGGTTCGAATCCAGTATCCGGAGCCACTAAAAATAAAACTTCATAAAATATTTCAAAATTAAAACTATTTGACACTATATTTTAATATTAAATCATCTCGTACTTTAATTGGTAAAAAAGATATTATCTTAATAAGAATAAAAAATCTCTTTGGAAAAGCATAACATTTTTTATTCTTCTCTATTGCCTTAATAATTCTAGTAACTCCATCTTCTGTATTCATTAAAAAAGGCATATTAAAACTATTTTTATCCGTCATCGGAGATACAATAAACCCTGGCAAAATATTTATAAGATAAATATTATCTTTTTTTAATAAAACTCTTAAACCTTGTGCATAAGCATTTAAAGCTCGTTTTGAGCTACTATATGCAATTGAAGATGGCATTGTTATAATTGATGCTAAAGATGAAATTAACACAACTTTTGAACCGCTTTTTAATAATGGTAAAAGATTCTCTAAAAGTGCATGAATAGATAGAAAATTAATATCAATTACTCTTTTAAAATCACTAAATTTTGTATGACCATTATGATTATGTCCAACAGATACTCCAGCATTTGCAATTATCATATCTAAACTATCCTCTTTTAAAGCAATCTCTTTTGTAATATTTGCAAGAGCATCAAAATCACTAACATCAACACTATAAATATATACAATAGCACCTTTTTCTCTTGCTTGTTTTGCCACTTCTAAAAGTAATTCATTTCGTCTTGCTAAGAGATATAAGGTCGTATTTGGTTTACTATAATGTAAAGATATAGCTCTACCTAACCCTGAACTAGCACCTGTAATTAAAATTTTCATATTTATATTTTTCCTCTTTTTATACGATATACACCAGATAAATTATATATCTTGTATCTTGCAGGGACTCTTCCACTGCCTTTATAACTTAACATTAGTGCTTTTTTCTTAGAATAATTCATCCATGCTACAAAAATTCCACTATGTCCCACATTATGATATGAATAATTAACATAATAAAGCCAATCTCCTCTTTGAATTATCTTTTGATCTGCATAAGATCCTCTTTTGCTACCTTTAAATATAATTTTACTCTTTTTATACCCATTAAAACCTGCTTTTTTATATATTGCGTTAATATAGTTCCAGCAAGAACCTCTAACCACTACAGATTTATCATAAGCCATATTATGTGCTGTTCTTAAAACTATCTTACCCTCTGGAGATGCAAAAAGTATAGCATTATTTACAGTACGAATATATGGTGTGGTTCTTCTTGAACTACAAGAACTAAATAAAAGTATCATAATAAGCAATAATAAATATATTTTAATTTTAAGCATTTCAAATATCCTAAAGAAATTATTTTAATATAGTACCTTTTTATATATTAGAGATGTGATTTCTTTAATAAAATCAAATCACCTTTTAATCATTTTTCTGATAATATCTCTTTTAAATAAATAATAAATAAACTTGGAGTTATTAAATATGAAAGAATCTAAATATATATGGATGGATGGAGAACTTGTAAAATGGGCTGATGCCAAAGTTCATGTTCTTACACATACATTACACTATGGTAATGCTGTATTTGAAGGTACAAGAGCATATCAAACAGATAATGGATTGGCAATTTTTAAGCTTGATGAACATTGTAAAAGATTGTATAATTCAGCAAAAATCACAGCAATAAAACCTAATATTACTCTTGAAGAGGTAAGATTAGCTCATATAAAATTGTTAAAAGCAAATGAATTTAAAAGTGGAGCAAATATATATATTCGCCCTTTAATATATTTAGGATATGGTCAAATGGGTGTTCATCATATAAATGCTCCTGTTCATACAATGATTGCTGCTTGGGAATGGGGTGCATATTTGGGTGATGAAGGATTAGAGAATGGTATTAAAGTTTGTACATCATCAATCACAAGAAATCCTAACCGTTCAACTTTTGGTAAAGCAAAAGCAGCAGCAAATTATTTAAATTCTCAAATGGCAAAATATGAAGCAATTGAAGCTGGTTTTGAAGAGGCTTTAATGCTTGATGAGAATGGTTTTGCAGCAGAAGGAACTGGTGAATGTCTATTTATTGTTCGTGATGGTGTTTTAGTATCTCCACCAAATGATAATTCACTTGAATCAATCACACAAGCAACTGTTATAAAACTTGCAGAAGAGTTTGGCATAAAAGTTGAAAGACGAAATATCACAAGAGATGAGATTTATATTTGTGATGAAGCATTCTTTACAGGAACAGCAGCAGAGGTAACACCAATAAATTCATTAGACCATAGAGAGATAGGTAATGGAGCAAGAGGTGAAATGACAAAAAAACTTCAAAGTGCTTATTTTGATGTAGTATATGGAAGAGATAAAGATTATAAAAGTGATTTAACATATATAAATCATAAAAGTGTATATAAAAAAGGGGGGTATTAAAATGCCAGCAGATATGAACGACTATTTTAAAAAGAAAAAATCATCTAATAGTGGAGATAACAACTCTAATAATAAAAAACCAGAAAGTGGTAATAATAATTTTAACCTTGATAATATCATTAGTAAATATACTCCATTTATTATAGGTGCAATAATATTGATTTTTGCTCTTATTACATTTAAACCATTTATGATTATAAATTCTGGTGAAGTTGGAATTAAAGTTACAACTGGTAAATTTAGCGAAACTCCTTTAAAAGCAGGTCTTCATTTTTATATCCCTGTATTTCAAAAAATATATACAGTAAACACAAAAATTAAAATGATAACTTATAGTAATAATAGTAGAGTTGCAATTGGTGATGGTAACAAATATGAGGGTGGACTAAGAAGAAATGAATCTATCTTAGTATTAGATAAAAGAGGACTAAATGTTCAAATAGAGTTAGCTGTTCAATATAGATTAAAAGCTGAGTCTGCTCCTGCTACTATTGAAAAATGGGGTGACAGTTGGGAAGAAAAGATTATAAACTCAACAGTAAGAGAAGTGGTAAGAGATGTTGTTGGTCAATATACTGCTGAACAACTTCCAGAGATGAGAAATGAGATTGCAAAATCTATTCAAACAAAAGTAAAAGTATCGATAAGTGAACTAGAGGGTAAACCTGTGGAATTATCATCAGTGCAACTTAGAAATATAGAACTACCTGTAAAAATTAGAGAACAAATTGAGAGAGTTCAGATTGCTAAACAAGAAGTAACAGTAGCAGAACAACAAAAAGAGAAAGCAAAACAAGATGCTCAAAGAAAAGCAGAAATTGCAAAAGGTGAGGCTCAAAGAAATAGAATTGAGGCACAAGGTGAGGCTGATAAAGTAAGAATTGAAGCAGAAGAACAAGCAAAAGCCAATATATTAATTGCAAAATCTCTGACTCCTGCACTATTGCAACTTAAACAGATAGAGACTCAATTAAAATTTAATGAAGCTCTTAAAGTTAATACTAATGCACAAATTTTCTTAACACCTGGTGGAGCAGTTCCAAATATTTGGGTTGATTCAAAAACAAATGGTAAAAATATAGTTCAAAGAAGTACAGTAGGAAGCAATGAATAATAAAGTAAAAATTGACTGGAATAAGACACCTCTTATCCCAGCAATTGCTCAAGATTATGAGAATAGTGAAGTTTTAATGTTGGCTTATATGAATCAAGAGGCATATAATCTAACACTTGAAACTAGCTTTGCTCACTATTTTAGCAGAAGTAAACAGAGAATTTGGAAAAAAGGTGAAAGTTCAAATCATACACAAGAGGTACAAGATATGCTTGTTGATTGTGATGGAGATACTATTATTCTTAAAATCAAACAAAATGGTGTAGCTTGTCATACAGGAACTAAAAGTTGCTTTTTTACAAGTATAACTCAAGATAAAGTAGTATTAACTCAAGAGGTAGATACAGATGCTATTTATGGTGTAGTTGATACTTTATATCATACAATTCTTAGTCGTAAAAATGATAATAGCCAAAAGTCTTGGACAAAAAAGCTATTAAATGATAAAGATTTACTTTTATCTAAAATTAAAGAAGAAGCGGATGAATTAGTAGTTGCTATTGAATCAGAAGATGATGCACAAGTAATTTATGAAGCATCTGATTTACTTTATCACTCTCTTGTAGGACTTGCATATCGTGATGTATCTCCTGATAGAATTAAACAGGAACTAGCTCGTCGTTTTGGAATGAGTGGAATAAAAGAGAAAGAGAATAGAACTAAATAACTCTTTTTTCAGTTAGGACAAAAATGCAAGAAAACTTATATAATATAAATATAGAAAGAGCTATTCTCTCTTCTATTATATTTGACCCAGATGTATTTGAAGATATATCTTCAAAACTTAAGGCAGAGGATTTTTATCTGCCCTTTCATCAATATTTTTTTAATGCATCAAATGAGCTTTTTGTAGAAGAGAAGCCTATTGATGATGAATTTTTACGCTCAAAGCTTATAAAAATTGGTAAATTCGATGAAAATGCTATGCTTGATATTTTATCGGCAAATCCAATTGTAAATACAAATGCTTATACTAATGAGATAAAAGCAAAATCTACCAAAAGATTATTAGCAAATCTTGCCACAGTGATAAAAAGAGTAACCCTAGAGGATGATTTACCAGCTGTTGAAGTTGTTAATTTGGTTGAAAAAAAACTATATGAGATTACACAAAATAGCACAAATCAAGACTTTAGAGGCTCTAAAGAGATAACTTTAGCACTTCTTGATGAGATAAATAGATTAAAAGCTCTTGGAAATTCTAAACTTATAGGTGTTGATACAGGGTTTTTAAATCTTAATGATAAAACAAGTGGATTTGGTAAAGGAGATTTAATAATAATTGCTGCACGTCCAGCGATGGGGAAAACTGCACTAGCGCTAAATATGGCTCTTAAAGCGATTCAGAGAGATGAAGGTGTAGCAATATTTTCACTAGAGATGCCCGCAGAACAGTTAATGTTAAGGCTTTTATCTGCACATACTTCTATCCCTCTTCAGGCTCTTAGAGTTGGAGATTTAAATGATAATCAATGGACTCAATTAAGTGATGCAACTGATACAATTTCAAATAAAAAACTCTTTGTTGATGATGGTGGATATGCAACAATTTCTCATGTACGAAGTAAATTAAGAAAATTAAAAACTCAACATCCAGAGATTAGTATGGCTATTATTGATTATCTGCAACTTATGAGTGGTTCAGGTGGAACAGATGGAAGACAACAAGAAATTTCAGAGATTTCAAGAGGATTAAAACAACTTGCTCGTGAACTTCAAATACCAATTCTTGCACTCTCTCAACTAAATCGTGGGGTAGAATCAAGAGATAATAAACGACCAATGTTAAGTGATTTGCGTGAAAGTGGAGCGATTGAACAAGATGCAGATATTATATTATTTGTTTATCGTGATGATGTTTATCGTGAGGCTCAAGAGAAAGAGCGAGAGATGAAAGCAAAAGCAGAAGGTAAAGATTATAAGAGTGATTTTAAGGTCAAAACCGAAGAGGAGACAGAGCTTATTATTGGAAAACAAAGAAATGGACCAACAGGAACAGTCAAGCTTATGTTTCAAAAAAACTTTACAAGATTTGTGGATGCAGATTTACATTCACATTCTCCATCTTATGAGGTAAGTTATGAAGAAAATGATATAGATATGAGAGATCCAAAAATAGATTTACCAGCACCATTTTAATTGATATAGTTAAATAGATGATTCAAAAAGTAAATTTATTTTTGAATAAAAAAGAGTTATTCATAGTAGTAATAACTCTTTTCCTTTTTATATTAAGCAGACTATTTATCTCTTATATTAACTACAAAGATTTTATCTCTAAGCCATTTTATTATACTAATGCAAAAGTTATAACCATATATCCACAAAGTGCCAAAAATATTCAAGATTCATCACAATTAGTAAAAGTTAAATCAAAAGAGGGGTATATATTTTTTATATATCTAAACTCTAAAAGAAGTTTTAAGAATCAAAAAGTAAGAGTTAAATTAATTCCAAATAAAGAGATAAGATTTATAGATTTTATGACAATATCCTTTTTTAAATATAAGATAAAAGATATTTTCTTAACTAAGAATATAGAGTCTAAATTTGAAATCTTACAAAAAGAGATAATCTCTCAACATAAGAATAATTTTATATCAGAGTTTTATAGTGCAATATTTTTGGCAACACCAATATCAAAAGAGTTGAGATTACAAGTATCCAAATTAGGAGTTAGTCATTTGATAGCTCTTAGTGGTTTTCATCTTTCAATATTATGGATTTTTATATATAAACTAATTGCAATACCATATAAATATACCCAAAAAAGATATTTTCCATATAGGCATTCTCTTTTGGATATTGGCTTTATCACAATTTTGACTCTTGGATTTTATCTTTGGTTTGTAGATATGCCACCATCTCTGATTCGCTCTTATAGTATGATACTATTTGCATGGATTTTAACTCTTTTGGGTATTGAGATATTTAGTTTTAGTTTTTTATTAATGATTGTCTTAGGATTATTATCAATAGATATATCGCTATTCTTCTCTATAGCATTTTGGTTATCAGTATCTGGCGTATTTTATATATATTTGATAGGTTTACATACTAAAAATATAAAAAATAAGATTTTTAAATATTTAATTTTTCCTATTGGCATCTTTTTTTTAATGTTACCAGTAGTTCATACTATATTTGATATTACATCTATATTGCAACCATTTTCTATACTTTTATCTTTAATATTTATACTATTTTATCCTATCTCAATATTCCTACATATTCTGGGGTATGGATATATTTTTGATAAATATTTACTATTATTAATTGATGTTTCCTCTAAAGAGTTATCCTATTTAATGCCTTTAACTTTTGATATACTTTTAATCTATTTAATAGTCTCTATCACCTCTATTTTTAGTAAAAATATTTTTTGGTTTCTTGTTTTAATCTCTATATCATACGCCATATATCTTTTTATCTAGTTATGATATAATAAATCAAAAAGATAGATATACCACGATCAATTTATATCTCATTTTTTGATAAAAATAGCAATATAGAGGAAAATTATTTAAATTATAGAGTTATTCAAAAAATAAAAAAGTTTTGATGAGATAAGAAGTCTAAAATGAAAAAAAGATGAATATAGATATAATATCTATGTTTTAATAGCCACACCATACGCCATCTATATTTTTATTTCTATTTAACATACAACATAATTTAAGCCCTCTAAGATAGATTGCCCAAGATAGATATAACCAAAGCATAAAGATAAGTAAAATGCTAAGGCTTCCATATATACTTAGATACATTTTACTATTATTTAATATATAAAATGTAAATCCAATCTTTGATACATACCATATTCCAGAAGATATAAAAGAGCTAATAAATGCAGCTTTTGTACGAATCCTAATACTTGCTGATACTTTATAAGATATAAAAAACAATCCCCAGATAATAAAATATGGTAAAAAATAGAATATATGAACTGTTACTTGAGAAGTATTATTGGTTAGAGCGTTATCTATAAGAATAGATAGATAAAATGATAATGGAATTATTAAAGATACTGCTATAAGAAATATCCAATATGTTTTAGCAACTCTTAATAGATTTCGTTTTTTTGTACCAAAGATTTCATTGATAACAATATCATAATTTCTAAAGAATAGAGTTGTTGCTAATATTATATAACTCAATTCCAAAATCCCTAGCTTTTTATCTGAAGAGATTAAAAATTTATCCACATATTTCATAGTCTCATTATAATTTGTTGGTAAAAAGTTATGAATTATAAACTCTCTAATTTGAATATGAACATCCTCAAATATTGGAAGATTATTAAAAATATAAAAAATAACGATTAAAAGTGGAATAATAGAGGAGATTGTGTAGAAGCTTAAACTTGCAGAATAGTAACCAAGCTTTTTATCAAAAATTGCTCCAGAAAAATCTCTTATAAAAATATAAAGTATAAGAATAAGCTCTTTAATTGTTTTATAGTACATTTTATTATCCTAAATATTGAGGTAAAATCTCATTTAATAAACTCAAAATTATAGTAAAATACTAGATAGCAAAATACAAAAATTTTATAAGAGTTGGAATATTGATTTTTTGAAAGTCTAAAATTGTTAGATTGATTATCTAACTAGATTAAAAGTATAGCTATTATTAGCTTACTGTTAGCTTTATTTTTGTGTATCAGAGATCATATCAACAATTAGATTCTTATATCTTAATTTATTTATACTATATACCAAAGAGACTTGTTCCTCTTTTAATATACTATACTCTTTTTTGATTTTTGTTATCTCTATACTCTCGTAATAAATCTCTTTATTTATATATATTCTAATAATTGCCATTGATAAAATTGCAATCATTACGCCTAATATTGATAAAATAGTAATTATATCAATCCCATTATTTTTTTCTGTCTCTATCTCTTGCATATATAGTATCTTTTGGAGGAATTTATTTGCATTCATTTTAGTATTTTTTAGATTAGAAGAACTTTAAGCAAAAGTTATTTAACTCGTATTTTAGATTTTTTTCAAAACTAGATTCTGAATTAAATTCAGAATGACAAACAACAGTCATACTCAATTTGAGAAACAACAGTCATACTCAATTTGAGAAACAACAGTCATACTCAATTTGAGAAACAACAGTCATTCCGTGCTTGACACAGAATCTAAAAATAAGTTTTAACAGAAATCTTTTATCTAAAAACTCTTCCACAATCTTTTTCTATTGCATCAGGAATAGTTGCAATTGTCATAAACTGAGACATCTTTAATTTAGGGTACATAACTGCTATATAATATTTAGGGTCAAGAATTTTAGCAACACCATTTTCTATAAGTATTGGATAAGGAAGCAATCCAGAATTTTCATAACCAATCTTTTTTACAAACTTAGATGTTCTTTTACTTAATTGTATTCCAATAACAAACCTATCTTTAGAAAGTTTTTGCATATATAAAAGTTTTTTACCTTTTTTATGGGCTTTTATTTTATCTATAAGAGTTTGTGAGTCCTTTGCTGATGCAACCTCTAACATATCTTTATAATATGGCATTGATACCATAAAATGATATTTAGGGAGAAGATGAAACTTTATCATACCATCAGAATCTTTTAGTCCACTAAAAGCACCTCTTAATTTATCTAATACTACTTGTGAAATTTTCTCATCAAATTCATCTTGCATAAATGCTCTTGATGTATATAGTGGATTTGTTATGGAGATCTGTTTATTTTTCTTATCAACTAAGATTCTCATTGAACTAGCAAAACCCCTATTAGGTTTATCCCCTTGTTTTTGGAACTCTTCACTTGTAAATACTATTGTTGTTAAAAGACCTTTTTTATCTATTACATATTCTGATAAAAGAGTAAAACCTGCTTTTACTAAACTATTTTTTACACTATTAGAATCTACAAAAGTACCTCTAAGATATGCACTTACTCTATTATTTTTAATATCTCCAACTTGTAACTCTTTTTTGGTATCAGTTGATACAACTTTAACATCTTGTTGTAATTGTATAGGTAAGGGATTGATTTTATGATTTAATCTTTTTCTTTTTTCATATATACTTTCATTTTCTACCACTGGAGGGTTGCCACCAATGGTGACAACTTTGGGTACTTTTGGTACTTCTGGAACTTTTGGAATATGAATCTCTATAATAGGTACTTTATTTTCCTCTTTAATTATAGATTTACTTTTATTTGCATCATTTAATTCAGTCTCCTGATTTGCATTTGCCAAACTACTAATAGATAATATTGCTAATATTGATAGACCTATTTTAAACTTATTTTTCACAACTCTCTCCTTTAGATTGATATATATTTAATTATATATAATATCTGTATCCATAATTAAATATATAAACAGACCAAAAAGGTCTGCTTCATAATTATATACTAATTATTTTTGAGTATCATTAGAAATTGTTTTTGTAGAATCATTTGCATTACTAGAAACTGTTTTAGTTGCATCTGCTGTATCATTAGAAATTGTTTTTGTAGAATCATTTGCATTACTTGAAACTGTTTTAGTTGCATCTGCTGTATCATTTGAAATTGTCTTTGTAGAGTCATTCGCATTATCAGAAATTGTTTTAGTTGCATCTGCTGTATCATTAGAGATTGTTTTTGTTGAATCATTCAAGTTATTAGATACATTTTTAGTTGCATCATTCGTATCATTTGAAATTGTTTTTGTTGAATCATTTAAGTTATCAGAAATATTTTTAGTTGCATCATTTGTATCATTTGAAATTGTCTTAGTAGAATCATTAATGTTATTAGAAACAGTTTTAGCTGAGTCTGCTGTATCATTAGAGATTGTTTTTGTAGAATCATTGATATTATTAGATACATTTTTAGCTGAATCTGCTGTATCATTTGAAATTGTTTTTGTTGAATCATTTAAGTTATCAGAAATATTTTTAGTTGCATCATTTGTATCATTTGAAATTGTCTTAGTAGAATCATTCAAGTTATCAGATACATTTTTAGTTGCATCATTTGTATCATTAGAGATTGTTTTTGTAGTATCACTCATATCTCCAGAAACTGCAATAGCACTATCTTTCATATCTTTAGTAGCCATTGTTGAGCTATCTTTCATATCTCTTGAAGTATTTGTAATAGAATCTTTTGTATCTTCTGCAAGTTCTACTGTAGAATCTCTTACATCTTTACTAACATTAGTTACAGATCTTTCACCACTATTTACTGTAGCAATTTCACTAGTTTTAAGATCATCAGAAACTTTAACAGCTGAATCTTTAGCATCTTTACTCATACTTGTAGCAGTTCTCTCACCACTTTTACCAAGTTCAACTGCTCCATCTTTCATTGAATCAACACTATCTCTTGCATCATGACTCATTGATGTTGCTGCATCTTTCATATCTCTAAACATATCACCAAAACTAAACTCTGCACTTACTGTTGTCATTGTTGCAATTGTGATTGCACTCGCTATTACTATTCTTCTCATTTTAAATCCTCCCAAGGCTTTAATTAAATTTTTATTGCATAATATGCATACCAAAACTATAACTATAATTTACTAAATTGAAACTTAAATAATAAATTGTAGTTATATATATTTTAAATTATAAGAAACATTGATGAATCTTTAATTATTATTTTGATACAATGGGTAATTTAAAAAAGTAGGAGTAAGAATGAAAAAAATAATTGTGACATTAGCAATAGTGACTGCAACTCTATCTGCAACTAATTATACTAAAGAGGATAGAATTAAAGATATGCAAATAATGGCATCAGCAATGCAAGATATTCAAAATGGATTTTTCTATAATAATTTTGATATGATAAAAGTTGGTACAACAAAGCTTACAAAGACTATAGTAAAGGTAGAGCCACCTTTAGAAGAGGTTGAAGAGAAGGATGTTATGACTCGTTATGTAAATAATAAAGTTCAAATATCAAATAGTATAAAAAGACGAATTAATAAAAAAACAAAAGTCTTATTAGAAAGATTTTCACAAGGTGATACAGTTCAAGCTATACACGCCTTTACAAAGATAACAAAAGAGTGTATGAAGTGCCATACTCAACTAAGAAATTGGTAAATAATTTACTATAATAAGTTTAAAAGGATAGTTTTTTGAAAAAAATAATTTTTTCTATATTGTTACTTTTTGTAATGCAAAATGCTAATGCAGCTCAATTGACTTTAACAGGTACTGTTGTATCTAATGGTCAAAAGATGATTGGTAGTAGATATATGGGCTATATCAAGAAAGTATTTGTAAAGCTTGGAGATAAAGTAAAACGTGAAGATGATCTTTATGAGATGGAATCAGCAGAGTTTGATATAATGAAATCTCAGGCTGATTTAGCACTAGAACAAACCCAAGTTATTGTTCAATTTTGGCAAAAACGAATCAAAATATTGCAAAGAAGAAAAGAGGCTCTTAAAAATAAGAAGGGTGCTCCTGCAATGCAACTTGATGATTTAGAGATGATGGCAGACAATGCTCAAACAATGCTAGAAACTGGTAGAGTAGCTGTTAAACAGATGGCTATAAAAGCAAAACAGGTGGCTTCTACATATAATTATATTAAAATGAAAGCTCCATCAGATGGTGTTGTTGTTCAAAAGAATATAAAAGTAGGTGATATGGTTATGCCAGGGATGCTCACTATAATGCTTATTGATACTGAAGATTTAGAGATTGATGTATCATTATCTGAAAGTATATTAAAGTATGTAAAAGAGAATGACAAGGTGAAAGTTCTTATCCCATCTTTAAACTATGAAACAATAGGTAAAATAAAAGCGATTATTCCTGATGCTAATCCAATGACACATAAAATAAAAATGCGTGTTAGTTTTAATAAGAATGGTGCAAATGTTTTTCCTGGAATGTATGCAAAAGTTATAATTAAAAAATATTAATACTCCCTATAAAGGGGTATTAAACTTTATCTTCTTAAATAAAATTTCACCATTTTCTACAATTGCAATCATATTTTGACAAGCCAAAGAAGGCAATGAGATATAGTTATCTATTATCACTCCTTGATGATAATGAGCTTCTATTACTAACTCTTCACTATTATAGTTTGATAAAATTTTATTCACAATTTGGGTAAAATTATCTAATTTTTTACATATCTTTTTCTTTTTTAATTTACTAATCTGTTTGGCTAATAGAGTATTTTTTAAAGGAATTAGATACTTTATAATAAAACTATTTCTAATAAATTTACTGTAAATTCTATATCTTAAACCCATTTCATACTTATCTCCATGGGAAATTGATACAATTTTATTACCAAGTAACATCTGTTGAGGCTGATTTTCTATAGAATATATAGTTATATTAGGTAAAATTCCTCTTAAATTAAAGTCATGATTTCCCTCAAAATAAGAAATTCTTATATTTATATCAATACTATTTATAACTTGTATTAATTTTTTATTATAATTTATAAGATATTGAGTATTTTCAAAAAGAATATCAAAAATATCACCTAAAAAAAATATTTGAGAAATTTTATTTTTTTGTAAAAAAGTAACACTTAATAGATCAAATATTTTATCTCCATGGTGTGGATAATGAACATCAGCTATAAAAATAGCTCTATTTTCTATTTTTATCACTGAATATTCTTCTTTTAAAACTAGATTCTGAATTAAATTCAGAATGACAAACAACCATTAAATAATGACAAATAACCATTAAATTCAGAACTGGTACTTTAGCTTCAGCTTTTTGTGAGGCTAAAGCCATCACTTCCGATAAGTTATTTTTCATTAATATATATATATTATGGAATATAAGAGATTGTAGGAATTGCTGTATTTTCTGGAAACCCACACATTAAATTTGCAGCAACAAGTGCTTGAGAAGATGCTCCTCTTAAAAGATTATCAATTGCAGAGTTTACAAAAAGCCCATTTTCATTTTTACTAGCAAATATATCACAAAAATGAGTACCTGCTGTGCTTTTAATATCAACTGGATTTTCTCTGATTCTAATAAATGGATCATTCTTATAATGCTCTTTTAAAATTTCTAAAGGGTCTATATTTTTATCTTTTAAAGTGGAATACACGCTAATAAGTTCTCCTCTTGTTACAGGGATTAAATGAGGAACAAAATTTACAGATATTTTTTTACCACTAATAAGCTTTATCTTCTCGGCAATCTCTGGAGCATGTCTATGTTTAAGAGGATTATATGCAAATATATTATCATTCATATTCACAAAATGAGATACCTCGGATAACTTTTTACCTGCTCCACTTACTCCTGATTTTGCATCAACAAACATTGGTGCATTTTCATCTATATAATCAATAAATGGTAAAATTCCAAGAAGTGTTGCAGTTGGATAACATCCTGGACCTGATGCTAGTGAAGTCTTTTTTAAATCTTCTCTGTAGTATTCAATTAAAGCATAAACACTCTTATCTAAACTTTCCACATCTTCATGTTCACAATAATGCTCCTCATAAGTATCTTTATCTAATCTATAGTCTGCTGATAAGTCCACAACTTTTACACCATTAGCTAATAACAGTTTTGCAAATCCCATTGATGCTTTATGAGGAAGTGCCAAGAATACTAAATCACAATTTTCTGAAATCAAATTAGCATCTGCTTTTTCTATTGGAAAACTTATAACATCTTGCAATGATGGATGAAGTTCTTCAACTCTTGTATCTCCTGTGGTAGTAGCAAGAACTGAAATTTCAAAATAAGGATGAGATATTAACATTTTAATAAGCTCTAATCCTGTATACCCACTTGCCCCAACAACTCCAACTTTCATGATAGGTTTATCTCTTTATAATAGACCTCTTCAATATCATATTTGACTTTTCCTGATGGTAAATCTACTCTAACACTATCACCCTCTTCCTTACCCAAAAGTTGTTTTGCTAATGGAGATTTAATTGAAATTAATCCTTTATTTGGATTGCTCTCTTGAGTTCCTAATATAGTGTAAGTAATCTCTTCATCTGTTTTAGTATCCACTATTAATATGGTTGAGCCAAAACTTATTCTATTATGAGCTAATTTAGAAGGGTCAATCACAATTGCTCTTCCAACAATATCTTGAAGCTCAATAATACGAGCTTCCATTAATCCCTGCTTATCTTTTGCTGCATGATATTCAGCATTTTCTTTTAAATCTCCTAGTTCTAAAGCAGATTCAATCTCTTTTGCGATATTAGCTCTCTCTTTTGTTTTGAGATACTCTAACTCTATAGTCAATTTCTCGTATGTTATATCAGTCATTGGCTCTTTTTCCACCACAATGACTCCTTTTAATTTAAATTATTAATATTATACCAAAAGATAAATATTAATCTGTTTTATCTTTATACTCATCAATCATATCAAGTCTTCTACCTTTGTCATCAAACTTTCTTCTATAATATCCACGCACGATTCCAAAGGTAATAAGAGAAAAGAAAATAGCAGAAATTATATAAAATATATCACCAATACTCATTCTAGTCCTTCATATCTATTGTAATTTTTTTAAATCCATCATAGTTTTGCTTTAGTGCTTCATAAGTAACAATTCCCACAGAAATAGCAATATTCAAGCTTCTCCCCGCTCCACCCATTGGGATAGTTACACATCTACTAGGGTTATCTTTTAGAACTTTCTCATCTATCCCTTTCGTTTCAGAGCCAAATATCAAGAAATCATCTTTTTTATAAGTTGCTTCAAAATATATATTATCAGTTTTTGTTGTAGCTAAATGGGAATTTTCATCTATCGGATGAACCTCTAAAAACTCTTCAAAACTTTCCCAAACTTTTAAATCCAATTTATTCCAATAATCTAATCCTGCTCGTTTTACTGCTTTATCATCAATATCAAATCCAAGAGGTTTTATTAAATGCAATGATGCACCAAGATTTACACATAATCTCCCAATTGTTCCAGTATTTGGAGGAATTTGAGGCTCTACTAATACTATATTAAACATTAAAATACCACCGTTTTGTTTTTATGAATAAATACTCTATCATTTAACACTAAGGCAAGTGCTTTTGAAAGAACAATTTTTTCTACATCTTTACCAGCTTTTTGCATATCTCGCCACTTATAATAATGATTTACAGGGATTACATCTTGAGATATAATTGGTCCCTCATCCAAATTAGAAGTAACAAAATGTGCAGTTGCTCCAATAATTTTAACACCTCTGCTATGGGCTTGTTTATAAGGATTAGCTCCAATAAATGCAGGTAAAAAAGAGTGATGAATATTAATAATTCGCCATCTATAATTCTCCACAAAATCATTACTTAAAATTCTCATATATTTAGCTAAAACTATATAATCAAAATCTATATCTTTCAAAAGCAAAAGAACTTTTTGCTCATGCTCTTCTCGTGAAATATTTTCAGCACTTATATAATTAAACGGTATATTAAAACGATGGGTCAATGATTGCAAATCTTTATGATTAGCCACAACTGCTTCTATATCAGCATCAAGCTCTCCACTTTCCCATCTAATTAAAATATCTCCCAAACAGTGAGACTCTCTTGTTGCCATAATTACAATTTTTTTTCTTTTTGGCTCAATTATTTTTATTTTTGCATCTTGAGGTGTTATACTTTTTAACGATTTAAATAACTCCTCCGTATTAAATTTACCAGTTACTACAGTACGCATAAAAAATTTAGAGTTATCTTTATCCACAAACTCACGGTTATGATCAATATTCAAATCCAAATCAAAAAAAACTTTAGTTATGTTACAAACAAGACCTTTTTCGTCACTACAATCTATTAATACTCTTGCTCTATTTTCCATATTTTACTCTATAAATTAGCTCCAAAACTACATCCCTCTATTTTCTCCACTCTTCCTGTATGTCTTCCACCTTCAAACTCAGTCTCACAAAATGCATCAATCATACTTTCAATAACTCCACGCCCTACAACTCTTTGACCAAAGCATAAAATATTAGCATTATTATGAGCTCTTGTTGCACTTGCTGTAAAAGCATCATGACACAACCCTGCTCTAATTCCCTCTATTTTATTTGCAGCAATTGATATACCAATACCAGTTCCACATATTAATACACCAAAACTACCTTTATCCGATACCACCGAGTTTGCACATTTTTTGGCAAAATCTGGATAATCTACTCTATCATCACTATCTGGACCTAAATCAATAACTTCATGACCTTTTGAAGATATATAATCAATTACAAAACCTTTTACTTCAAATCCAGCATGATCTGTTGCTATATAAAATTTCATCTTTTTCCTAACTTTTTTATATATAATTTTTACTCATTATACCAAGTTTTTTTTAAGTTAATGATATAATAAAAGAAACAATTTACTTAAATCAGGAGATTAAATAATGATACAATTATGCTCATCATCCCCAACAAGAGCTATGCTTTTAGATAATTTTGATATAAAATATATTCAAAAAAGTCCAAATTATGACGAAGATAAAATTAAAACAACAGTAGCAAAAGATTTTGTATATATTGCAAGTTTAGGAAAACTAAACGCATCTATTGATGAATTTGGATTAGAATATCCTCTTTTATCTGCTGATACTGTAATCTCTTTATCCTCTAAAATTCTTAGAAAAGCAAAAACAAAGGATGATGTAAGAAGAATATTAGAACTTCAAAGTGGTTCAACAATATCTATAATATCCTCACTGCACTACAAAACGGAATCTATGTTATTTAGTGATATATCTGCCACATATTATAATTTTTATAAATTTGACAAAGATGATTTACAAGAATATTTAGATAGTAATCTTTGGATGGGAAAAGCTGGTGGATGTATGGTTGAGGGATTTTGTAAAAAATATATAAAAAGTGTTTACGGACTAGAAAGCACTGCGATGGGACTTCAAGTAGAAAAGCTACTTCCATGGTTATAATTTACTAGACTTCTTTCAAAAGTAGATTCTGAATTAAATTCAGAATGACAAACAACAGTTTCAAAATGACAAACAACCTTGCTTGACTTTTTGTCATTCCGTGCTTGAATTTTTGTCATTCCGTGCTTGACACGGAATCTAGGAATAGTTTTACAATAATTCTAGTAAAAATTAAAGAGAAAAACCAAATACAATTTATTTTATATAAGATATACTAATTATTAATTTGATTAAGTTAATTTGAAAAGGGAAATACCCCCCTTCAGATACTTACGGCACATAATAAAAGCAAGTGTGCTGCTATGTTCCCATCCTGACACGATGCTCACAAATATTATTGCATAAGTCTAAAGAGAGGCACTCAAAGTACAATTTTATACTCTCAGTGCATCTCTCATATATTAAAGAATAACATTATATCAAATATAGATTAAAAAAACAATAGTATTTTACTAAAATTGTTGATTAAAACTATTTTTATGCTTATCTTTTTTATAACTCTTTCTATTTTTACTTTTTTGAAGCCGATTAAGGTTACTCATCTCTTCATATCTAATATCATCTAAAATAAATTCACCCATACATTTTAAATATATATTCTCAATATAAATCTCTACATCTTTATGATAACCTGTATATAGTTCAACTTTATATTTTGGGTCTAGTGATGCTTTAATTGTAATAAATTTTTTAACAAAATTCTCTTGCGTTACACCTTTATCTCTAAACATCTTATATAAATTTTTTGTTACTTTAGATAAGTATGCTATATATTTTTGACGATTAAATTTTTCTATTTGTTTATCTGTATATCTAACTATTGCCATTTTATCCTCTTATTCTCTAATCTCTATTGGAGTTCCAATCATTAATCTACTCCATAAAATTTGCATATCAGCAGTTGTAATTGCGATGCATCCTTGTGTCCAATCTCTACTAAGAGTATAACTATCTCCATCTCCATTAGCATTCCAAGTTGGTTGAGAATGAATTGTTATTCCACTTCCTACATTAACCCCATTTTTTAGTCCTCTTGCCAAATCCTCTGCATCAGGATAAGATATATGAATTGCTCTATAATATTTCTTATCACATCTTTTTAAGCTAATTTTATATCTACCTATTGGTGTTTTAAAATCCCCTTGTTTCAACTTATGACCTTTTGGGTTTTTGCCAAGAGAGATTTTAAAATTATATATAATTTTACCATTTTTATAAAGATACATATTTCGCGAAGATTTATAGATAGATATTTTATCAATAAGTTCAGTTGATAATATCTCTTGATTGCACTGATTTAATAAATATTGTTTATTGATTACAGATATTGGATATGGTTTTCTCGATTTTGTTTCTAACTTTATCTGTCTACAACTTGATATCATCAGTATTAATATAAAAAATCCTATAAATTTCATAAAGATATCCTAAAGATAAAAATTAGTGTTAGTATAACATATTTTATATTTGAGAATAAGAGTCTCCTAAAAAAAGGGGAGAAAGAGAGACTCTTAACTTCTCAAAGGAGATGAGAATGATTAAATTAACTTATTATAAAGCTGCTTTTGCTGCTGCTAGAGCTTCTTCATAATTTGGTTCTGTTGTAATTTCTGGAACTGTTTGCTTGTAAGTTACTTTTCCACTTGCATCAATTACAAATATAACTCTTGCTGTAATTCCTGCTAAAGGACCATCTGCTAAAAGAACACCATAAGCATTAGCAAAATCTTTGTTTCTAAAATCTGAACATACTTTTAAGTTTTCAATTCCAGCTGCTCCACACCATCTAGCTGCTGCAAATGGTAAATCCATAGATACTGTAATAACTTCTACACCATCAAGGTTTGCTGCTTCTGTATTAAATCTTCTAGTTTCAGCGTCACAAACACCTGTATCAAGTGATGGTACTGCAACTACAAGTTGAACTTTACCTTCTCCACCAATTTGCTCATTTTGAAGCATTGGGTTACAGTTTACTACTGTTACTACTGGTGCAGTGTCACCTACATTGATTTCTGTTCCTGCTAAATTACATACTGTGTCGTTTTTAAATGTTACTGTTGCCATATTTAATTTCCTTATATTTTTTTATATAAAAGTATTATACTCTAAATAAGATAAAATTAGTCTTAATTAAAGAAAATTACTTAATAATGGATTTGACCCAACTCTCCATTGCACTATTTGCCTCTTCATTTGGTGCTTCCATAAATGTGATTGCAAAATACTCTTTAAACTCAGCAACTCCTATAGAACGGGGTCTAATTGCCATTATAGATGCTTTTGGTAGCTTTTTACCAAAACAAAAAATAATCTCTTTTGCATCTAATATATCAGGATTAATCTCTCCATCTTCTAATGACTTTGTATGAGAATAGTGATCAAATTTACCTATGTAGGCAGATACTTTATGTGATTTTATCTTATCTTCTAAATAATTTATAATACTATCAACACTATCTAATTTAGATTCTGTTTTTCGAATATCAATTTCATATATATGGTATTTTTCCATTAAAATACTCTGTTTCATTTATAATCCTTACTAATTTGTTTTTTAGTATAATATCAAAAATATACTTATAGTTATAATAATTATTAGATAGTATAATCTAAGTCTCTCTATAATAAATTTTAATTAAACTCGTGGTATAATAGTATTAAATAATAAAGGAGTTATCTAATGGGATTTATAAAAAACCTTTTACATTCATTTAAAAAGAAACAATGCGAAAATGAATCAATACAGACAGATACGGAGTTTAATGAGCAATTAATTGAGATGTTTAAAAATGACCACCAAGAGTTATTAAAGATATATACAGAGATTTTAGAATCTTTTAATACAAATCAAAAGGCACATAAAAATATAGTAGTACTTTTAAATGATTTTAAAATAGCACTAGAGATACATTTAATGGTTGAAGATAATAAGCTATACTCATTTTTAAAAATGAAATATGGTAGAGATGATACACATATGGCATTTGTGGATGATATTCAAGGAGAGATGAATAATATTGCTAAAGAGGTTATGTTTTTTATAAGAAAGTATAGTAATAAAGAATCTTATAATAATAATATTAATAATTTTGTTAAAGACCTTGAAGCTATTGGTGCTGTATTAATAAAAAGAATTGATATGGAAGAGAAAAGATTATATCCGTTATATATGAAATAAAAAATTACCAACCTTATTAATTAAGTAGGGTGGGAAAACTTCACCATTATTATACTAAAAATTACGGAAAAATCTAAACTTAATCAGAAATATGTTTTAATACTTGACTTGGGGTTTGCAATTTAATCTACCCTTAAACTAATTTTACTATCCCTGTTTTATTCTATTCTTTCCAATTTATAAAGCTCCTTTCTTTGAGCTTCTATAGTAGTAGTTCCTATTTTCTTATAATATTCAATTATTATTGTTTTTGATGGGGGTAAGTAACCTTAAAAAACTAAAACTCGTAGATTCAGAGTTTGCAAATAGAGATACTCAAGTGATAGAAAATCTAAGATTAAAAGGTGAAAATTAATGAAAATTACTACACAATAGTTCGAATTACTTTAAAACAAGAGGGGGAGAGGGCTGAAAAATCTGCTAATTGCTCAAAGTGTGTTTCAATTTAAGGAGGATAAGGGGTGAATGTCAAATATAAGATTAAATTTATAAAATAGTAATATAATTTTAAAAAATTTCAAACTTAGGCAATATATTATGATAGATTTAAAATATCTCCAAAAAAATTACGAAGAAACCGCTACTAAACTAATTAAAAAAGGTGTAGATAGTGAAATATTAGAGGCTCTAAAACAAAGATTTATAGAGTTAAAAGAGGTAAATAGTACTTTTGAAGAGGCTAAAGCCAATCAAAACCAGATGTCAAAACTGTTTGGACAATATAAAAAAGATGGTAAGGATATAGCTGAGCTTAAAGTAAAAGTTGATGCAAATAAAGAGCTTCTTTCATCTTTACAAGAGAGTGCAAGAGAAGCTAATGAGGCTTTAAACTCTTTGGCACTTGGAATTCCAAATTTTCCTGATGATAGAGTTCCAGATGGAGAGGATGAAAATGATAATGTAGAGCTTAAAAAAGTCCTTAAACCAACTACTTTTAATTTTATCCCTAAAGAGCATTGGGAATTAAGTGAAATTAATGGATGGATTGATTTTGGAAGAGGTGTAAAACTTGCAAAAAGTCGTTTTTCTGTTTTAAGAGGTGATGGAGCAAGATTAGAAAGAGCTTTAATTAATTTCTTTTTGGATGAAAATCGTGCAAAAGGGTTTGAAGAGGTGGCGGTTCCATTTATAAATAATGCCTCTATGCTTCAAGGAACAGGGCAATTACCAAAATTTGAAGATGACCTTTTTAAGATAGAAGATGAAAATTTATATCTTATTCCAACAGCAGAAGTTCCCCTTACAAATTTATATAATGATGAGATTTTAAGAGAAAAAGAGTTACCAATGCTTTTGACTGCATATACTCCATGCTTTAGAAAAGAGGCAGGAAGTGCTGGGCGAGATACAAGAGGGATGATAAGACAGCATCAATTTAGTAAAGTTGAAATGGTGGCAATTTCAAAGCCTGATGATAGTGAAAGAATATTTGAGATGATGGTTCAAAATGCCTCTGATATTTTAACAAAACTAGGGCTTCCTCATAGAATAGTAGAGCTTTGTGGTGGAGATTTAGGCTTTAGTGCTTCTCATACTATTGATTTAGAAGTTTGGTTACCTGGGCAAAATCAATATCGTGAAATTAGTTCAATCTCAAATACAAAAGAGTTTCAGGCAAGAAGAGCAAAAATTAGATTTAAAGATAGCAAAAAGAATACATTTGTTCATACTCTAAATGGTTCTGCTCTTGCAGTTGGACGAACAATTGTTGCAATTATGGAGAACTATCAAAATGAGGATGGAAGTGTGAATATTCCAGAAGTATTAAAGAGATATATGTGAGTAGCATAGCAATATCTGTATCATCTCTAAATGAAAAGATAAAAGCAATTTTAGAGGCAACCTTTATCAATACCCTTGTTGAAGGGGAGGTTGCATCGGTCACATATCATACAAGTGGTCATCTGTATTTTTCTATCAAAGATAATAAATCGACCCTTAAATGTGTAATGTTTAGATCTAATGCCTCTAAGCTTAAATTTAAAATTGAAAAAGGTGAGAGGATTATTGTTGATGGGAATGTTGGTGTTTATACTCCAAGGGGTGAATATCAGTTTTATGCATCAAGGGTTGAGCCTTTTGGAAAAGGAAGTTTGGCAATAGCTTATGAACAGCTCAAAAAACGGCTAGAAGATAAAGGGTATTTTGATAAGATTTATAAAAAAGAGATACCAAAAAATATCACAAAAATGGCTCTTGTTACAGCCAAAAATTCAGCAGCGCTATTTGATATGATAAAGATTATAGAAAAACGATGGGCAGGAGTTGAAGTTGTGATTATTGACTCTTTGGTTCAAGGTCAAAAAGCACCAGTTCAGATAATTAATGCTTTAATATATGCAGATAAAATTAATGCAGATGTTATAGTTTTGGCAAGGGGTGGAGGAAGTGTAGAGGATTTATCAGCTTTTAATGATGAACAGATGGCAGATACAATTTTTAATCTTAAAACACCTATTGTTAGTGCTATTGGTCATGAGATTGATGTGGTGATTAGTGACTTTGTAGCAGATTTAAGAGCACCTACTCCAAGTGCTTCAATTGAGATGATTTTACCTGATAAAAATGATATGTTATATCTTTTGGATGATTTACAAATAAGATATTCTCAAACTATTCAAAGAGTAATAGCTCATAAATCCAAAGAGCTTCAAAGTTTTACAAAAGAGCTTCAAAGATACTCAAGCTCAAATCAATTAACTTTAATGCAAAATGAATTTGAGGCACTTAAAAATGAGTATAAAAGGGTAATGAACTCTAAAATCACAATATATAATTCCTCTATTCCACAAATCAAAAATAGTTTTAAAAATAGTATATCTTTTATAATATCCACACAAGAACAAAATTTAAACCTAGTTCAATCGTCATTAAAATTGGTTAATCCAGAACTAAAATATAAAAATGGATGGGCAGAGATTAGCAAAAATGGTAAGGTAATAACACTTAAAGATATAGAAAAAGGTGAAGAGTTTTTGCTTCAAGATAAAGAACGGAGTATAAATGTTGTAAGAATTTAAAGTTATGATATAATAAATAGTACAGTATACCAAAAGCATAGGAGATATTTTACGAATGAGAATATTTAAATAACTAAGAACATTCCTTTGCCCAACAATTCTTATCGCTCTTCTCTCTTTTTTTTCTGTAGGTTCTAGTTATAAGAAATAACTTTAAAAATTGTTGTTAATACTACTTACTCTTAGAGCCTTTATTAATTATCAATACTATTACTATTGGTAATTCTCTAACAAGAAAGGCTTAAAGAAAATAATTCTATCTTTAAACCTTCAATATCTATCTCCTTGATTTTATAAGATATTAAAAATTTACTATTTTATTAAAACTTTATCTATCGATCTTTTTGGAGATATTGGAGAACGAAGTGCATTTGATGGATAAACTTTTCCATTATATCTTAACACTACAGAATATGGTTTTTCCCCTTGAGGTTTAACAATAACATCAATATTTTTAAAACCTAGAGTTTTATCTGTTGAGGTAGATATTATAGGACTTACAAAAGTAGTTTTTCCTATTGGTTTTAACTTATTATCTTCGCATAAAAGAGTTAGCATTACACACCCTGAAGCTCCACAATATCTGCTATTTTGTTTCATAAGAACCACTGCATCTTGACAATTATCATCGTTTAAATCAACAGAAGATACCACAAAATGTTCTACTTTTAATGATGGGTCATATTGCTTTAAAGTAGTTAAAACAGAGTTTTTATCTACACTGGGTTGGACACAAGAGCTACTAAATATAGCAACAAGTATTACACTAATTAAGATTTTTGGAGTTAAAAATAATTTTTTCATATTTATACCTTTATAATATTTTAAAAAGGTGGGATTACCCCACCCTACTAGCTAAATAGCATCTTCGTCTGATTCGCCTGTTCTAATTCTAATAATCTTTTCAATTGGAGATACAAAAATTTTACCATCACCAATTTTACCAGTCTTGGCTGCATCGACAATAAGTTCAACTGTACTATCTACATCTTCACCAGCTACAATAAGCTCTATTTTTACTTTAGGGATAAAATCAACTACATACTCAGCTCCACGATAAAGCTCGTTATGCCCTTGTTGTCTTCCATATCCTTTAACATCAGATACTGTCATACCTGTAATTCCAGCTTCGGCTAAAGCATCTTTTACATCTTCTAGCTTAAATGGTTTTATAATCGCTTCTATTTTTTTCATTGTTTTACCTTTTTTAATTTATTTTTATACCTATACACATTTTAGGGTACTCACGAGGAGATACCCCTACAACTAATATTTCGTAGGGGCAATCTCCCCAATGCCAATGAATTAAGCTTTTTTTTGGACGAGATGGCTTTAGCCTCTCCCTAATATACGGAGCTAAAGCACCGCCGTGTCCAAAAGCATAATAATCCTTATCTCATTGGCATTGAGGCAATCCCTTATGGTTGCCCCCCCTTAAATATTAAAATGCTCGTTTAAACTCTGGATAAGCTTCAAGTCCACATTCATTTACATCAAGACCTTCCATCTGTTCATCTGTTGTTAATTTTAGAGGAATAATTTTGTTGATAGCAAATAATACTATATAACTACTTACAAAAGCAAACACTCCAATAACAACTATACCTTTAATTTGACCTAAAAGTGTAATCCCCTCAGCTGGATTACTTGCAAAAATTCCAACTGCCAAAGTTCCCCAAATACCATTAACTAAGTGAACAGACAACGCTCCAACTGGATCATCAAGGCGAAGTTTATCAAAAAATGGAACTGCAAAAACAACCAACATTCCACCAATTGCACCAATTAATATTGGTTGATAAATATTATATAAATCAGGTCCTGCCGTAATTGATACAAGCCCACCCAAAGCACCATTTAGAATCATTGTAATATCAAGTTTTTTATATCTAATATACATCATAATTCCCACAGTAATTGCCCCTGCTAAACCAGCTGTATTTGTATTCATAATTGTTAAAGCAACTGCGTCAGCACTCTCTTTTGATGAAATTGAACCAACACTTCCACCATTAAATCCAAACCAACCAATCCATAATAAAAATGCACCTAAAGTTACAAGGGGAACATTAGAAGCTGGAATTACTCTTATACCACCAGTTGGAGTGTATCTCCCTTTTCTTGCTCCAATAATCAAAATAGCAGCTAATAAAGCCCATCCACCCGTTGAATGAATCACTGTACTTCCTGCCAAATCATACATATTTAAGTCTAAGAATGTATCCTTTAACATATCGCTACCCCAAGACCAATTTACAACAGTTGGATAGATTAATGCAGACATTATAATTGCAAATAATGCTAAAGGAAAAATCCTTGCTCTTTCACTTACTCCACCACTCATAATATTTATAACTTTTCCAACAAATGCCATTTGAAACAAAAAGGCAGCCCATTTACTCATATGGTCACTTCCAAAATCACCAAAAGCAATTGAGTAACCAACAAGTAAAAATGACATTGAAGCAATTGCATAGATTGCTGTATTCATCATTAATACTGCTGTAACGTTCTTTGTTCTGACTAGTCCTGCTTCAAGCATTGCAAAACCTGGAACCATAAATATAATCAATACAAATGAAAAGATAGCAAAAAATGTATCAATTACATACGAAACTTCTGGGGTCATAATATCTCCTGATATAAAAAAATTTGCCCTTATTTTATCATATAAAATATAAGTAAAAGTTAATATTAGATATTTTTATGAAGTTAAGGATTAAACTTCCAAAGGGTAAGCAAAAGGGGATTGCCCCCTACATACATATTTTGTGTAGGGGTATCTCTTGCAGGTACCCTATTATCCTAATTCATCTATCCAATTTTGGAAAGAGGCTTCGCTAGGCATTCTCCAGTCTGCTCGTGGGCTTAGAGATATTGTTCCCACTTTTATTCCATCAGGCATTGCATTTCGTTTAAATTGCTGAGTAAAAAATCGTTTTAAAAATAATATAAGCCATTTCTTTATAGTATTCTCATCATATTTATCAAAAGAATGATTTGCCATAAATAAGATTTTACCAGGCTTTGCTCCATACTTTACAAAATGATAAAGAAAGAAGTCATGAAGTTCATAAGGACCAATAATATCTTCTGTTATCTGCTCTATCTCACCATCTTTATGAGGCAAAAGTTCTGGCGAAATTGGTGTATCTAAAATGTCTAATAAAATCTCTTTAATATTTGAATTATAGGTAAAATATTCTATAAGATAAGAGATTAAAGTTTTTGGAATACCAGAATTTAATCCATACATACTCATATGGTCACCGTTATATGTACTCCATCCCAAAGCTATTTCGCTTAAATCCCCCGTTCCAATCACTAATCCGTATTCTTTATTAGCAAGGTTCATCAAAATTGTTGTGCGTATTCGTGCTTGAACATTTTCGTAAGTTACACTTAAATCATCTGTATCATGACCAATCTCTTTAAATTCAGCAAGTGCAATTTTTGTAATATCAATCTCTCTTAAAGTTACCCCTAAAGCATTACATAAATCTATTGCATTATTTTTTGTCCGTTTTGTTGTTCCAAATCCTGGCATTGTGATAGCTATAATATCTTTTAAATTGCGACCTAAAATCTCAAATGCTTTGCAAGTAGACAAAAGAGCTAGAGTAGAATCAAGACCTCCTGATATTCCAATAACTGCTTTTTTAATACCTGTGACTTTAAATCTTGAAGCTAATGCAAAAGCCTGAATATCTATTATCTCTTTTGAAACCTCATCTCTAATATTTGGATTTGATGGAACAAATGGTTTTGGATTTATATATCTATTTAATTTATTTATTTGAGGAGTTTTATTTATAATAATATCTCTAAAAGAGGTGAGAATCCCATCATTAAAAGAACCACTATTTAATCTTAGCCAATTTAGTTTTTGCAAATCTATATCAGCATTTATAATACTGCTTTCAAAATTAAATCTATCTCCTCTTGACAAAGTTGAACCATATTCACTAATAATCGCATCACCACTAAAGATTGTATCACTTGTAGATTCATTAATTCCTGATGAACTATAAACATAACTAGAATAACATCTTGCACTTTGAGTTCGCACAAGCTCTTCTCTGTAATTTGCCTTACCCACAAGCTCATTACTCGCAGATAGATTTAAAATAATATTTGCCCCATTAGTTGCCATCTGATTACTAGGTGGAGATACAGCCCATAAATCCTCACAAATTTCAATTCCAAAAGTAATATCATTATTATCGCTAAAAAGCAAATCTACACCAAAAGGGATCTCTTTATCTAAGATATTAATAAAACTATTTTTTATATCAATTCCAGAGTTAAAATATCTTTTTTCGTAAAACTCCTCTTTATTTGGGATATAACTTTTTGGCACAACTCCCAAAATATCACCATTTTGAATAACTACGGCACAATTATAAAGTCTATTTTGTTTTAATAAAGCGATACCAAGAATAGAGAGACTATTAATATCTTTTGTTTTATCTAAAATATTTTGAAGTGCTTGATTTTGAGATGAGATAAGATGATGATTTAAAAACAAATCTCCCATACTATATCCAGTAAGAGTAAGCTCAGGAAATAAAATTATGCTTGAATCATTTAAATAAGCCTCTTTTATCAATTTTATAATCTCTTTTGAATTACTCTTTGTATCTGCTAAAATTAACTTTGGAACAACAGAAGTTACCCTATAAAAACCGTGCATATTTTCCCTTTTTTTAAAATTTTATCTTTTTGAAAGTGATTTCATATTAAATGCCAAAAGAAACATTTTCCAAACAGAAAAAATCATTAATCCATAGGCTATTAGTTTAACTAAAATAGATATTCCATTATCATATGCAAGTAGTCCCATAGTATCTAAGATATAATTAAAATCATGATACCCATCTTGACCAAGAAAAGATTTGGAACCTGATACAAATAAACCTTGATGAGCTGTTGAGATATACCATGAAGTATATTGTAAGGAAAAACCTGTAAAAAATATTCCTATCCAAAATCCAATATAATTTTCTCTTAATTTATAATAATAACCTATACCTAATGGAAAAAGAACTTGAAATATTGTACCATTTAATGTTGTTATAAATTTTGGACATTCAATAAGATGACAAATTCCATGACCACCCTCATGTACTATTCCTAAAGTTTGATAGGATATGAAAAAATATAGATTAAAAATCATTTTTAGAGAAGAGTTATCATTGGTTTGAATATTTCCATAAGGTAAATATTTAGAAAATAGAATTAAAAAAAGAAAAAATATTATAAAAATAAGTTTCTTAGTAGATGATGAGATATCTTCTGTTCTATTATTCATATATTATAACTTAATAAGTTTTAGTGGATTTATATGTTTAGAGTTTTTTGTTGCTTGAAAAATTAATTTTTTAGATATTCTTCCTATAACATATCCTTTTTTAACACGTTTTCCAACTCTTATGGTTGGAGCAATTTTTGAAAGTCCTGCATATATTGTATGTATTTTTTTACGATGAGATATTACAATTACATTTCCTAACATACTACTTTTTCCTGAGAATACAATTTTACCTGAAAGAACACTTCTAACTTTGCTATTACTTGATGGAGATTTAAGTGTGATAGAGTCATTAAAAATTTTTATATTATAAATTGGATCAGTATATGAACCAAATCTTTTCGTAACTGTAGCATTTGATATTGGAGATATAGTTTTTGAACCACGATAAGCAGTAACTGCTGTTTTATAGTATGAAGAGTTTGAATTTGTTTTACTCTTTTTCCCTCTTTTTTTAGATTTTAATGCTTTTTTTCTTGCTCTTGCAGCAGCTTTTGCTTTATTAACATCTTTTGCTTTAAGAATATTTAAATTTGCCAAAGTTGAACGAAGAGATGCTTGTTTATCTATAATAGTACTTAACTTTTTTTTGTATATATTTTCATCTGTTGCTAACCTTGATAATAGTTTTACTCTTTTTCTTTTTTGTTTATTAAAATTAATTTTTTGTTTTTCTATACGCCTCATACTTCTTTTTATATCTTTTTGTTTTGCTACAATAGAATTCTTTTTTCTTTTCCACTTAGTTATATCACTTTTTAAATCTTGTAACTCTTTAATATTTTCTGTTTTATAGTGTGAGTACAGCTCTCTATATATAATAGAGGTTGGTGTATTTTTATCAAGCTCTTTCATTGCAAATATTATTCCAAACTGATTTGATAATAGAGATAAGAATTGCATATTTCGTTTTTTTATCTCTTTTTCTGCATCTCTATATAATTTATTATATTCATTTAATTTATTCTTAGCTCTTTTATATAAAACATCATCTACTTTTTTTTGTTCTTTTAATTTGATTAGCTTAGTATTTAATCTCTCTTGCTCTAATTTTGTTTTTTTTATACTTTTTACAACTTCTGAAAGCCTTGCACTTGTGCTTCTTTTATCTCTTTTAACAACATTTAATTCTTTTTTAGATTTTTTAATTTTAATATTGGTTGTTTCGCCATTTAATATAAAAATTGATAATATTAATATCACTATAATTTTCAATTATCATCCTTTAATCTTGAAATAACCATAGATACAGATGATATAACTATTAATAGTGAGATACCAAGCATCTTAAATAGGTCATTAAATTCAAAGATTAAATCACGATTATGTACTAATATATCAATACCACTACTATCTACCCAGTTATACTTTAAATGTACAAAAAAAAGAGAAATAATAATGGTTGAAATTATAGAATCAACTATGGCGATACGGTACATTACAGCACTTCTAAGGAGTAGAGGTGCTCCAAAAATCTCCATCACTTTCATCCTTTGTTTATGAACAAGACTCCATATCTCCATCTGTTTTATAATAAGAAAAAAACTAACAACAGCTATAAATGAGATAAAGATTTTAAATATAAACTTTAAAAATATAAATAATTTATAATTTGAATCATGGCTATTATCAAATGTCTCAACACTCTTAACAATTGGACTCTTCTCTAAGTCAGCTTTTATCTTATCTATCTGCTTAATATCAAAGTATGTATCTAATTTCACATTATAAAAGTATGGAAGTAATTTAGATAAGTTCTTTTTACTTGACTCCTTTAGACCCTTTGAAATCTCATCTACAATAGCATCTTTTTTAATTAAATCAATTGAGAATATATGTGGATTTAAATTTTGTATAGACTCCAAATCTATCTCGTCGTGAACTACAACTAACATACTATATTTATCTCTTAAGCCATCTTCATAGCTTATAGTTGTTCTTTCAAATACTAAAAAAAACTCTATACCAATAAGTATAGCCATCAAAGGAAATATAAAAGTAAGGTGATTTTTAATGAATTTCATAAACTTCTCTATTTTCAATAATTAAATGCCTATATGGGATAGAAAATATTGTAGGAATTTTATGCGTAACAACAATCACAGTAGTTTGAAGTTGCTCACAACTTGTTTCCATCAAATCCCAAATTACATTAGATGAATATTCATCAAGGTTTCCTGTTGGTTCATCTGCTAATATTAAAAATGGATTTTTGGATAATGCTCTAGCAACACCAACTCTTTGTTGTTCCCCACCACTAAGTTCTAATGGTAATTTTTCTGCATATTCACTAAGTTTAACATGCTTTAAAAGTCTTGTTGATTGAGTTTTTTGTATATCTTTAGAGTATCCATCTATAATAAGTGGTAAAACAACATTTTTTTCTACACTCCACTCATTAATAAGTTTATAATCTTGAAAAATAATACCAAGATGTCTTCTTAACTCTTGAAGTTTTTTTTTCTCTATACTATTTAAATTAAGACCTCCAACTACTAATTCCCCTTCTTTTGGTATAAGTTCTCCATAAAGTGCTTTTAGTAATGTTGATTTTCCACTTCCACTAAGACCAGTAATAAAAACAAATTCACCCTTTTTTATATCAAATGTAGCATTTTGAATTATATCATTTTCACTATTATTATAAGATAAGCTTAAATTAAAAGCTGATACCACACTAGACATCTAAATACTCCTGTAGTTTTTGATGTGCTTTATAATTGGTTAGAGTTGATACAGGTGTTGAAGATAAATATCTACTCTCTTTGGCTATCAAAATATATTTATGTTCTGGTCTATCAAAACTACCAAATGCACATTTAACAAGTAACATATTATCTTTAATAGTATAAGTTCTTTCAAAGTGAATAAAAAATTGATCTTCAATAATGGTCTCTTTTGGTAAAGTATTTATAAGTTCAGAATTAAAGCTAATATCTTTAAAACTAAAATCATATATATTATCCCTATCGTCACTAATGGCTTGTGATATTACAGATACATCATATATATCTTTCTCTTGTCGTCTCCATCTTGCCTCATATTTACTTATTACTGGCAAATCTTCATTCTTTTTGATATTAACCATAATTTTAGGATAAGATAAAAATGTATCTAAAGAGTACCAAAAATATTTATTACTATCTGTTCTAAGTTCTAACTTTCCATCTACTTTTAATACTCTTATTGATTCATCTAAAAAACTTTTACTAATAACTCTTCTATGAGGTTTTTTGTCCCATGGAATTGGAAAATGTACGAAAATTTCATCTAAAATATTTGATGGAATCATCTCTAAAAGAAGTCTTGCATCATAATTGACTACCCATATATTATCTAATTGTTGAATATCTATCTGATTTAATAGTTGTTGGGCTGATGGAGTATGTATCTCTATGCCAATATATAATTTATCTCTATTCTGATTTGCTTGATAAAGAATATGCTTACCACTTCCAAAACCAACCTCTATAGAAACTCTTTTTTTAGAAAAATTAATACTTTCAAAATCTTTAATTTTTTTTAAATATTTTGAAGATATTGATCCTTTTGGATTTTTATTTTGAATATTAGAACTTAGGATTTTTAGGTTTAGTCTAGTTGCTATTTGAGATATAGCCTCTTTTAAAAGCTCAACCTTTAATGGTCTTGTAATTTTATCATATTTTATCATATAATTATTATCTGTTTTTTTAAGATGAAGTAAAAATTCTTCATTTTTATAATTAATAGCGAAAAGTTCATCATCACTATTTAAAACTATAGCTCTAAATACTACAATATCATCCAAAGTCTCAATTAGTTGGGTATCAAATTTTTCTACTTTAATATGTGGCATGTTATATAAACCTTTGTTGATTGTTAATTGAGTTAGATTAACTATTTTATCTTTTTTGCTCTTAAAAGCATATAAATTTTATATTTAAAACTTATTTAGAGTAATATATATTATTAAAATTATCAATATACTCTTTTGCTATAGCTTTATCATATATCACTATAGAGTTTTCGTCATTTTTATTATTAGCTTTTTTTGTAAAGTTATATGATCCAGTTATTACAATTTTTTTATCTATGATGATAACTTTACTATGTAGTTTTTTTGGATTTTTATCTAAAACTACAGATATATTATTTTCTTTAAGTACTTTATATTGTGAATATTTTTGATAATTATTTTGAGCTTTATCAAATACACCTTTTATCTTTACACCTCTATTTTGAGCAGATATTAAAGCATCTGTAATTTTTGGATTTGTAAATGCAAAAGCCAAAAAGTTAATAGATTCTTTAGCTTTAGAGATAATATCTATAATTTTATTTTCAAAATTGGTGTCAGGAGAAAAATACACCTCTATTTTATCTGATATGTATGGTTTTAAAATCTCTCTATTATTCTTATATAGTCCATCAAACTTTTTATCATAATATTTTATCACTTTTTTATCTGAGATTTTCAAAAAGTTATCATAATTTCTATAAAATGAATATACAGTATAATTAGCAGAACTTATCCAAAGAATATCTTTATCTATAATTAAAATTTTATTATGCATTAAAGCATATTTATCTCCATCATCTATAACTTTTATCCCTGCATCTCTAAGTCTTGTAAAATATTTTTTGTTTATCATCTTATTATCTGTTATAACTTCAATTTTAATACCTCTATTATGAGCATTAATAAGAGACTGAGTGATATGTTTATTTGTTAGATAATACATTGCCATTTTAATAGATGAGAATGCTTTATCTATATCATTTATAATTTTATTATCAACACCATCTTTATAATATTTACCTGTTATTTTAGAAAAATATGGTTCTACCTTTAGATAAGTATAGGTTTTTGCCTCTATATATGATAAGATTAATACTAAAAATAGAATATATTTAAATTTCGCCACTAAATTCTCTTAATTATTTGATAGTTTTGGTTTTAATATGTTCAACAATAGCAAGTTTAACTTTTTCATATACAAAAGAGTTTTTAAATCCCTCTATTTTCCCACCACTCGCATTTGGATGTCCACCACCATTACCAATCTCTTGTGCCATAATTGAAACATCAAGCTTATCATTACTTCTTAGTGAAAATGAACCACGGCTACTTATATCCATATAAAAGTCATAATCAGGATTATCTAATAAAAATCTATTGCCAATAATTGATGAGCTTCCTATATTATAACCTAAAACACCCTTATAATTTTTATAAAATATTTTAAATCTATCTTTATCTTTACCAAGTAAATCTGTAATATATGACGCAACAAGATTATCTTTTGTATCATTTTTATCATCTGTAAAAAACTCCTTTTTAATAGAGTGAAGATTATCATCTAATAAAATATTTGAATCTTTCTTTGATATTACAGATTGTATTGAATCTATTAAAAATAGTTTAAATGCTCTATCATTATCAGGAAAAACTATCTTATTTATCTCTCTTGAACCAGCTATCATTCCCAAACATACTTTACCTAATTCAAAGAATTTATCATCACTAAGCCATATATCAATAGCATTAATAGTCTTAACCACATCTAAAAGAGTGTTCTCTTCATCAAATTTATACAAATTTTGAAGCCAGTTATATGTAATTAATGTTGCTGATTTTGAACTATCAAGATGATACCATTTATATCTATCAGCAGAGGTTTGACCTGTAGCATGATGATCTAATAATTGAAGTCCAACATCAAGTTCTTTTGCCTCTTTTTCTATCCATGCAGACTCTTTTGGTGTTAAATTTAAATCTGTAATTAGTATCATAATCTCTTGATTAGGATAAAATAATTGACTCTTTTTAATATCATAAATTATCTCTTTTATCCTAGAGGTAACCTCAGGTCCGTAGTTTGCATTATAACAATTAATATTTTTAAAATACTTACTAGTTAAGTATTGACATCCATATCCATCTAAATCAATATGTGAAAGGTGTAATAATTTTATCATTTAAGTATATCTCCTAGTGTTAATTCATATAAAAAACCATCTATCTTAGATTGAAATTTTGCTAAAAAAGGTGATATATAGCATGTTCCTATTGTACCATTTGGACAAGTATCACTATATTGAGTACAATCAAAAATAGCAGGAGCTTTTCCCTCTGCTGCTAAGATAATACTATATATTGTAATTTCATCAACCTTTCTTGCTAAAAAAAATCCACCATGAGCCCCTTTACGAGACTCTAAAATACCATGTTTTGCAAGATTTTGAAGAATTTTTGCCAAAAAACTCTTTGGAATACTTAACTCATTGGCTATCAATTCTGCACCCATTGGTACATTTGAACTTTGTATCTTTCCCAATGATAATAATGCATACTCACTAGCTCTTGTTAATAACATATTAGCCTTTTCTATATTTTAAATAAGATAATTTTACTCTAATTTATATTAGAGTATCTTTTTTTTAAAACCACATCTTTTTTATCATCATAAATAAAGTAATAAGATACAACAAAATAAGTAAATTCTTATGATTCTTACTTGTTATATGATCTTTAAACCATATTCCAATAAAAACTCCGAAGAGTGAAGATATTGCAACAATGAGACCATTTTCTAAATCAATATTATTACTAGTTAATCTTCCTATTAATCCTGCCATTGAAGAAAATACAACAAAAAATAAACCAGCACTAATTGCTTTTTTAATTGGATAGTGTAAAATTCCTGCCAAAATGGGTGTAAGCATAACAGAACCACCTATTCCTAGAGTAATTGCAAATACTCCAATAATAACTCCAATAGTTAGAAGAAGTAGCCAAGAGATAGAATTATTCATAACTTCATCTTTTTTCTCTTTTGAAAAGATTAGTTTAAAAATTGCAAATAGTATTATTAAAAGAAATAGATATTTTAAAATTTCACTTGGGATAAAAGGAGTTAATAAAGAGCCACCAAATCCACCAATAAAACCACCAATACCAATAAAAATACCATCATTAATTTCTAATGAGCCTTTCTTATAATTTAAATAAGAGCCATATACTGATGTGAAAACCATTTGTATAATAGATATTCCAACAGTTGTATTTATATCAAATCCAATAATAAGTAGTAGAGGGACTAAAATCATCCCTCCACCAATTCCAAAGAATCCTGATATAATACCGATAATAACTCCTATTATAATAAGTTCTATTCCCATATTTTACTCTGCTGCGGCATCTCCCATACCCCACATAGGCATAAAAATACCTAAAGCCATAAGTGTAACCAAACAAGCAATAAAGAACATCATAATTGGTTCAATATAAGCTGATAAGTTATCAATTAAATCTGTAAATTCTGCATAATAATAGTTTGTAACTTTTTCTAGCATCAAATCTAATTGTCCACCCATCTCTCCTGCTTTTATCATCTGTATCAACATATTTTCATATATTCCTGTTTCAATAATGGACTCTGTTAGACTCTTTCCTCTACCAATATTTCCATTAATACTACCTAGTTTTTCTTTGAGAATCTCATTATCTACCATCCCTACAGCCGTCTCAAGTGCCTCATTTACGGGAACACCAGACTTTACAAGTTCTCCAAAAATTAGACTATACCTATGCATAGTTGAAAGAAATATAGCTTTACTTACAAGAGGAAATTTAGGGTGAATAAGAATCCTATCCGTACCATACTTCCATCCCTTATTGGTTTTATATAGATACCCATGAGCTTTAATGGAGACAAAAAGAACAATCAAAATCTGCCACATATAAGTTCCCATATAATGTTCTAAAAATAGTAATATTCTAGTTGGTAGAGGTAACTCAGTTTTAAGTGCTTCAAAAATCTCTTTAAACTTAGGAACAACAGCAAGAATCAAGATAGAAAAAGCCACACCCATGGCAATAAGAGTATTTTTTGGTCCCTTCATAGCTTTTTTAAACTTTTTATTATTCTCTAAAATATCTTCTAAGATGGTTGCTAGTTTAGTATATGCTCCTGATATATTACCTGTTTTCTCCCCAAGGTCTGTCATTGCAATTGTAATATTTCCAAATTCATGACGATATTTTTCCATAGATTCAGAAAGACCTTTACCTGAATTAATATCATCACATAAACTTTGATAAATTTTTTTTAATTTTGGATGTTCTGCATGAAGTGCCACCTCTTCAAGAGTATCATTAATTGGTATTCCAGCATCTGTCATAACAGCTATTTGTTTAATAGTTGATACTTTCTGCATTTCTGGAATTTTACCTTCCATTGATTCATTAACAATTTTAATTATATTTTGAAACTTATCTTCAACAGGTGCAGAGGTCTCTTTTGCCCTTACTATAACAGCACCTTTAAACTCTTTTTTTGCTTGAGCAACAGCAGCCATTTTATTAGGTGCTTTAACTACCTCATCACTTTTTGTACCTTTATTGATAATTGTTACATTAAAATATTTCATTATAATCTAGCCACCCTAAATACCTCTTCCACTGTAGATTTTCCTTGTAATGCTTTAGTAATACCATCTCCAAACATAGGGACAAATCCCTCTTTAAATGCTAATTCTGTCATCTCCTCTTTAGATCCACCAGCAGCAATTAATCTTGCAAATACTTCACTTACTTGTAAAACTTCAGAAATCATCTCTCGTCCACTATATCCTGATTGATTACAATCTTTACAACCCTCACCTTTATAAAATTGATAATCTTCAGGAAGATACTCTTTAATCTCATCTAATATCTTTTGACTTAGTGTATCTTTAATTGTACATTTAGAACATAATTTACGCACAAGTCTTTGAGCTTGAATTGCGACTAAAGCACCACTTACAAGATAACGTTCAATTCCCATATCAAGAATTCTTGTAACAGCACTAATTGCATCATTTGTATGAAGTGTAGATAAAACTAAGTGACCAGTAAGAGCTGCTTGAATGGCAATTCTTAATGTCTCTTGATCTCTAATTTCCCCGATCATTATCTTATCAGGATCTTGTCTAAGAATTGATCTTAGTGCATCTGCAAAACTTAATCCTGCTGCTGCATTTACATGAACTTGTTGAATACCATTCATCTGGTACTCAACAGGATCTTCAACTGTAATAATTTTATCTCTTACATCCCTAATAGCATTTAGAGCTCCATAAAGTGTAGTTGTTTTACCACTACCAGTTGGTCCTGTTACCAAAACAATCCCATAAGGTACATCAATACTATCTGTAAACTTTCTAAGATTTGATTCATTCATCCCAGCATCTTCTAGTCTAATCATAACTTTAGATTTATCCAAAATCCTCATAACAATTGATTCACCCCAAAGAGTAGGAAGAGTAGAAACCCTAAAGTCATAAGGGTTCCCTGCTACTACCATAGAGAATCTTCCATCTTGTGGTTTTCTCTTTTCTGCAATATCTAAACTTGATACAAGCTTCATTCTTGAGGATAGTGGAGAAAATATATCTTTATCAAATGTAAATACTTGACTAAGCATACCATCAATTCTACATCTAACAATACAATTTTTCTCAGTTGCTTCAATATGAATATCACTCGCTCTTGATGTAATTGCTTGTCGTAAAATAATATGAATAAGTTTTAAAACAGCGGGAGATTCATCATTATTTTTCTCCTCCATAGATGTATCTTTAAGATCATCTCTAATATTAGTTATAAGCCCTTTAACACTCTCATTAATCTCAAATCTCTGAAGATATTCTGTAATCTGCCTAGGTCTTGCAATCGCAATATTAATTGGTTTTCTAGGAAAAATCCTCTGCATCACATCTTGTGCTTCCATATTCAAAGGATCAGCAAATATAATTGTTATACTAAGATCATCCTCTTCAAGTGGAAGTACACTATATTTTAATAGTTGCTTATATGGTGTTTTTGCAAAAAGTCTCATATCTAAATCAACTTCATCAATATCAATAAATTCCATCTTAAGTTCTTTAGCTACAAGATTTAGAATTCTAGTGATATTCATACCATCAATTTTTTCAAGATGGGATAAGGTAATCACCCCTTCACGAATTTTCTTTGCCAAAAATTCTTCAACAGTCTTAACCTCTAAAAATTTATGTTCAATTAAATTTGCAAAGTTTATATCAAGTCTATTTGGACGATGCCTAACCAAATAAGATATACTATCTTTTTTTAAGATATTCTCTTTTAACATTATCTCAATAAGTTTTTTCATCCAAATTCCTTTTTTATCTAGTTTATTTTATAAAACTATACTATCAATTTCTTCTAAACTCTTCTAACAATTTTCTTGCTCTAAGAGAATTAGTCTTTTTTAGATAAGATTTTAATATATGTATAGCTTTTACCTTTTGACCTCTTGCATTTTTTGCTTTTGCATAAATTAACCAACTCTCTTCTAAATCATCATTTAATTCATTCGCAATAAATGCCCACTCTTCTGCTTTTTTATACTTTTTCTTTTCATAATAAATCCTTGCTAAAAATAGTGCATCTTCTGGATCTTGAGATAAAGAGAATCTTTTTTCAACATCTTTGTACTCTTTACTACTCTTTTTTATATAGATATAGTGCTTCTCATGTCTTTTCTCAATCTCTTCTTCCAAGATTTCATCTTGTGTTTTAACTTTTGGTACTTGAATATCTATAACTGGAGATATTTCACTAAAAAATGGCTCACTAATATTTTCTTCATAAAGAGTATCATTAATCTCAAATATATCATTACTTGTATTTATATCAATAATAGTTTTATTAAAATCTTTAATTATTAAAATATTACTTTTATTCTCATCTATTATAGTAGATATTTTTGGATGAATCTCTAAAGAAATATCTTTTTGTGTAAAATACTCTTTTGATAATTGATTGTATTGATTTATAATAAATTTATCAACTATTATTTTATAATTTATATACAGTCCTATTAAAATAAGATAAAAAATTAATATAAACCATGGTATAGATTGCTTTAATTTATATCTAAACCATTTTTTTTCAAGCTCTTTCATGCTATTCATTTTATATATCCTAATCTTATTGCAGCCATTTCAATAAATTTTTTTGAAAACTTTTTATCATTAATTTTATACTTTTTATCTAAATCATAATATTCATAAATCTCAAATGTTTTAAACATCATCTTGTTACACTCTCTAAAATTACCTTTTGTAAGATTATATATAAGATTAATATGTTTACTTTTTATTGTATCTGCTATATCAAATAGATTATGTTTTAATAATTTCTTATGAATATATCTTTTAAGCTCCTCTTTATTAACATTTACAAGTTCTATAGTCTCCCATATTCTTGTTTTAAAATGTTCTTTTGCTATCAACTCTTCATTATCTGTTTTATGCATAGAGATAACAAATTTTATTGCTCTAGTATCAGAGAGAACTCTTATCTTTTCAAGCATATTAGAATCATACATCTGTGCTTCATCTAATAAAATGATAACTTCTCTTTTTCCTTGAATACTTTTACAATAATCTATTAAAGTGGTAAAATTTACTTCTGTATTCTTTGGAAGATCTTTAAGAGTTACAACTTTAAAAAACTTCCTAAAAAACTCCCTTTGATCAAGAGAAGGAGCATCAAAATAGTGTATCTCTTTTTGATACTTAAGATTTTGATATATACGATTTAATAAAATACTTTTACCAGTTCCTGGTCTTCCAAAAAGTAGAATCATCTTAAGAGGTCTACTAACACTATCATATATTAGATTATATGAATACTCAGCAGAGTCTAACTCTATATATTCATCAATATCTATTGAATCAATAAATATATTTTTTGCCTTATTATATCTACTCATATCTAAGTTTTTTATACCCTAAATCTTTAAGAGATATATCTCTTGAACTTTTGATAATATGTGGAGTTATTATAATTACCAACTCTTCAACCTTTTCTATTTTTTCTTCTCTTTTAAACATATACTCTAATAAAGGCAAATCTCCCAAAAGTGGAACTTTGCTAACTTTAAAACCATTTTTTGTAGATATTAAACCACCTAATACAGCATGATGACCATTTTTTACAGTAATTACAGATGCTATTTGTCTTCTTATTAAATCGGGTGGTATAGTTCTTACAACTCCAGAATCAGAAGATACACTTGAAGCTGTATCCGTAATGGAAGGATTAATCTTAAGAGTTACCATACCATTAGAAGATATTTCAGGAGTAATATCAAGTAATATCCCTGCAAAAACAGAACTAACAACTTCACCTTCTGCTGCGGTGGCTGCTCCACCAGCGGATGCGGTAGAGCTTGATTTGATTTTATAAAATAATTCTTTACCTACACTAATAAGAGCAGGTTGATTATTAAGTGTCAGGACTCTTGGACTTGATATAGATTTCACATCTCCTTGTGTTCCCAAAAATCTAACTAAATCCGTAATTTTTGCAGAACTACCAGCTTCAAAGATAGCTCCCCTAGAAGGAACAGAATCAAGTGCAAATTCTGTGCTAGTAAATGGAAAGTCTCCACCTCCATCACCTGTAGCTCTCTCATAAGTAGCAACATTATCTCGTGTCATCATCATTCCACTTAAAGTAAAATTTTGAAGTCCATATATTTGATTCCAATCAATACCTGTTGTTTTACTATTATCAAACTCTACGCTAAGAATTCTGACATCTATAAGTACTTGTGATTTTATCTGCTTAGTTAGAGTTTTAATATATTTAGATACTCTTTGAATTTGTCTTACCGTTCCTGTTACCGTAATCATCCCAGCTGTTGGATTTATAATTGGAGCAACAGGGTTATATTCCCATTCCTTACCATCAGGTCCAGTCCATTTATCATCACCATTTTTAATATAGTGAGTAGTTCCATCCCCAGCACCAATCAAAACTCTTTGAATCTCTTTTTGTATTCTATCCCAAAAATCAAAACTATCTTCACTATCAATAGATACACCTGTTTCTGAACCACTACTTCCACTAGAACCTCCAGATTCACCACCACTCTCACCTGCCCCACCATTAGATGCAATTGTTACATTTGCTTTACTTGTACCTGTTCTTTTTCCTGCTATATAATGAATTCTAAATGTTTTTGTGGTTAGATATGATATTGTTAATTTATTTCCTCTAAGAGTATATATTAAATCATTTTCAGAAAGTATTATATCTAGGAAACCGTTAAGTGTAGAGTTATTTAATTTTATATAATATAATCGTTTGTTTAATCTTTTTTTAGCTGCATCATCTTTTACAATTATTGTTAATCCACATGAATCGGCTAAATTTTCTATAGCATCTGCAATAGTAAGCTTACTATCCATTGTTGCTGTAAACAATTTTGTATTACACTCTGTAGCACTTGAGATACTGGGTATCATCATTATTACAGCCAATGATATAAAAACCTTACTCCTTAATCTTTCTATTATATTCATATCTATTCTCCTTGGAATTTTATATTATTTTTTTTCTTATAAACAAAAAGTTTTTTTGTATCATTGTTATCTCTTTTTAATGTAACAACTCCATTCTCCACATATGTAATATTATAATCACCAACCATATCTCCAATTTTCATCCATTTTCCATTTATACTAACTTTATTATTTAATATTCCATCAAGTTCTACGTTTAACTCAACTCTTTTTGGCTTAAAAATAACTGTGGTTGTTTTATTTGCATCTTTTGTAACTGTAATAAATGGATTTTCTGTATAAGATAATTGTTTCATATCAACACCAACTCTAGGTGCTCTAATCTTATTTACCATCATTTTAATATCCTCTACAGATACACTACCTGCTATTAATAAATCTGATAAAAAAAAGCTAATAATCATTAATAATCTCTTTATAAATCTTTTCATTAATGATTAATCCCCCATACAGATATATTAATATCAGCTAACGCATCAGCCGAATCAGTATCAGAATATATATGAGAACTATAAACATCTGTTACTAGTACATTTTGTTCTAATTGGTTAATAAACCTAACTATACCGTTATAATCCCCTTTACAACCAACGCCGACCTTTAGTACATGACCAAAACTACCATTATTATCTACATATGTATTTGTAATATTTTTAATTATTACATCATTTTCATAAGCCTTTGAGCTTATTGAATCTATAAATTTAGACCAACTCCGTTTATTAAATAACATATCAGACAACTGCTCTAAATTTATATTTACAAACTTAATTTTTGCTTTTAGATTACTAATTTCACTGTTACTACTCGTTATCTCCCTATTTTGCTCTTTGACTTTAAAATCTTGATCTCCATCAATAGAAGAGATAGAGTCCAAATACTCTTTTTGTACAATAATACTTTTTTTAATAATTTTCTTATTTTCATTAGTTACATTATATTCTTCTTGTGAGTATGGTAAAAAAACCATATAAGCAACGAATGCTATTGTACCAGCTACTCCAACAATTATCATATAACTTTCACTAACATTTTTAGCTGAGAAAAAGTTATCAAGCTCTTCCATCTTATCTGCAAAGAATTTCATTTTAATTTAACCTCTAATATACCTGTATAATAACCTGTATCTGGGTTTTTTTGAATCTCAGCAATATCTATCTCTTTTATTTTTTTAAAATATTTTTCAGATATACTCTTTATAAGCCTAGTAATATTTTTACTATTTTCACTAATTAAAGATATTCGGTATTCATCATCAACACTTATAATACTATCTGTTCTAACATCATACTTTTTAAGATCACCAGCAAAACGATATAAAGATTCTGATTTTAATTTATAATTTACTTTTTTATCAAAAATAGCACTTAAAGTTTTAATTTTTGAATTATAAGTAATATCAAGTTCATTTATCTCTTTATCTAGTTTTTGAATTTTAAGTGTTTTCTCTTTAATAATCTTTTTATATTTAGTTGCCAATGCTGTAAGCTGTTGCTCTTTATCTTCTAAAAGATAAATCTCTCCCTTATTTAGATATGAACCAACAAGATATGTTGAGGGCCATGCAATTCCAACAATACTAGCAATAGTTGTGGAGATTATAAATTGACCACCTGGACGCATTGCAAAAGGTGGTGGACGTTTAAATTGAGTTAGATTTACAGACGCATTCATCCCATTTTGATAATCAACAGAAGATAATGCCATTAAACATTGAAATTGATCAAGGTACCATTCGCTAGAGACAAACTCATAATCAAAATTTAACTCACTAAGAATTTGACCTAAATATGTTTGGCTATATTCATCAAGTCCTGCAATTGGTCCAAATTCACTACCAATATATACTTTATCTATAGCTTTAAAATCAAAAGCTCTTTTTACATAGATTAAAATATCATTGATACCAATAAATACCTCTCCAAAAATTTTCATAAGATCTTTTTGATAATCTAAGTTAGAACTCTTAAGACCCTCTTCTCCTAAAATCTTATAAAATTCATCTTCATCCACCTTTTCTCCAGGAAGCTCAAGATATTTTTCATATATTCTAACTAAAGAGTGTTCAATTGATTTAGAGTACAGATACTCTCCATCTTTATATATAACTACAACTGTATCAAATCTTGTAAAATATGTAAAACAATCAATTCCAACATTATGTAAAATTTTATTATTATATAAAGCTTCATACAGAAGAGGAGCAGGAAGGATAAAGTCTAAAAATTTTGTTTCTGTTATAGTGTCTTTAAATCTATTAATTAAAGTATCTATCTCTGATATAAATACATGAAATTGTCTACTACCATCTCGTGCAATAGTCTCTGTATAACTTATGTTATAAGTAAGCGCTTGATCTAACCCTAGTTCCTCATAAGCTTTAAGCTCAATAGTATCAGTTATATCTTCATCTTCAATAGAGCTATTAATCTCAATAATAGATGTAATTAAATCTTTATTAGTAACATAGGCTGTTACATAATTAGCAGTATTATAAATAGGTTTTTTTAAAATAGATATTTTATTATCTTTAAATTTATAATACCGTAGAGAGTAAGCATCTATACTTACAATAGCTTTATATTTAGAATTAAGTTTATTTTTGCTATGAGTTTCTTTGGTTTTTTCTTTTTTCTTAAACATAGTTTTATGATTCCTTCTACAACTAATTCTATTGTATATATTTTAATATTAATAATAGCTTATAAGCTATTATTAATAAAAAATTATATTGATACTGTAAATTAAAGTATGTATCCTAATTCTTCAAGAGAATCTCTATTTTTACTCCAACCTTTTTTTACTGAAACAAAAAGATTAAGATAGATTTTTTTTCCTGAAAAGTTTTCTAATACTATTCTTGCTATTTTACCAACTCTTTTTATAGTTTCACCTTGATTTCCAACAATTATACCTTTTTGAGTATCTTTTTCTACGACAATAGTTGCCCAAATTCTATCAATACTATCATTTTCTTCAATTTTATCAATTATAACATCACTTTCATAAGGTATCTCATCGCTTAAATTTTCAAAAATTGACTCACGAATTAATTCTCTATATATTGAGCGAATATGTTCTGTCGTCATAAGTTCAGTATCATATAAAAATGGTGATTTTGGTAGATATTTACTAATCTCATCTAACAATTGTTTTTTACCAATTTTTCTATTTACAGAAAATGGAATAATAGCTTCAAAATGCTCTTGGAATTTCTGATATTTACCTAAAGCTTCTAATATATCACTATGCTTTACATGATCTATTTTTGTCAAAAGTACAATATGTTTTGTATTTTTTGCCTGATTTAATTTTAAGAATTTTTCATATTCATCAGTTTTATCAGTTACAGGAGCTAGAAATATAATTAAATCACTATCTCCCATCGCTTTTAAAGCTTCATCTAGCATAAATTGATTTAAAAGTCTCTCTTTTTTATGAATTCCAGGAGTATCTACAAATATTATTTGAGTATCATTATGCATCATAATAATATTCATCCGTTTTCTTGTAGCTTGTGCTTTTTTAGAGACCATTGCTAGTCTCTCTCCCACTATATAATTAAGGAGTGTACTTTTCCCTGCATTTGGTCGTCCAACAACTGCCACAAAACCTGCTTTTGAATTTTCTTGATTTACCATTATAATATATATCTTGTTGCATCTTCATCTTCAACAATATCATCAATCTTATCAGTTACTAATTTTTCATCAATATTGATATTATCTCCACTATGCTCATCAGCAGTAAAGCTAATCTCTTCTATTACTTTTTCCATCACTGTATGAAGTCTTCTTGCACCTATATCCTCACTTTTATCATTTGCAATAAATGAATATTTAGCTATAGATTTTAATGCCTCTTCTTCAAAAGTTAATTCTACTCCCTCTACATTAAGAAGTGCTTGGTACTGTTTCATTAATGAGTTCTCTGGTTCTGTTAAAATTCTATAAAGAGCCTCTTCATCTAATCCATTTAATTCCACTCTTAGTGGAAATCTACCTTGAAGCTCTGGGATTAAATCACTCGGCTTACTAATATGAAACGCTCCAGCTGCAATAAATAGTATATGATCTGTTTTGACCATCCCTAGTTTTGTATGAACATTTGAACCCTCAACTATTGGAAGTAGATCTCTTTGAACCCCTTCTTTACTTGGATCTTGTCTATTTGAAGAGCTTGAAACTGCAATTTTATCAACTTCATCAAGAAAAACAATTCCACCTTTTTCAACTTTTTCATGAGCTTTCTTCTTAAGAGATTCTTCATCTAAGAGATTATTGCTAGCTTCAATTGCTAAGATAGATTTTGCCTCTTTAACTGTAACCTCTTTTTGCTCAGATTTTTTATTTAATCCACCCAAAACTTTAGCTATAGATTCTTGAACATTTGCCATTTGACTAGGCATTCCACTATCATCAAAATTTATACTTTCAGGCTGAATATCAACTTTTATTTTAAGGTGATCTAATTTCCCATCTTCAAACCTTTTTTGCATTTTGGCAAAAGAGTTTTCATAATCAGATTTTTTCTCTTCACTTGCACCACTTGGAAGAGGAGGAAGAAGTTGTTCTATAATTTTATTCTCTATATATGCTTCAATTTTATCCACATTATTTTTATTCTCTTCCTCTTTTACCAAAGCTAAACTTATATTTGCCAAATCTCTTATCATAGATTCAACATCTCGTCCAACATATCCAACTTCAGTATATTTACTAGCCTCTATTTTAATAAATGGTAAATTCATCATAGTTGCTAATCTTCTAGCAATCTCTGTTTTACCAACACCAGTACTACCTATCATCAATATATTCTTAGGAATTATATCTTTTTGAATTTCACTAGGTAATTGCATTCTTCTATATCTATTTCTTAATGCTACTGCTATTGTTTTTTTTGCCTCTTTTTGACCTATCACATATTTATCTAAGTATGCTACTATCTCTTTTGGTGTTAAACTATCCAACACTCGTTCCTTTAAAGTTCTAAAATTTTTATATTTTGATTTGTATATATACACAAATCTCCAGCTATCATTAATGATTCTGTAACCAATTCTACTGGTTCTAATGATGAATGTTTTGCCAATGCTCTTGCAGATGATAATGCAAATGTTCCACCACTTCCAATTGCTGCAATCTGTCCATCTTCTGGTTCAACAACATCACCAGTTCCTGTTAAAATATAGATATGATCACGGTTTAAAACTATCATCATAGCTTCAAGTTGTCTAAGGTGCTTATCTGATCTCCATTTTTTAGAAAATTCTATAACAGAACGAAATATATCACCCTTTTTTTCATTTAGAATATTTTCAAACATATCAAAAAGATTAAAAGCATCTGCCGTGCTTCCTGCAAATCCTGCCAATATCTTACCATTACTAAGAGTTCTAATTTTTCTTGCATTACCCTTTAGTACACTATTTCCAAAAGTAACCTGCCCATCTCCACCAATTACAGCTTTGTCCTTACTTCTATACGCAAGTATCGTTGTAGCATCAAACACTTATATACCTACTATCTCTACATTTAAAATAGCATGAATACCATGACCTAATTTTACATCAATATTATGAGTACCTGTTGTTTTAATAGCTCTTTTCATATCCATATTTTTTTTATCAATCTCAATACCATAATTAGCTTTTATTGTTTTTGCAATCTCATCTTTGCTCACAGAACCTTGAATTCCAACAGGAGCTGATTTTTTCTTGATTAAAATAGTTAATCCCTCTAATTTATCTTTATAAGTATTAAATTTCTCTATCTCATCAGCTTTATCTTGCTTTTTTTTCTCATCTTCTATTTTCCAATCTTCAATCACTTCTGTTGTTGCAATCTTAGCAAATCCTTTTCTAACAAGAAAATTATGACCATAACCATCTTTAACCTCTTTAATCTCTCCTGCTTTTCCAAGAGCTTTAACATCTTTTATTAGTAATACTTTCATTTTTTATCCTTTGTCAAATTCTATTACGCTTATTTTATCTAAAAAATCTTTAATGTCCATATATATTAAGCATTACACCCTTTAAAATCCCTCTATCATCAGCACTTTCATCCGAAACTTCTACTCTCCAAGCTCCTCTGCTTGACTCTCCTGTCATTAATGCCGTAGAAAATCTAAAGCCACTACTCATCCAATCAGTGGTTGTAGAGTAATAAGTTGATTTTCCTGATATTGGATTTACATCAATAAGCGTACTTCTTGTTCCACTAGGAGATATAAGAACTATTTTTAAATCTGATGCAAAAACATGATTACTTTTAACTGTAACCTCAACCCATTCTATTATTGCTTGACTTGTAATATTGATATTAACACCAATAGGATTCTTATTATCCGGTATATTTATATTTGTATTTATCATTTTTTGAAAATTTCTTTCTCTTGATAAAACTTTATATCCATGTGAACACTCATCAATCATACCTTGTGGATTTATAAGACCAAAACCATAATCGTTACTATGTTTTAATCCAGCGTCATTTTCTATCCAACTACTATTAGAAGAATCAATCTGTTTTGCATTATTAGCCAATAAATATCTAACATCACGCCAAGTAAGATTAGGACAAGCTTCTAAAACTAATCCAATAGAAGCTGATACCATAGGTGCTGCTGCACTTGTTCCAGTAAAGTCGTAAGTATATTCTTGATTATAATCTGCATCCCAAGTTGTTTGAGTATCTCTATTTCCTGAGTTTACAGATGTACCAGGAATTGTAGTTGTAGCAATCGTTGGAGTTATTGTAAAATCTTCTCCTCCATAAGCAGAGACCAATAAGTTTGCACCAGGAGTTGAATATGATGTTACTCTATCGTTAAAATTTAGTGATGCAGTAACAATTGGAAATCTACTACTTGCCACATATTGCAAATTTGCATCTCCATGTTCTCTTCTGCTATTTCCTGATGCAAAAACATAAATTCTACCTTTATTATTTCGTAAAAATTGGCTACCCCTTTTCATATACTCTTCTAAAATCGTATCTGTATCAAAATCAGATCCCCAACTATTATTAGAGATAGCTATCTCATTTGCACCAACTCCACTTACCCAACTTTTATCTAATTGATAATATTTTTTATTTATCAACCAGTTACTACTCGCAATTTTTGCAAATGGGATAATACCACGAACTCCTTGACCATTAAAAGCTCTTGCAGCAATTACTCCTGCCACCTTAGTTCCATGAGGATCTGTTGGTACTCTAAGTGAACCACTATTGTCTCCACTATAAGATCTATATCTATCTATATTTTCAATTAAATCAGGATGAGTTGGATATACTCCACTATCAACAACTTGTATAATTATATTATTCCCATTATTATATCCCATATACCTAGAGTATATATTCAATAAATTTAAATCATTTCCATTTATATTAACTTTTGTACCATTATGTGTGGTATGGTTTTGAGAATATATATACCATTGCATATCAAAAAATGTATCACCATTTTGACCATCACTATCTAATCCATCTGAGATATTATTACCATTTTCGTCACTATTATAAGGATTCATACCAAGTTCTTCTTCTATAATATTTGGGATAAAATCATTATCAGTATCATATAAATTTGATTTAATTTTACTATTATAAGGTTGATTATCTATAGAATCTAAATCTGCTACTGATGAACATGAAGAGAGAAAAAAGCATAATAGTGTACCACCTAAGGTATAACTCTTACTGTTAGTCATATTGAGTCCCTATTAAAGTAAACATATCTAATCTTAAATATAATATAAATTTTGATTGTTAAACTAGAAGATTTACTAAAGTAAATAGTAATTATTTACTTTAGTAAAGCTAAGATAATACTAACCCACAACAATTGTGGGTTAATATATTTATCTAATAACCTCAAATGGGTTTTCTACTACATTTTTTCTATCTATAATATATGGAATAAGTGCAGTTTGTCTTGCTCTTTTAATAGCAATAGTTACTATATCTTGATGTCTTTTACAGTTTCCTGTTAATCTTCTTGGCATAATTTTAAATCTTTCACTAAGACTATGCTTAAGTTGATATAAATCTTTATAATCTATAAAATCAATTTTTGCTTCACAATATTTACAAAATCTTTTTTTAAACTTTCTTTTTTCTGACATTTTTCGCTCCTAAAACGGTATTTCATCTTCAGAGATATCTATCTCTGGGATTTTTTGTGGCTCTTGCATCTGATTAGCTTGAGGTTGTTGCTGTTGTTGTTGGTATTGATTATTTTGGTTATTTTGGTTATTGTTATTATTATAGCCTTGATAATTATTTGCTTGTTGCTGATATTGACTGTTTTGATTTTGCTGTGGAGCTTGTTGATTACCATATCCACCCTGTTGAGGCTGTTGGCTCGGATTATCTCCCTTGCTATCTAACATTTTCATATTTTCAGCTATAACTTCGTGCTTACTTCTTTTTGAACCATCTTGTGCTGTCCATTGTTGCAAAGATAAACGACCTTCAACCAAAACTTTTGAACCCTTTCTTAGATACTGATTAACAACCTCTGCTGTTCTTCCAAAAAAAGTAATATCAACAAACATCACTTCCTCTTTTTGCTCACCAGTTTGAGACTTCCATTTTCTATTTGTTGCCAAACCTGTTTTACCAATAGCTGTGCCACTTCCTGAATATGTTAATTCTAAATCTCTTGTTAAATTTCCTACCAATATCACTTTATTATACATGGGGTTCCCTCAATACTTTTATTTATCTGTTGTTGCTTCTTCTGTAGAAGGTGCTTCTGCTTCAACTACTGGAGTTTCTGCTACAACTGGAGTTTCTTCTTCTACAACAGCTACTTTTATCTCTTTTGCAACTTCTTTAGCTGATGCTTCTGATACCATTTTATTAAACTGTGTCATCTCTTTTGTATTTGTATATTTAACAGTTAAAAATTTAATTACATTCTCATTAATTTTAAGATTTCTTTCAATCTCATTAATAATAGCACCTTCACCTTTATAAAAAAGTACTGTATAATACCCTCTACTGTTTTTTTGTACTGGATACGCTAATTTTTTCATACCCATCTCATTAGTTGCTACAATTTCGGCATTTTGCCCTTCTACTACTGCAACAATTTTTGCAATTTCTGATTTAATCTCTTCTTCTGTTAGTGCAGGTTGTACTACAAACAGTGTTTCATAACAAGTCATTTAGTTCCTTTTGGTTTTATAGCCTAAGCTTTAATAAATATATCTATTATCCAACTTTAAGCAAGAATTTTTTGGAATATTGATTTTATCAAAAAAATACTTAAGGTATGATAAAATTATAAAAAGTAAAAATTTAATGGCTGATGAATTAGGTAAATTTGAAAAGTTTCCTTGACATTTCCTTCAAAGGGCAACCACAAGAGATTACCCTCTTACAAGATGTTATTCCGTAGGGGTTTATCATCCCCCCCCACCAATACTGATTAAATAAGGATTATTATGCTTTTGGTTTTGGACACGGTGCTTTAGCTCCGTATATTAAGGAGAGGCTAAAGCCATCTCATCCGAAAAAAAGCTTAATTCATTGGCATTGCCCTAAAGTTTGGTCTTAATTTACCTCTATTCCTAAGAGATTTTTAAAATTATTTGTTGTTATATGGCTTCGACTAAGGTTTGATTTTTAGTTTTGTTATACGATATTGGTCGTATTAGCGTACTTGATTCTTTTCCATTTTGAGATATTTGCATTTTTAAATTTATTAGACCATTTGAGGTTGTAATTTTTTTATCAATCAAAATATCTTCTTTTAGCTCTTTTTCTACTAAGGCTTTATACTTTTTAACAAACGCCTTTTTAACAAACATCTCTTGTAATATATATTGAGCATATCCATTTTTAGCCACAAGTATAAGTCCTGATGTCTCTGCATCTATTCGGTGTACTAAGTTGGCTTCGTCTCCAAATTGGTATCGTATTTCATCTAAAAGTGTGTATTGTGTAGAGCGTACAACTGGGTGGACAAGCAGACCTGATGGTTTATCAAAAAGTGCAAAATGTTGAGTTTGAAAGAGTGGTTTTAGCCCTTTTGTTATAGCTTCAAAGATTATAACTTCTATGTAGCCAGATTTCAAAACTTTACCTTTTTGTAAACGCCTATTTTTATGGTCAATTATTCTACCCTTTTGCAAAAGTTTATGGGCTAGTGTTTGCGATAATTTTACAACATCAACCAAAAAATCTTCTGCTTTTTCACCTTCTACTACGGCATATTTTTTAAGTATATATGGCAATAAAAATCCTTAATATAAAATTTAAGATATTATACAATGAGTTAATTTAATCACTGATGTTACGCATATTTAAATTATTTTTAAAATTCAAGGGCAATCCCTCGGTTGCCCTTTGGAAGTTATTTATATTTTAATCCTTAACTCTTTACCATGAACCTCCACCACCTCCTCCACTTCCTCCACCAGAAAAGCCACCTCCACCACTACTACTATAACTACTACCTGATGATGGTTGAGCTTGAGCATGAAAGCTCCTTGAAATATCATTTGAAATATTAGAAATTCGATTAAAGTCTCCATAATACCAATTTGGTTGATCTATTTTTAATGAATCATAAAAAGATATCCAATGTTTTGTATGTCCTAATAAGATTGCATAAGGTAAATATTTTTCAAGATATAAAGGGTCTTCTTTTAACCTTCTTTTAATCTCATCCTCTTTGACTTTTGATATAAATTCAGATAATCCATCAAGATGATTTTTTATCATTGCTCCACTTCTTGTATATCTACCAATATTTTTATATATATACATAGTTGTTATTGCTATAACTAAGCCAAGTATTAAAGGTGTATGTAATAAATCAGAAAATATAAGGTTTGTATAAAATCCCAAAAATATTATTTGAGAAAATATAGCAAAGATTATAGCAAATATTTTAGAAGGTATATGATTACTAGAAAACCAAGTAACTAGAGAAACCGTTATAAATACTAAGTTCATTAAAGAAATAATAGTAGTATCTTCTCCCACTATCGTTATAGATGTAAAAAAAGATATAATCATAAGAGGTGTAGATAAAAGAAATATTCTACCCAAAAAACTTTCTCTTCTTTTTTTAGGATTTGTTTGCATATAATTTTTATTATAAGACCATTCATATAAATTTTCATTAAGATTTTTAAACTTTTGTGCTAATGCAGTAGCCTCTGAATTTGATTTTTGTTTAAATTCAAAGCTTGTAGTTCCATAGACAAATAGGATATTATTTAATAGATATTTCATATCATCAGTTAGATTTTTTGTATCTTTTTCTAGTTTCAATACTGATGTTGTTTGCCCTGTTTTGCTAATAGTTAAATATCCTTGTTGTGCTAATTCAATAATTGCTGGAGTAAAATCTTTATCATTTGCAAATTTATCATATAACAGACCTGATTGTAAAATTGATAAATCTTTTGGAGAATCATATCTTGGATATACAGACCTAGCAAATTTATTAGAAGCAAATCTATTAAAATATTTATAATTAAACATAGCAATAATAAATATTGCTAACCAATGCCATATACCAATAAATCCTTCAAACAGAGTTTTTCCTTGATTTGATATACCACTTTGTTCAAGGCTATTTATAGGATATAAAATATCAACTGTTAGTCCAGCACGAGCTGATAAGTGTGCAATAGAGACTTCAAAACTATTTTGATTTAACCATTTAACTTTGGCATGGGTTGTGGTACTTCCAAAACCTCCAGAAAATGTATTGATAATCGTATTGCTTTTAGATAAAGATTGTGGAAGATGAATTACAGCTTTTATATTTTTAATAGGATATTTCCATTGGTTACCAATTAAATTCCAACTTGTAACATCATATTTCTCATCTCTATTTAAAACACCCAACTCCACACTATAATCTATTTGATAGTGATGAGTAGATGTTATCTTCTTATTTTTATCACCTATTTTAATTCTAGTATTTTTACCACTTACATTACTAGTTACTTTTTCTTTTATATAGTTAGCATCTTGAAAATCTTGATATACTTCAAAATCATATAATCCAATATCTCTATTAAAATTATTAAGTTTAATTGTATAAGGAATATCACGATATATACCATGTCTAAGCTGTGAACCAAAATCATATAATAGATTTTCACTAACTCTAAGCTCTCCTGATTGAAGCAACTTAAAATCAATATCATATTTCTTAATACTTTCAGCATTTAAAAATATTGAAAAAAATATGAAAGATATAGCTATAAAATATTTTATTTTTTTATTCATAGAACTCTCCGTATATAAAGTTTAATTTTTCATTATATCATAATAAATCTAAAGAAAATATAGATATAATATTTAAAAATTAGGAGAGAATATGGCAATAGTACTTATACCAATAGCAACAGGATTTGAAGAGATAGAAGCAGTAAGTTTGATTGATATTTTAAGAAGAGCAGAGATTAAAGTAATTGTAGCATCAGTAAAAGAAAATTTGCAGGTTCAAGGTGCAAATGGAATTATGATAGTTGCAGATAGAGTGATGGATGGAATAACTAGCAATGATATAGATATGATACTTCTTCCTGGTGGTTGGGGTGGCACGGATATATTAGCAAAAGATGATAAAGTACAAAATTTATTAAAAGATATGAATAGTAAAGGTAAAGATATTAGTGCTATATGTGCGGCACCTTATGCGTTAGATAAAGCAGGAGTTTTAGCAAATAATTTTACATGTTATCCCTCTGTTGAAGATAAAATTGATAGTAATGGTTACAACTCAACTGATAAAGTGGTAGAAGATGGGAATATAATCACATCACAAGGACCTGGGACTGCAATATGTTTAGGACTATATATTGTAAAAAAATATCAAGGAGAAGAGCAGTATCAAGCATTAAAAGAAGGGTTATTAGCTAATTTTTGTAAATAGAGGAAGCATCAATTTTAGTTCTTTATAATATTTTAAAACTATTTAGATATAATGACGCTCTAAAATTGTCTGTATCAGAATGTACAGACTATTTATTAAATATATATCGAAAGGGACAAACTATAATGAGAAAAGATATACACCCAGATTCTAAAGATTGTCAGGTAAGCTGTGCATGTGGAAACATATTTGTAATTCAGACAAATAAAGAAAAAATGACTGTGGATATTTGTAATGAATGTCATCCATTTTTTACTGGTTCTGAGAAAATTGTTGATGCGGCAGGTCGTGTTGATAAATTTAAGAAAAAATATAAATTATCTTAATTTATATTTATATAGTACCTTTCTTGGTACTATAGAATTATAGTGTTATAAAAAAGAGATATTAATGCTAACATTTGTACCAACCCCAATTGGAAATCCCCAAGATATTACTATTCGTGCTATAAAGCTTTTTGAAGAAGCTGAACTTATTTTATGCGAAGATACAAGAGAAACTAAAAGATTACTTAGACTGCTTGAATCAAGATTTAATCTTAAATATCCTAATGTAGATTTTATATCATTTAATGAACATAATGGTCAAGATAGACTATTAGAAATATCAGATAAGTTAACAGATTTAAAAGTTATTTATGTTTCGGATGCTGGTATGCCAGTTATCTCAGACCCAGGTGAAATATTAGTTGAACATTGTCAAGAAAACGATATTAAATATGATGTTCTCCCTGGTGCAAATGCACTAACAACAGCTTATGCAGCTAGTGGATTTAAAGAGGGTGAATTTACATTTTTTGCATTTTTACCACATAAAGGGACAAATAGAAGAGATGCTCTTATTAAAGCCTTAAATTCTAAAACAAATGCAATCCTTTATGAATCTCCTCATAGATTATTAAAACTTTTAACTGAAATTGTTGAGATAGATGAAACTAGAGAACTGTTTTTAGCAAAAGAGCTTACTAAGAAATTTCAAACATATTATAGGAATAATGCAAAATACTTATTAGAAGAGTTTCAATCTATAAATATAAGAGGTGAGTGGGTTGTTATTATTAGAGCAAAAGATGAGGAACAAAAAGTCTTGGTATATGATGATATTATTAATTTTGATATTCCCCCAAAAATAAAAGCAAAACTTTTATCACGATTAACTGGAAAGAGTATTAAAGAATTATATAATAAACTTATTCAAAAATAGACTATATATACAGCAAAATTTTGATAAAATATCTTTATGATAATATATGGAAAACAAGTATGCCTCTACGCACTAAGTAAGCATGAAAATAAAATAAAAACGATTTTTTTATCAAAACAAGGTATTCTTCCTCAAGATATTTTTGATAAATATAGACCAAAAATAAAATTTTTAGAGAATAAATGGGCTCAAGCAAAAAGTAAGGGTGGAAATCATCAGGGTATTTTGATTGAAATAGATGAATTTCAACAAAGTAATTTTGAAGATATAAAGTATGGTAAATTTATAGTTATTTTAGATAGTTTAACTGATGTTGGAAATATTGGTGCTATTGTAAGAACTGCTTATGCTCTTGGTGTTGATGCTATCATTGCTTCTGGAGTAAAACAGTTGAATTATGGAGCAATTACAAGGACTAGTTCTGGAGCTTTATTAGATATGCCTTTTATGTTATCTAAAAATATATTAGATGATTTAAATGAACTTTCTCAAATTGGTTTTAAAAGTTATGGTGCTTCAAGTAATGGAGTAGATATAAAAGAGTGTGAATGTGCAGATAAAAAACTTTTAGTCTTAGGTTCAGAGGGTGATGGTCTCTCTAAAAAAGTAAAAACAAAAATAGATAATTTTGTATCTATAAAAATGAAAAGAGAGTTTGACTCTTTAAATGTTAGTGTTGCAGGAGCAATTTTAATTGATAGGATAGGTAATGCAAGAAGAGAATAACAAAGATAGTAGTATTAAAAGTGTTATTGATATAATAAATAGTTATGGTATTAATAGTGTTTCAACTAAAACCAATATCTCATTAGAGAGTTTAAAAAAATTTGTAGAGGGTGACTATATAGGTTTTACTAAGATAAAAACTATAGGTTTTGTAACTATTTTAGAGAGAGAATATGATATTGATTTAACTGATCTAAAAAGTAATATAAGAGAAGAGTTTAATGTAAATAAGAGCCTTTCAGAATATCAAACACTTCTTTGTGAGCCACTAGAAGATAGCTCTTTAAATAATAGTTCATCAAATTTATTCTCTTGGATTATAGTATTTAGTCTTATATATGGTGCATGGTATATATATGAAAACTATTATAAGAAGAATTTTAATCAATTCTCTGAGCTAGAACCATTCTTTAATATAGAAAAAAATATATCTACTACTATTTTAAATAAAAGTGTATTACCAATTGTAGAGAGTAATATAACATTAACGGTTGATAAAGTTGAAGATAAAAAAAAGAGTATTGAGATAGAGTTAAATAGTTCTATTTCTGAAGTGGTAGATGATAAGGTAGATGATAAGAATCTAAGTGATATAAACTTAACAGAGACTATAACTCCTCTTGTTGTTGAAAATATTAGAGAGAGTATTGAGCTAATCCCTCATAAAAAAATGTGGTTTGGTTTTATAAATACAACAAAAAAATGGCATAGATCATATAAAAGAACACAAAGCTATACTTTTGATGTAAAAAATAGTAACTGGCTTTTAATGACAAGAGATGCAAATTTTGATTTTAATGATAATAATATAACTACAAGTTACGAAGTTAAAAATACAATCTATTTTAAAATTGATAAAGATGGTGTAGCCGAAGTTACTAAAAAAGAGTATAAATCTTTAGGTGGATACAGAGTTTGGTAAAAGATAAAAGAGATTAAAAAAGGATATATATAATGTTTGATGAGATACAGTTTGATAAAATAAATAGATTGCCAAAATATATTTTTGCACAAATAAATGATTTAAAAATGTCTGCAAGAAGATCGGGAGAGGATATTATAGATTTTTCTATGGGAAATCCTGATGCACCAACTCCTGCACCGATTATTAATAAATTATGTGAAACAGCAAATAGAAATAAAACTCATGGATATAGTGCAAGTAAAGGTATTTATAAACTTAGACTTGCTATGACAAAATGGTATAAAAGAAAATATGGTGTAATTTTAAATCCTGATACAGAAGTTGTTGCAACAATGGGAAGTAAAGAGGGTTATGTTCATCTGGTTCAAGCTATATCAAACCCTGGTGATGTAGCAATTGTTCCAGATCCTACTTATCCAATCCATTCACAAGCATTTATTTTAGCTGGAGCTAGTGTTGAAAAGATGCAATTGATCTTTGATGAAGATACATTTGAAGTTGATGAAAATAAATTTTTTGAAAATCTTTTAGATGCATTAGATAACTCTGTTCCAAGAGCAAAATTTTTGGTAGTAAACTTTCCTCATAATCCAACAACAGCTACGGTAACTCCTCAATTTTATGAGCGATTAGTTGCAATAGCAAAAGAGCAAAGATTTTATATTATCTCAGATATTGCTTATGCTGATATTACATTTGATGGATATACAACACCTTCTATTTTAGAGGTTAAGGGTGCAAAAGATGTGGCAGTTGAATCTTATACTTTATCAAAAAGCTATAATATGGCTGGATGGAGAGTTGGATTTATAGTTGGAAATAAAAAATTGATTGGAGCATTACAAAGCATCAAATCATGGTTAGATTATGGTATGTTTACCCCCATTCAAGTAGCTGCTACCGTTGCTTTAGATGAGCATAATTATATTCCAAAAGAGCAAATTATCCCTCGTTATAGAAAAAGAAGAGATGTGATGATTGAATCATTTGCAAAAGCAGGATGGGAGCTTAGTACTCCAAATGCAACTATGTTTATATGGGCAAAAATTCCAGAGATTGCAAGAGATATGGGAAGCTTAGAATTTTCTAAACAATTATTAGTCAAAGCTGGTGTTGCCGTTAGCCCTGGTATTGGGTTTGGAAAATATGGTGACAAATATGTAAGAATTGCTTTAATTGAAAATGAAAAAAGAATTCGCCAAGCATCAAAAAATATTAAAAAATTTTTAAAAGAGTTAGCAGAAGAAAAGAAAAGAAAAGAGGAAGTTAATAATGATTAAAATTGGTATTATCGGTGTTGGAACTGTGGGTCAATCTGTTGCAAATATATTAGAGCAAAATAGTGATATTATTGAGGCTCGTGCTGGTAAAAAGATTATTGTTAAGCATGGTGTAGTTCATAATCTTAGCAAAAAGAGAGATGTTAATATATCTTTGAGTGATAATCCTAATGATATTTTGGATGACCCTGAGATTGATATTGTTCTGGAACTTATGGGTGGAGTTGAAAAACCTTATGAGATTGTAAAAAAAGCTCTTAGCAATGGAAAGTCTGTGGTAACGGCAAATAAAGCACTTTTAGCATATCATAGATATGAGCTTCAAGAACTTGCAGGTGATATACCTTTTATGTACGAAGCAAGTACTGCTGGTGGAATTCCAATTATTGGAGCATTAAGAAATGGTTTAAGTGCAAATCATATTGAGTCAATTATGGGAATAATGAACGGTACTTGTAACTATATGCTTACAAAAATGATTAATGAGGGTGCATTATACGATGATATTCTTTTAGAGTCTCAAGAGTTAGGATATGCAGAAGCTGACCCAACATTTGATGTTGGTGGATTTGATGCTGCTCATAAACTTTTAATATTATCAAGTATTGCTTATGGAATTGATGCAAAACCTGAAGATATTTTAATTGAGGGGATACAAAATATTACAGATACAGATGTGAAGTTTGCAAAAGAGTTTGGTTATGAGATTAAACTTTTGGGAATTGCAAAGAAAATTGGTGATGGTGTAGAACTTAGAGTTCACTCAACACTTATTCCACAAGAGAGTATGATTGCAAAAGTTGATGGTGTTATGAATGCTATTACAGTTGTGGGTGATAGAGTTGGTGAGACTATGTATTATGGTCCAGGAGCTGGTGGAGATGCAACTGCTAGTGCTGTAATTTCTGATATTATTGATATTGCAAGAGGTAATCAAGGACCAATGCTTGGATATAAAAAAAGTTTAGAGAGTGGTCTAAAACTTCTTAATAAAGATGAGATAACATCAAAATATTATATTAGATTAGAGGTTGATGACGAGAGCGGAGTACTTGCTTCTATCTCTTCACTATTGGGTGAATTTAATATCTCTATAGAATCTATGCTTCAAAAACCATCTTCAAACGAAAATAAAGCAAATGTACTTTTTACGACTCATACTTGTAAAGAGAAAGATATTCAAAATGCAATTAATGATTTAGCTAAACTAAATGGAGTTGATGAAAACATAGCAATGATTAGGATAGAGAAATAGTTTATATATTCTGTAGTAAAAGTTGGATATAATAATGATAATATTTTAAGTAGGAGATATAAAAATGGCATTTATAGGAAAAAATAGTAAAAATGGTGGGCAACTATCAGCAAGTATTATTAGTCTTGGAGCAAAAATCAAGGGTGAAATAAACTGTGAAAATGATATTCATATCAATGGTGAGTTTGATGGTTCTTTAATTACATCAGCAGAGGTTATTATTGGAAAAACTGGTAATGTTACTGGAGAGATTCATGCTGATAGAATGGTGGTTGCAGGACAATTTAAGGGTGAATATAGAGGTGATTCAATTGATATTTTACCGACAGGTGTAGTGTTTGGTGAGATTCATGTAAAAAATGTAATTATTGAGCCAAATGGTATTTTTGAAGGTGAAAGCAGAATTATTAAAGATGATATTCTTAAATTAGAGGTTCAACCTCAAAGTAAAAGTACTGATGAGTAAAATCATCTAATGTATCAAAGTGATATATATGAGTATCTAAACTCTTTAGATACTCTATTAAAAAACAACTCTCAACTTATAATTTGTAAAAATGATTCAGATACCTCCTCTATATTAAGTGTAGCAAATATTTTAAAGTATGATGTTTTTACTCTTCCTGATATTAGATTATCTTTTGGAGATGATTTAAGAGTATATCAAGATGATATATATAAACTATTATCCTCTTTATCAAATTTTTATAAAAGCTCTAGTGATAAAAAGTTGATTATCTCTCCAATCAGAACTTTACTTTTTAAATTTCCTAAAAAACAATATTTTAGTATAGAAAAACTTGAATTTGCCCAAACAGTTAATCTGATAAATCTAAAAGATAAACTATATAGATGGGGATATTATTTTGTTGATATTGTAACAGCAAAAGGTGAAGTATCATTTCGTGGAGATATTATTGATATATTTCCAATAGATAGTTCTAGTCCATATCGTATATCTTTATTTGATAATGAGATAGAGAGTATTAGAAAGTTTAATCAAGATACTCAAAAAAGTATTCCAATAGAATTAGAAGATATTAATATTATTCCTGCTCTATTGGATTTAACTCAAGATGAGAATAATGAATTAAAATTAAGAGTTGAAAATAGTAGATTTGATGTTTTTGTAAAAGATATTCATAGTGTTGGATTTTGGCTTTTAAATCAACTTAGCGAAAACTATTTGGATTCCTTTAATTGTGTATATGCAGATAGCTTAGTTAATGAATTAGATGAAATTTACTCTCTTGATACTCCAATGATAAATAGAGAAAGTTTTAATACTATTGCAATAATCCCAAAGGCAAAAGAGTATAGTGATATAATTTCTACTCAATATAATAAAATAATTAATTCTCATCAAGATAAACAAATTATTATAATTGCAAGAAATGAGAGCATTGTAAGAGGTAGTGAACTTGATTCTTTTAAGAATATAGAGTTTATTTATCAAGATGGAATAGTTAATATTATTGGCAAGAAAAAGCTAATCTTATCACTAAACAAACCTATTAAACAAAAAAGAGTTAAACGGGCTTCTATTGTTTTAGATGAACTTAAAAATGGTGACTTTGTGGTTCATGAGAATTATGGAGTTGGATTTTTTCAAGCGATAGAAAAACGAGAGATTCTTGGAGCAACAAGTGAGTTTGTGGTTATTAAATATCAAAATGATGATACATTGCTTGTTCCTGTTAGTTCTTTAGAGGTTATCGATAGATTTGTGAGCGAAGGTGGAGTTTTACCTGTGGTTGATAAATTAGGAAAAGCTAGTTTTAAAAAACTTAAAGGTAAAGTAAAAGATAAACTATTTGCAATAGCATCACAAATTATAAATTTATCTGCTCAAAGGCATCTTAAAAAAGGAATTTTATTAAATAATCATCAAGAGGAACAAGAGATTTTTATAAATGAGGCTGGGTTTATTCACACTTTAGACCAGAAAAAAGCTATAGATGATATGCTCCAAGAGATGAACTCTGGACGGATGATGGATAGACTTCTTAGTGCAGATGTTGGATTTGGAAAAACAGAAGTTGCGATGAATGCAATATTTATGGCAATTAAAAATGGTTATCAAGCTATGATGATTGCTCCAACCACACTTTTAAGCTCTCAACATTATAAAAGTCTTAAAGAGAGATTTGATAAATATGATATTAAAATTGCTAAAATTGATAGATTTTCAACTGCCAAAACAAAAAGAGAAAATCTAAAAGCACTTGAAAATGGAGATATAGATTTGGCGATAGGAACTCACGCTTTACTAAAAGCTAAATTTAAAAATCTTGCATTAGTGATTATAGATGAAGAGCATAAGTTTGGGGTAAAGCAAAAAGAGACTTTAAAAGAGATGGCTATTAATGTGCATCTATTAAGTATGAGTGCAACACCTATTCCACGAAGTTTAAATCTTGCACTATCTCAAATAAAAACTTTTTCAGAGATTTTGACTCCACCAACTAAAAGACAAGGGGTAAGAACTTTTGTTAAAAGTTATGATGAAAAGATTGTTAAAGAGGCGATTTTAAGAGAATTAAGACGAGGTGGACAACTTTTTTATGTTTATAATTCAATTGCAGGGATAGAAGATAAAAAAAGAGATTTACTCTCTATTTTACCAAAACTTCGTATTACAATTTTACACTCAAAAGTATCAGCAACTGTTACAGAAGATGAGATGATAAAATTTGAAAATGGTGAGTATGATTTGATGCTTAGTACCTCCATTGTTGAATCAGGTATTCATCTTCCAAAAGTAAACAGTATGATAATTGAGGGTTCTGATAAGTTTGGAATAGCCGATTTGCATCAACTTCGTGGAAGAGTAGGAAGAGGTGATAAAGAGGGATATTGTTACTTTTTAGTTGAAGATAAAGATTCTTTACCAGAAAGTGCAAAAAAACGACTTATCGCTCTTGAATCTAACTCAGAACTTGGAAGTGGTGCATCTTTGGCTTTTCATGATTTAGAGATTCGTGGTGGTGGAAATATTATTGGAGAGGCTCAAAGTGGTCATATTAAGCAGATAGGTTACGCATTATATATTAGAATGCTTGAAGATGCAATTAAAGTGATTAATGGAACTAAAGAGGACAATATTAGTTTTGCAGAGATAAAATTATCAATTAATGCATATTTAAATGAAGAACTTATTACAGAAGATAGATTAAGATTAGAGCTTTATAGAAGATTATCACTTTGTGAAACTACACTAGAAGTTCATGAGATAGCTATTGAGATAGAAGATAGGTTTGGGAAAATTGATATAATTACAAGACAGTTTTTAGATACTATTATTATTAAAGTTTTAGCATCAAGTAAAAATATAAGTAGGATATCAAGCTATAACGATAATATATTTATTGAATTTATGGATGAATCAAAAGATAGATTAGTGTTAAAGTCTAATAGCAAAGATGACGATGACATAATTGCTACAGTTATAAATTATTTTAAAATTCAAGGGTAACCATAAAGGATTATCCCCATATATAGGGTGTCTCTTGTAGGTACCCTAAAATTTATGGTTTTATCTATATTTTAGTCCTAAATATAAAGCCTTATAATTTTAGCTTTTCCTGATTTTAAACAAGCAACCCTTTAATTGTTCTTATCATAAAAGATATTCACTCTTATATTCTCTTTCTCTTTCTCTTTCTCTTTCTCTTTCTCTTTAGAGATAATATCACCACTTAAAAGGTTTTTTTGCCAAAGTTTCATTAAAATAATCTTTTAAATATCTATTTATAGTATCTTGCAGAGCTTTTTTGTGAGGCTAAAACCGTCACTTCCAAGTAGTCTCTTCTTATTTTAAATTTAGCTATAATTCTAAAGAGAAATCTAAAAAGGGTAAAGATATGAAAAAGATAATTTATGGAAATAGTAATTTTAGAAAAATAAAAATTAATAATGATTATATTTATATAGATAAAACTAAATATATAGAAACTTTAGAAAGTCTTAGTGAAGATTTTCTAATATTTTTACGCCCAAGACGATTTGGAAAATCTCTATTTTTATCAACTTTGCAATACTATTATGATGAAAAATCCGAAAATGAGTTTGAAGATATATTTAAAGATACCTATATTATAAAAAATCCAACACCTCTAAAAAATAGTTATAGAATTCTGTTTTTTGAGTTTAGTGGGATAAATACAGATTTGGGAATAGATACTATATATGAGGGATTTAGAGATAATATAAAAATGACAGTTCATAGATATTTTACTAATTATGGTTATGATAAATATACAGATAAACTATATGATATTAAAAGTCCATCAGGAATGATAAAGTATTTTTTTGAAACTATAAAAGATGATAATATATATATATTAATAGATGAATACGACCAATTTGCCAATGCAATATTAGCTCACAGTATGGAGGAGTTCCTACAAATAGTAAGCAAAGGTGGATTTGTAAGAAGCTTTTATGAGGTATTAAAAGGAGCAACTCAAACTGGCACGGTACAAAAGATGTTTATTATAGGAGTTACCCCAATTACTCTTGATAGCCTAAGTAGTGGATTCAATATTGTAAAACATATTACATATAGAAAAGACTTTAATAATCTAGCAGGGTTTAATCAAAAAGAGGTTGATTACTCTTTGGAACAATCTGTATTTAAAAGATGTGAAGATATTGATAAAAAGGCTCTATTGGAGAAAGTAAAAGTTTGGTATAACGGTTATCTCTTTAATGGTGAGGCAGAGGATAGAATATATAATGCAACTTTGCTAAACTATTTTATTACTGAATATAATTTTGATAAATGTACAATGCCCACAAAAATGCTTGATAGTAATGTAGCTTCAGATTATAAGACAATTATGAAACTTTTTAATATTGGAGATGCTCAAAGAAATTATAATATATTAGAAGAGTTAATCAAAAAAGATTGTGTAATAGGAGAGATAAAAGATAGATACGATTTAAATAGAGAATTTAGTAGAGATGATTTTATAACGCTAATTTATTCAATGGGATTTATTACAATAAAAAAAGAGCTATTTGGTGGAGTATATGAATTTAAAATACCAAATTATGTGATAAAAATGCTCTATTTTAATTATTTTGCCGTTGAAATTCAAAAAAGAAATAGTTTAGAGATTACAAATTCTATAGGTAAAATATTATTAGATTTAGCATTTGGGAATATAGAACCATTTCAAAATCAACTAAATGAGGTAATTAAAACTCTATCAAACCGTGACCATCAAGGATTTGATGAGAAATACTTCCAAGTTATATCTTTGGCACTTTTAAGCTTTGGAGAGTTTTATTTTATAGATTCTCAACCTGAAAAAAATAGAAAATATCCTGATATTTTACTAATTGGGAGAGATGAGAGAGTACCAAATAACTATCTTTTTGAGTTAAAATGGAAAAAAGATAAAGATAGCCATAGTTATATAAAAAAAGAGGGGATAAAACAGGTAAAGGGATATTTAGAGCTTGATAAGATTAAGTCAATTTCTAAGCTTAGAAGTTATTTATTGATTGGGTCTAAAGATGGAGTTGAATTTATAAAAATGGATGGTTGATTCTTTTATAAGTAGTTTATAATTTACTAGACCCTGAATCAAGTTCAGGGTGACGAAAGTTCGTCATTCTGAGTTTTAAAACGCATACAACAATATTTTGATGATTTATCTTAGCTAGGTACTTATTTAATCTATTGCTAAAAAGCATATAACTGTTAGTAGCCTATAGAAATATAGATTTTGTAAGATTTTTTTATCTTATTAAGGCATCCTTCATAGAGTATTAGAAGTAATAGACACTCTTAATTTAAGAGATTCCGTGTCAGGTACGGAATGACAAACTTTATAAATCCTAAATGACGAACTTTCGTCACCCTGAACTTGATTCAGGGTCTAGTAAATTATAAACTACTTATAAAGGATGCCCTTATTAAAAAAGAAAAAGTTATATAAAAAATTCTTGTTTTATATCTGAGCTAAATTTCATCTTGATTGGTATTATCTTTATAATATCAGTTGGATTAATTTGGGTTGTACTTGGTGTTGTAACCATCATAGCATCAGCATCCATCAATGGAGAAACCATCCCTGGGGCTTGTGATTGTAAAGGGATAAAATTTAATCCATTAAACTTTCCTAAGGTCACAGTATATTTACCTGCTTTTATATTATAAGTTTTATCTATTTTTGTTTCTATTATTCCATGATAAAAATTACCATCTCCTTGAAGCCGTGCAATTGTTGGTTTTATAAACATCTCAAAATTTACCATAGCAGCAAGAGGATTACCTGGAAGATTAATAATTACAGTATCATTTATTTTTCCAAAAGTTGTAGGTTTACCAGGTTTTATATCTACTTTTTCAAAAAATATCTCCATCCCCATTTGGATAAATGCCTCTTTTGTAAAATCTTTATCACCAACGCTAACGCCACCACTTGTGATAATTATATCAGCATTAAGTGCAAATTTTATCGATTCTTTAATTGACTCAATTGTATCAAAAGGGGTACTAATATGGATTGTATTACATCCCAAATCTACAGCACGAGAGATAAACATTGGGGCATTAGAGTTGTAAAGAAGGTGAGATTCTATCTTTTCATAATGGGGTCTAAGTTCATCTCCTGTACTAAAAACAGCTACATTAACCTTACGATATACGCTAATATGAGTAATACCTTGACTAGCAAATAGTGCAATAGTATATGGTGTTATTTTTTGAGATTTTTTTATAAATATTTCACCTTTTTTAATATCTTCACCCTCAAATCTAATATGAGCATTTGGTTTTATATCAACTGGCAAATGAACTAATTTATTATCTTTTGTGGTATTTTCTTTTGGAACAATAGCCTCGCATCCATTTGGAACAGGAGCCCCTGTCATAATAGATATACATCGTCCATCTCGCAAAATATTTTCTGCTTTATCCCCCGCATAAATGGTATAAATGCAATGAACACTTTTATTGTTATCATTTAATCGTACAGCATACCCATCCATTGCAGAATTGTCAAATCGTGGAAGATTGCAAGATGCACTATAATCAGATGCCACAACTCTTCCAACTGATTCTTCCATAGGAATTGTCTCAACTCCAACACTGTTTATCTTTTGATAAATTAAATCTAACGCATCACTTATTGATATTGCCATATTTTACCCTTATTAAATTTATTACTACTATCTTAGGATTAGAAAATAAATAATTTCCAAAGGGCAACCGAGGGATTGCCCCTACAAAATGTTAATTAGCCGTAGGGGTATCCCCTTGTGGGTACCCTAAAATATGGATTTTATCCAATTCTTAATCCTTAATACTCTAATTTTGCATCAAATCCATCAAATTTCAGATTTGCTTTTACATCAAATAGATTAAATGGTTTTCTCTCTTTTGAAATATCTACAAAACTTACTTTTTTACCATATTTATCTTTATATGATTTTCTTATATTATAAAGTGTATCTATCTCATCGACCAAGATACCTTTTATTTTTTCTGAATTTGCAACAAAAATCATCCCCTCAGCAAACTCTTCAATTTTTTCAAACTTCAATCCTCTATTTGTAGCAACTGCTTGAATAAAGTTTTTATATGTTGGTTGAAGCATATGCTCATTAATATATGCTGTTTGATTTTCATCAGTTTTTTTAAAAAATGACAAAGGTTGTTTAAACTTACCTTTTGTAATTGTACTCTCTTCTATACCTATATTTTTAGCAAGTTTTTCTATATTATAATGTTGCATAATCACACCAATTGAACCAACAAGTGCATTTGGATTTGCTTTTAGAGGTTTAATAGCAGAAGCGATATAATATCCACCAGAAAGTGCATATCCACCAACAAACATTGTAATTTTTTTAATTTTAGTAACCTCTTTAAGATAACTAGACATCTCTTCACTAGCTGTTGGAGAACCACCAGGGGAGTTCATAATAAATAAAATTTCTTTAAACTTTTCATCCTCTACAACTTTATCAATCTTATCAATAATTTTATAAATATATTCAGATGTTATCTGTTTATCCATATTGATTACAGCAATTTTTTGATCACTAACTCTATCAATTGGCTCAAGTACACCATATTTATCAAGCATCACCCCAATAATTGCAATCTCTGCAACTAAAAATAAGAGCAACATTCCCATTTTGATATTCTCTATAACACCTTTTTTTTGAAAAAGTTTAATTTGAGCTTTATAAGTATCTTTTTGTGCTTTACACACATCTTCATCTATCACATCAATATTCATTACATCACCATCTTTACATCTTTGTGAGTTTTAAAATCTTTATAAATTTTATCTCTTTCATCTTCACTTATCACTTGGCAATATGCATTGTAACTATGAAATTTACCATTTTTAGATACATTTCCCACTTTACATTTATGCTCTTTGGCTAATAAAATCTCTTTTACACATATCTCTAAATTTTGTTTATCTGTTCCAATAATCTTAAATCCCCATTCACAAGGATATTCTATTTTTGGCTTCTCTTTAGTATTAGCGTCTAAAATCTCCACTTTTACCCCCTTGTTTTTTTTCTAATTGTACATTTTTTATAATCATACCTTTATCAATCGCTTTTAGCATATCATAAATTGTAAGTAATCCAATACTTACCCCTGTTAATGCTTCCATTTCAACTCCAGTTTTTCCTTGAAGTTTTGCCATTACGCTTAGTTTAAATCCTGGTAAATCAGGCAACTCTTCAATATCTGTTTTGATTGAAGTTAGCATTAATGGATGACACATTGGAATTAAATTACTTGTTTGTTTTGCACCACTAATTGCTGCAATAACTGCTGTTTGAAGAACAGGACCCTTTTTTGCTTTATTAGAAATTACTGCATCATAAGCCTCTTGAGAGACCTCTATCATTCCACTTGCAACTGCTATTCTAGTACTATTATCCTTATCAGATACATCAACCATCATTGGTTTATCATTTTCATCTAAGTGAGTTAAATTCACAAGAATCCTTTTATATTAAAGTAAAAAATATTATCTCATTTTAGCTTTGTTTGTGCTAAAGTATTATATAATCGCATAATTATAAAATCAAGTATTCTTATAATTATTATATCAAATACTTATTTAAAGTTAAAAAGGTTTAAAATGAATGAAAAAACAACTAAAAAATCATATCTTAGTAATTGGACACCATATGCAATAAAAAGATATTGGGCTTATATTGTAGCTACTATTATATCATTGACTATGCCATGGATAAAAATAGATGGAAATCATCTTTTTTTACTAAGCTTTGACCATAAAAAACTTCATTTAGCAGGTGTAGCATTTGATATGCAAGAGCTATATCTAATGCCATTTCTGTTAATGTTACTATTTTTAGGTATATTTACTGTAACTGCTGTTGGGGGTAGAGCTTGGTGTGGTTGGGCTTGTCCTCAAACAATTTTTAGAGTTATATATCGTGATTTAATAGAAACAAAACTTTTAGGATTACGAAAAAGAGTTAAAAATAAGCAAAAAGAGCCTGATATGTCAATTCCAGCAAATCAAGGGAAAAAAGTGATTGCCATATTTTTATGGTCATTATTATCACTTCTTGCATCTGCTAACTTTTTATGGTTTTTTGTTCCACCATTAGAATTTTTTGAGTATATAAAAGACCCAATGGAACATACTATATTATTTGGTACTTTAATTGGTTTAGCACTATTTTTGATAGCAGATATTGTATTTATTAAAGAAGATTTTTGTGTTTATATATGTCCATACAGTAGAGTTCAATCAGTATTATATGATGATGATACAATTATGGCAATCTATGACAACACAAGAGGTGGAGATATATATGAGGGTAAAGGTTACGACAGAGAGAAAAAATTTAGCAAAACAAAAGACCTTTTAGCATCTAATGAAAATGCTGAATGTACAACTTGTGAAGCTTGTGTTACTATATGTCCAACTCATATTGATATTAGAAAAGGTATGCAATTAGAGTGTATTAACTGTTTAGAATGTGTGGATGCTTGTACCAAAGTTATGGGTGCATTAGAAAAACCATCTTTAGTTCAGTGGACTAGTGAAAAAGAGAATAGAAAAGATGGGAAAACAGATTATCTAAGACCTAAAGTTATCGCTTATGGCGTAGTATTAGTAATCATTTTAGTAGCATTATTTGTAATGGGCAGTAAAAAAGAGCATATGCTTTTAAATATTAATAAAAATACAAGATTGTATAAAACAATAGATGGTGGTAAAGTTCAAAATGATTATATTTTCTTATTCCAAAATACAGATAGCAAAAAACATACATATTTCTTTGATGTTTTAAATAAAGATATTAAAATAATTCGTCCAACAGAGCCATTTCATTTAGGTGCAGGAAAAAAGAAGAAAAAAGTTGTAATCTTAGAAACATCTAAATTATTAGCTGATGATCTAAGAAAAGATACACCAATCCCTGTTAATATTATAGCTTATGCAATAGATGAAAAAGAGAAAATTATTGTTGATAGAAAAACAGTATTTATCTATCCAAGAAAAGATTTATTAAAAAAATAAGGAAAAATTTTGAGTAAAAAAGTATTAATTTTAGGTGGTGGATTTGCAGGATTAGAGTCTGCTATATATTTAAGAAAATATGGATTTGAAGTAACTCTTATTTCAAATAGAGATTATATTTATGTGTATCCAACTTCTATTTGGATTCCAACTTCAGAGGTGACTTTTGATGATGTATCAATGCCTCTTGATGAACTTAGTAAAATTCACGGATTTGAGTTAATTATTGATGAAGTAGAGTCAATTAAAAGCTTAGAGAAAAAAGTATATTGTGCAAATAAGATTTATGATTATGAATATCTTGTTGTTGCAATTGGTAGTGGAAAGATGAAACATAAGGGGTTAGAGAATACCCTTACAATTTGTGGTAAACCAGAAGAATCATTAGAGATTAAAGATAAAATAGATGCTCTTATCGCTTTAGGTGGTGGTAAAATTGCTATGGGCTTTGGTGGTAATCCAAAAGATGCTAGTAATGTTCGTGGAGGACCTGCTTTTGAAGTTTTATTTAATGTTCATCATAAACTTAAAAAATTAGGAATTAGAGATAAGTTTGAACTAACATTTTTTGCACCAATGGCAGAACCAGGGGCAAGAATGGGTAAAAAAGCTCTTGGGATGATGGATATGTTCTTTAAGAGATTAGATATTAAAAAACAAGTTGGAAAAAAGATTTTAGAATTCAAAGAGGATAAAATAGTTTTTGAAGATAATATAGAGATAGAAAGTGATTTAATAATGTTTATCGCAGCAGGTAATGGTCATAAAGTATTTGAAAATTCTGACTTACCACTAAATGAAGCTGGATTTGTTCATATTAATGATTACTGTGAAGTGGTTCATAATTATGATGATGCACCAGAAAAATATAATGTATTTGTGGTTGGAGATTCTGCTGCACTTGAAGGTCCTGATTGGAAAGCAAAACAGGGTCATATTGCAGAAGTTATGGCAAGAAATACAGCATTAAATATTAAGTCTATAGAAGAGGGTTCAGTTGAGAGAGAAGGATATGCAAAGCATATTAATATCTTATGTGTAATGGATAGTGGAGATGGTGCTGCTTTTGTTTACAGAAGTGATAAAAAAGCGATAATGATACCTATGCCAGTATTTGGACACTGGATGAAAAAAGGTTGGGGCTGGTATTATAAGAATTCTAAACTTAAGAAAATGTTTAGACTACCAGGGATGTAAAACTAGATTCTGAATTAAATTCAGAATGACGAACAATTGTTTCAGAATGACGACAAGTGTTTCGGAATGACAAACAATTGTCATTCCGTGCTTGACACGGAATCTAAAAATAAGTTTTGAATAAAGTTACTTAATTATGTAAGAACAATAATAATAAAAAATGATATACTTGCTTTAAAATATTTTATCTAAAAAGGGTTGAAATGATTAAAGCTTTTATAACATTTGCCATTGAAAAACCAATTATCAATCACATACTATTTATCTTTATGTTAGTTCTTGCCGTTATATCTTATCAAAAAATTCCAAAAGAGATTTTTCCACCAGCAACTCTTGATAAAATATCTATAACAGGGGCATATATGGGTGCAAGTGCCGATGTTCTCGACAAGATGGCTGTTAAAAATATGGAAGATGATATTAAGAGTATTAGTGAGATTGATACTGTTGAGACCACAATTCAAAATGGATATTTTAGCATTATTGCCAATATTAAGTCAGGCAGTGAGAATCAACTAGTATTGGGTGATATTAAAGATATTATATCTAATGTTAAAAGAGATTTACCAGCAGATATGAACGAGCCTATAGCAAAGGTGATTATTCAAAATTTCCCACTACTTCTTATCGCAATATCAGGTGATGTTGATACGAGAAGATTGCTTGAAGTTGCAGATACTCTGAAAAGTAAGCTCTCTAGCTATCAAAATCTAAGTGGTATAGAGATTCGTGGAGATGCCGATGAAGAGGTGGTAATATCAATTGATTCTAATAAATTAGAGGCTTATGGATTGCCACGAAGTGCTGTTTATAATGCTATTAGCTCTTTAAGTTCAATATTTCCAATTGGTACAATAGAACAAAAAGGTAATCATCTATTTTTATCTACTTTAAATGGAGAAAAGGATGCAATGGCTATGGCAGAGACAATTATCTCTGTGGCTGGGAAAAGGGTAAAATTAAAAGATATTGCAATAGTGGAATTTAAGCTTAGCGATTTAAATATGATTTCACATTTTAATGGCAAAAAGAATATATCTATTAATGTAAATAAAACCAAAAAAGGTAATGCAATTGCATTAAGCAAAGAGATAAAAGAGTTAATAAAAGAGATGGATAAAAATTATCCTGATGTTGAACTTGAAGTTTATACTGATACTTCTATATGGATAAAAAATAGATTAAACCTTGTATCTTCTAATATTTTATTTGGGCTTTTATTGGTATTTTTGGCTCTATTCTTAAGTGTAAATTCAAGAATAGCATTTGTAGTTGCTTTGGGAATCCCTGCTAGTTTTATGATAACAATTATTGCTGCTGAGTTGATTGGTTATAGCCTTAATATGCTAACTCTCTTAGGAACTTTAATCGCTTTGGGTATGATTGTGGATGAGGCTATTGTTGTGGCAGAAAATATTCATAGGCATATGGAGATGGGTAAATCACCAAAAGAGGCATCTATTGATGGAGCACTTGAGATGTTTCCTGCTGTTTTAACGGCAACTCTTACTACCGTATTTGCATTTTTACCACTACTAATTATGAGTGGAGAGATGGGGATGTTTATGAAGGTATTACCTGTTATGATAAGTATTCTACTTTTAAGTTCTTTATTTGAGGCATTCTATTTTTTACCACTTCATTCAAAAGAGTTATATAGCATAAAATCATCAGCTAAACATTCACAAAAGAGCCTGTTTTGGGATATTAATAGCAAAATTTATAAAGCAATTTTATCTCTTTTATTTCATAATAAAATCATCTCTTTAATATTAATAGTGGTAACAATTATAGTATCAACCATAGGGATTATGAAAATAACCAAATTCCAATTATTCCCACCATTTGATACAACTCAAATATATATTAGTGCAAAAGTTGATATAAATCATAAACTTGAAGAGACTGAACTTTATAGTACAGATATTGAAAAACAGATATTAAAAAGTCTAAATCAAACCGAATTAGCATCCGTTACATCTGTTATTGGGCTTAATGTAAACTCTGATCAAACTTTCTCTTTGGGTAATAACCTATTTCAGATATTTGTAAATCTTCATGAAAAAGCACCATCAAATATTTTTGATAAATATATAGCACCAATATTCTCTTTAGAATATGATGATACTGATATGATTAGAGAGAAAACTGCTCAAATTATCTCTAAAGAGTTAGATGATAAAATCATCTCAAAAATCAGAGATTTAAAGAATTCAAATGGAGATAAACTATTTGAAGAGATAAATATTTTTGTACCTCAAACTAGTATTACAGGTCATGATATAGAGATTGGATTTATAGATTCTAATATTACTAGATTAACTTCAACTTTGCAAAAAGTAAAAGATAAACTGAAATCAATAGATGGTGTTTATGATATTACAGATAATGCAAAAGATGGTGCTGATGAGCTAAAATTAAGGGTAAATGAATATGGTCAAGCTCTTGGATTTGATGAAAGATATATCACAAGAACTCTAAAAGGAGTTTTTTTAAAGAGTGAATATACAAAGGTTTTTAACCAAACAGGACTTTTAAGACTAAAAATAGAAGATACAAATAAAGACTCAATTGAGGGTATTAAATCTCTAAAAATATTAACACCAGATAATAAACAAAGTGTAAGATTAAGTGAAATTTGTGACTTTTATTATAAAAAAAGTTTTATAAAAATATTTAAAGAGGATACACAAAGGATTCGCTCTGTATATGCAAGAGTTGATAGCAAAAAAGTTTTATCTACACAAGTTTCTGAGATTATTGCACCATTGTTAGATGAGATTAAAAATAGTGGTACTAAAGTGATTGTAAAAGGGGAAGAGAAAGAGAATAAACAGCTTAAAAAAGAGATGGGTCAAGCTGGACTTATTGCAGTATTTTTAATTTTTATCTCATTGGTATGGATGTTTAACTCTTTGGTTCTCCCGTTAATTGTTCTTTCCTCTATCCCATTGTCAATATTTGGTGCATTAGTTGGGGCAAAAATGGTTGGGATAAACTTAACAATGCCAGGAGTTATGGGGATTATTGGTTTGGCAGGAGTTGTGGTAAATGATGGATTAATTATGATAAGCTTTATAAGAAAAGCAAAAGATTTAGATAGCGTAATAGAAGAGGCAAGTCACAGATTGCGACCAATCTTATTAACATCAATAACCACAATTTTAGGACTGTTTACTCTGATGTTTTTTGCAAGTGGTCAAGCACTTATTATCCAACCTATGGCAATATCACTAGGCTTTGGAATTGCATGGGCAACATTCTTGAATTTATATTATGTACCACTTTTATATACGGTGATATACAGAATAAGGTTTAGGTAATTATTTGTAAGGTGTAAATTACACCTTGCTTGAATTTATTTTAATCCTTTTATTTAAACTTTCCACTCCATAATAATCTAATAACAAAAGAGGAAATGCACTTAATACTGCTACTTTATCCTCTATATCTATATACTTTTTTTTTGCTTTAATAATATATCAAGTTATTTTACAACATCTTAGCCAAAAAGACCCCAAATTATCAAGCCACATCTCCATGAATCATCGAAAATGCCGAAACTCTCCAAATTGCCTCATTAATTAAAATATCATCCACTTTTTCCCCATATAATTTTAATACTTCTCTAGTATATTTCTCTGCTCTGAAGAGAGATTTAATATCATTTACACTATATTTTAAAAACTTGCTATTTGTATGCAAACTATAGCCAATATTATTCATAAACATAGATAAATTTGCAAAATTATGCACTCTTCTTTTCTTAATATTCATAAAATCTTCCAATCCAAAATATTATTTAGCATCTCTAAAATTAAACTCAATTCTCTGCTTTCTTACAGTATAGAGAATATTTTCATCATTCCAAAGTAACTTCTCCTTTTAGATCTTTTTGGGTGAAAAATGAGAAGTTACATTTATTTCAATATGTTATAATTCCATATAAATTATTAAGGTTAAAGAATTGAAAAGAGTATTTATATTTATAGTTTCTATACTTATTTTAATAGGTGGGTATTCTGTCTATACTAAAAGTTCAAAGTTATTACCCTTTTATTATCAACTTACTCAAAATAGAGTTGGTACAGAGGTGAATTTACAACCAAAAGAGCAAAAAGATGCTACTTTTGTAGGTTCTAGTAAATGTATAGAGTGTCATAAGAAAAATCATAAGTCTTGGAGTCACTCGGCTCACTCACGGATGATTCAAGACCCTATCAAAAATCCTTCTGTTGTAGTTGCTGATTTTTCTAAACTTCCATCTAATGCTAATTTTACATTAAAAGATGCCGTTTATACAGTAGGTAGCAAATTTAAACAGCGTTTTATGATAAGAAAAGATATTGATGGTAAAGAGGATTATGTACTTGGAAATTATCAGTGGAATGTAGAGACTTCTAAATGGCAAGGGTTTAAACCATGGAAATATTGGTATAAAGATGCGTATCCACATGATAATGAAGAATTACCTACTTCAAAGGCTTGTGATGGATGTCATTTTACTGGTTATATGTCCACTCAAAAGCGTGTTGAAAGTGGAATTGCTTGTGAGTCTTGCCATGGTAGGGCTTCAAAACATATTGAAAATCCAAAGTCTAAATTATATGTAGCATCAATTAGTGACCCAAAAAGAACTAATGAAGTATGTCTTCAATGCCATATGAGAAATCGTGATATTCGTCTAAAAGATAATAATATAAGTGCAATATATGGAGATGCAAAAGATTACCCTTATGGATATGAAGCAGGTAAATCACTGAGTAAATATAAAATGGTTGCTCCATTTATTCTAGGACAAGAGACTAAAGAGTTTTATGCAAATGGAATGGGTAAAAAGAACCGTATGCAAGGTAATGAGTTTATACACTCAATTAAAGGTATGCATGGTATAACTTGTATAAATTGTCATAATCCACATACTCTTGAACCAACAGCTCAAAAAAACGATGGAAATAAATTATGTATGAGTTGTCACTCTTTAGGTTCACCTATTGGTCCTCATCAAAGGTCACTAGAAGAGCATACAAAACATAAAGTAAATTCTAAAGGCTCTTTATGTGTAGAGTGTCATATGCCAAAAGTGGGAAGACATACTAGCAAATCACCTCTTACAGTAAGGACTCATCTATTTGGTTTTATAACTCCTAAAGAGACACTTGCACTAAATATGCCAAAAGAGACAAATGCTTGTTACTCTTGTCATAAAAATGATAGGACTATGAAAACTTTACAAAATGATTTAGAGAAGTGGGGTATGGTAGGTTGGGATAAAAGATAAAGTAGCTTGAATTTAAGCAATTTAAGTACCGTGTAATGAATAGCCACTTTTTATGATATAAATTTTTAAAAATTAATCATATAAATCAAAATTAAAATTCAATAAAGATAGATAGATTTATAAATAAGATTGAATTTTAATTAATATTCCAAGCAATAAAGAGTCTCTATTTAATGGTTTGCTTTCTTTTAATTCTAGTTCACTTATTAGCAGGTGTTCATATATTTTAAGTAGATTACTACTGCTAATTTTTGTTGCTAGATTTGCTCTTTGTTCTTCTATATGTTTTGGAAGTCTAAAACCTAATATAGCTTGTGAATCTACTGTTCCGTGTATTTTGATATATGCATTAAACAAAAAGAGTTGATTTAAGAAATGTTGAGTGGCTCTTAAAATACTAAATTCATCTTCGCCCAAATCTAATAATATTTTGATTAATGGGATTATATCTTGTTTTTGAAATATTGACATTAAAAGTTGTTCAACAGCAAGTGGAGCAGTGGAATATACAAGATTATCTATCTCTTTTGTGGTTATCTCTCTATCTAAAATTGCCAATTTATCAAGCTCATTTATAGATAATGCAAGATTATGATTTAAAATCATATATAGATGTTGCATAGCATAGTGGTCAATTTTCAAATTTATCTTGTTGGCTTTTGCTTTTAACATATCCATTGCATCATTAATTGTTGTCTCAAAAAATCTTACCCAAACACCACTATTTTTTTGATTAAAACTATTTTGAAGTGTTTTTGCATTTTTACTTGAGCCTTCAAAAGCATATATAAGATAATTATTTTCTCCTCTTTTAGTTATATCAATTAACTTATCTAACTCTTTTTTATTTATCTTTTTATCACTTTTTATTATCAAAAGATTAACTCCACCAAAAAGAGAATTTTGAGAGAGATAGGAGAGAGCAGTTTGAAAATTATATTGCTCATAATACATAGAAATCATATCATTTTTTGCATCTAAATTTTGAATATAATAATCTACATAATAATCAATTAGGTATTCATTATCTCCATATAACATAAGTAATTTTACCATTTTAGATTTTAGTAAATTATCAAACTCTCTTTTATACATAATTTTCCTTTATTAGATTCCGTGTCAAGCACGGAATGACGGTTGTTTGTCATTCTGAACTTGATTCAGAATCTATTTTTACAACCAAATTTGCCATAATATCTGTTGATGCAATATCTGCTCTTTCTATAATAATTCTAACTTTATCAAATAGTGAAACATCATCATTTCTAATATTTACAACCACACCTTGAATCTCTCCATCAAGCAAGACTTTTGCACTGCTATCTTTTACCTCTATAATCTCTCCATCAAACATCAAGCCTTCATTTTGTTTTGCCCATCTTGCAAATTTTCTATCTCTAAAGTCCCACTCAGCTTTTGTGCTTTGTCGTTCAATATCACTTACTCTTGCACATAAAGATTTTATATTTCGCATTAAATACTCTTTCTCTTTCTCATCATCATTTAATTGAGCTTTAATAAGGCGATGAAGTATTAAGTCGCTATATCTTCTAATTGGGCTAGTAAAGTGGCTATAGTGAGTAAATCCAAGCCCAAAGTGTCCCACATTTTCATCAGTATAAGATGCTTGTTTTAAAGACTTTATTATCATCCCATCAACTTCACTTGACATATCCAACTTTTTTGCTTCTTTTTGAATTGCACGAATCAGAGATTTAGAATCTTCATACTCCTTAATAAATAAGCCAATAACTGCCAAATCTTCTAATAGCTTTTCTAGTTTAATTAGTTGAGGTGCTTCATGAACTCTAAAAATACCTTTTTCAAATCGTTTTGCACTTGCTTGATTTGCCAAAAGCATACACTCTTCTATTAAAGAGTGAGATGGAGTTGAACTTTCTGCTGTTGTACTTTTTAAAAGATGATCATTATCAATTGATATTCTAATATCTTTTGTTCTAAAATCAAAACCATCTTTTACCCTTAAAGTTTTTAGCTTTTTGGTTATTTCATAAAGAGGCATCAGAGCTTTTAACATCTCTTTATCCACTCCAATAGCATTTTTACCTGCAATATAAGAATCAATTTCATCATAATTAAATCTTCTTTTAGAGTGTATAACAGCCTCAAAAAACTCCTCTTTCATCGGTTTTAAAGAACTTCTATCTAAATATATTTTTGCCACAAAAGCCAATCTATCAACTTTTGGTTTAAGCGAACACAAATTTTCACTTAATTCACGTGGAAGCATAGGGAAAGATTTATGAGGAAGATATGTGGTAAATGCTCGTCTTTTTGCTTCTATATCAATTGGTGAGAAATACTCAACATACTCACTAACATCAGCAATAGCTACATATAATATATAGTTTTGTTTATCAAAAAATATTGCATCATCAAAATCTTTTGCAGTTACTGGGTCAATTGTACAAAAGTTCAAATCTGTTAAATCTATACGGTTAGGATATTTACTTTTATCCACAAAATTATCTATCGCTTTAGCTTGAGATATACAATCTTCATCAAATTTATCTTTTCTATTATATAAAGCCAAAGATATTTTTTCATCTGTTTTTGGTTCACTTAAAATCCCCAAAATCTCTATAACTTTTCCATCTTCATTATCAACTTTTAACACAGTACCATTTTTTAGAATACTAATATCCATACCTTCCATATAAGCATCTGTCGGCAAAGCTGTTTTTATATCTATAATTGATAACTTTTTATCTTCATCAATTATGGTATAAACAATAGAAAAATCATAAGCTCTTTTTATAACCATTACAATTTTTGCAGAGGCTCGTCCCCTTTTGGCAATAATTCGTCTTGCCACAACCACATCACCATTTTTTGCACTACCTATATCAGACTCTTCAATAAGCAAATCTCTTTGTTCTTTTGTTTGAGACTCAATAAAAGCCTTTGTATTTGGTGGCTTTGATAGATATAATCGCCCTGATCTATATATACTTTTTAATCTCCAAAGGGAATCAATCTCTTCTAACGCTCCAATTTTTTGTAGTTCATCAAACATAAAAACTTCATCAAGTTCTATATCACTCCTTAGGCAACCATCATTTATCTGTATTTCAAATGGACTCATATTATCTCTTCTTCTTTTCTATTTCTAAAGATTTTTTTAACTCAACATCATTAATCCAACTTAAAAAATCAAATACACCAAAGTATCCTGTAACTCTCTCATATAACTCTTTTTTAGGACTGTAAAAAAAGATAGTTGGAACATACTCAACTTCTGGAAGATGCTTTTGTGCCTCTTTTGAATCTTTTATAGTTTTAACTAAAATATAATTTTCTAACTTTTTAAATACACCATTATCTAAAAGTGTACGCTTTTTCATTTTTACACACCATCTGCAATTGCTAGTTGATACAAATACCATAACTGTTTTGTTCTCTTTAAGGGCTTTATTAAATGCTGTTGGTATATCTTTTTCCCATTTTAATTCATTTGCAAATATAAAACTACCTAGTAATAAAAATATAACTATTAATCTTCTCATTATTTCTCCTATATAAAATTAAAATAGATTATACAGAAAAATATATATAAACTTCCACTATTAAAATTTAATAACATTATGATAAACTGTTAAAATACGAAAGAGGAGGCTAATATCATGGAGTACATAGATGTATTAGGTGCAAGTGGTAGTAGGGCAAAAGATATTTTTACTACATGTTTTAGAGTCTCAAAAAATATAGTTATAGATGCTGGGAATTTAATGAATATTCCCCGAGATGAGATTATGGAGATAGAACATATTTTTATTTCACATACACATTTAGATCATATTGTAGATATTGCCTTCTTAATAGATAATACATTTACACATCGTACAACTCCTCTTAAAATTTATGGATTACCTCATAGTATAGAAATTTTTAGAAAAAATATTTTTAATTGGGACATATGGCCAGATTTTAGTTGTTTAAAACTTCCTAAACAAAATAACAATAGTATAGAATTTATTCTTATAGAATTTAATAAAGAATATATTATTGGTGATATAACTTTAACCTCAATTGAAGCAAATCATACAGTTGAATGTAGTGGATATTTAATTAAAAAAGGTCAAAATAGTATATTATTTTCTGGTGATAATTATAAAAATCAAAAACTTTGGGATAGAGTTAATAATGATAAATCAATTAATACAGTTATCTTAGATGTATCATTTCCAAATAGATTCTCTGAAATTGCAAAGATTACTAAACATCTCTCACCTAATGATTTACAAGATGAATTAAAATTACTTAAAAGAGATGTTAATATTGCTATATTTCATATTAAACCTATGCTTCAAGATGAGGTAACTAGAGAACTTATTGCTATGGGAATAAAAGAATCTAATATATTAGTTGGTGGGGAAAAAATTTACTATAAAGATAGTAGAATTATAAAAAAAGTAAAAAAAAGAATTAACTTAGATAAATTAAAGAGTTTGAATAAAATCGGAATGTTATTATCATCAGAACATAATGTATCTATACTCCTTGAAAAGATTATAAGTCAAGCAATCTCATTAACCAATTGTGATGGTGGGACTCTTTATCTTATTAAAGATGATAAAATTCATTTTTATATTGCTCAAACTAGATCTCTAAATATTTTTATGGGTGGTTCTCATGAGAGTATAAAATGGTCACCTATCCCTTTATATATCAATGATAATGTTCCTAATAAAAAAATAGTGGCAGTATGTTCTGTTTTAGAAGATAGAATTATTCATATATCAGATGTATATGATGATTCAGAGTTTTATTTTGAGGGTGCAAAGATATTTGATAAAACAAATAATTATAAAACAAAATCTATACTTACTGTGCCTCTAAAAAATCATAAAGATGAGATGATAGGGGTATTACAACTTATTAATAAATTGGAAAAAGATAAAAATTCTATATCATTTGATTCATTTGATAAAGATATTACACAATCACTAGCATCACAATCTGCCATAGCAATTACCAATGCAAATTTGATAGAGGACTTTGAGAATCTTATTGAGTCATTTTTACATAGTCTTATTTATATAATAGGGGAGAAATCACCTCATACAGCATCTCATATAACTCAAATGGTAAAAATTACAAATATGATTGTAAAAGCAATAGATAAAGATAAAAGTATATTTAAAAATATATCTTTTAATAAGGAGCAAAAAGATGAGATAAATATCTCTGCTCTTATGCATGATATAGGAAAATTATCAACACCTGATATTATTTTAAATAAGATTAATAAATTATATATTATATCTGATGGCATAGAAAAAATAGAGAGCAGATGTGATATTATTAAAAGAGATATAGAGATTGAATTTTTAAATGCTAAGATAGATAATATAAGCTCTAATAATTTAGATATAAATCTTATGCAAGATATATTTAAAAAGCAAGTTACCCAGATTGATAGCAAATTGGAGATGATAAGAGATTTTAATAAAGGTAGTGAATTTTTAAAACAAGATAAAATAGATTTTATAAACTCAATGGCAACAGTTCCAATAAAGGTATTTAAAAAAGAGTATTATCTAATTACCGAAGATGAGGCTAAACTGTTATCTATATCTAAAGGAACATTAAGTAAATCAGAAAGAGATATAATAAATAACCATGCTACAGTTACTCAAAAAGCTCTTAAGATATTATCATTCCCTCAAAAATATAAAAATGTTCCTCAAATATCAGGAAACCATCATGAAAAGATTAATGGTACAGGTTACCCAAAAGGTTTAGTAGATAATCAAATATCTTTTGAAGCAAGAATTTTGGCAATTGCTGATATATTTGAAGCTCTTACCTCTACAAAAAGAGAGTACAAAAAACCAAATAGTGTTTCTGATGCTATGAAGATATTATACTTTATGGCAAAAGATGGTGAACTTGATAAAAGTCTTGTTAAATTCTTTTATGACTCTAAATTATATATTAAATATGGAGAAATAACAAAAAGTAATAATTTAGATGAACTTATAGGTTTTGATTTTGATAATCTATGATACAATTATATTTAATTTTTAAAAGGAATTTTTATGTCATCAAATCAAATTTATAATATCCCAAATTTATTAGCTTTTATACGGTTACTATTAGCCCCTCTAATGTTTTTTCTCCTTGTAAATAGAGATTATTATATCTTTAATGAAATTCATGATAGTTGGTTAGATTTTTTTACTGCCTTTATATTTGTAATTGCAAGTGCAACAGATTTTTTTGATGGATATATCGCAAGAACATTTAATCAAATTACAATGATGGGTAAAATCCTTGATCCTCTTGCAGATAAAATGCTAACTCTTGCAGGATTTTTAGGTTTAATGATGCTTGACCGTGCTAATGGGTGGGCAGTATTTTTGATTATTACAAGAGAGCTTTTTATTACAGGTCTGCGAGTTTCTGCCGTGGCTCAAAATATTGATATTTCAGCATCAATGGCGGGTAAAGTAAAAACTGTAGTTCAGATGATTGCCATTGGATTTTTATTAATGAACTGGTATGGTGGATATATTATCTTATGGATTGCCGTTGCTTTAACTTTATATTCTGGATATGAATATGTAAGAGATTTCTTTAATAAAGGGGTTAAATAAAATATGGCTTCAAGAGATATAAAGTTTAAAAATAAAACTATAAGTATAAGCTATGAGATAATAAATCCTAGTAAAAATAAAAATATTATAATTCTTCATGGTTGGGGAAGCAATAAAGAGATTATGAAACAGGCATTTTCAAAAACTATGAAAGAGTATAAGCATATTTATATTGATATGCCAGGATTTGGGAAAAGCTCTAATCCAATGATTTTAAGAACTTATGATTATGCTCAAATTATAGAGATATTTTTAAATTCTCTTAATCTAAATATTGATATGACTATGGGACACTCTTTTGGTGGGAAAGTGGCAACTTTCTTAAACCCTAAATATTTGATTCTACTTTCTAGTGCTGGAATTATTACCAAAAAACCTTGGAGTGTTAAAGTTAAAATTGCAACATTTAAACTTTTAAAACCTCTTGGAATAAAAAAAATAAGAGAACTCTTTTCTAGTACTGATGTCAAAGGGATGAGCCATGAGATGTATGAAACATTTAAAAATGTAGTAGATGAAGACTTTACAGATGAATTCTCTAAATCAAAAAGTGATGCTATATTATTTTGGGGAATAGATGATACTGCTACACCTCTTTATACAGGAGAAAAAATAAATACTCTAATTAAAAATAGTACATTTTACCCATTAGATGGAGATCATTATTTTTTCTTAAAACATAATAGATTTATTGAAAAACAAATTTTGTCATTCCGTGCTTGACACGGAATCTACTGAGTAATATACAAAACAATCTCATCAGTTAAAAAGTAATTTGAGTTATAGTATCTATTATTTTTAAGGTAAAGTTTATTGTTTAAGCAGAGGAAGTCAGCTTGTTTTTGCATATTTAGATTTAATATATCTCTATCTACTCCAACTTTACTTCTAAATCCTAAAAAAAGTTTTTCAAATAAAATATCATCTTGTGTAATCTCTTCAATTCGTTGAAATAATGGTTCTTTTATATATAAATCAATATCTGTATGGGGATAAAATCTTTTATTTTTTTTAAATCCTACAGCACCTGCACCTGCTCCTATATAATCTTTTAAGAGCCAATATCCTTGATTATGAACAGATTGGTATAAGCCATAATTAGAGATTTCATATTGAGGGAATCCTCGTTTTTGTATCTCATTTGATATTAATTGTGCTATATCAAAATCATCTTTTCTTACCTCTGGAGTTGATGAGAATTTTGTGCCATCTTCTATTGTAAGCTCATAGGCAGAGATATGATTTATATCAAGTTTAAAAGCTTGATTTATATCACTTAAAATTAACTCTTTTGTATCATTTTTAAAATTATAGATTAAATCTAGCGAAATATTTTTAAATCCAATCTCTTTTGCCGAAGTAATTGCATTAATTGCATCATCTTTATTATGATTACGATTAAGGGATTTTAATTTTTGGTTATCAAAACTTTGAACTCCAAAGCTTATACGATTTACCCCTATATCTTTCATCCCCTCTAACCAGTTTTTAGTTGCAGAATTTGGATTAGCTTCTGTTGTAATTTCACAATCATCCATCATATATGGTCTTAAATAATTAAATATTTTAATATATAGTTTAGGATTTATAGTAGATGGAGTTCCTCCTCCAATAAAAATTGACTCTATGCTTTTAAAAGTGGTATTAAACTTTTTTAATTCTGATTTTATTTGATAAAAAAGAGCATCCATATAGGTTTCTCTTGTATCAAATTTATCAACATAAGAGTTAAAGCTACAATAGTGACATTTAGAATCACAATATGGAATATGTATATATAATAACAATTAAAACCTTTTTGATAAATTATAGTTTTACTTATAACCTAATATATTTGTCCAATAATAATATCCATGATCAGATAGAACTTTTGATATACCCATCTCCGTAAAATCTTCTCTCATTATATTTGCACAATGCAAGTCATCCTCTAACCAATAACTAACAACTTCTTTAATATCGTGTGGTCCCATAGCTATATTCTCTACAATTCCATAATAATGAGCATCATAAAAATAACTTGTGTTTACTACTCTATTATAAGGGCTACTTGGTTCTTCTATTAAAACACCTGTGATATCATATTGCGTTCCTGAGCCATCATGAGAAAATGTATTAGCATTTTTCATATCATAATTATGTTCGTAACACGCTTCATATAACTTTGTATTCCAACTTAATGATGATACAGCAGGGAAACTTCCTTCTCTACCACAATTACGAGAACTAGCTCTTGCACTATTTATCTCTCTTAAAAATTTATCTCTATCTGTATTAGATATTGATGAAATCTTATAATTTGTATTAGTTTGATTTTCTTGATTAGAATCATATTCTATATCATCATCTTTTATCAAGTGACTATCAAAAACCTCAGGAGGAACACCTTGGACTATTAAGTTATTATAATCACTATCAATAACACTACTGCTACCACAACCAATTAAAATAACTGATAAGAGAGTAGATAAACTAATTAAATCAAACTTTTTCATAAAATTCCTTTATTTTTTATCTCTATTTTTATGGTATTCTTTATCTCTTGTTTCTTGTTTTCTAACTTTTTTATTTTGTTTTAGTTGAGCTTTATGATTTTCTTCATTTTTATCATCAATAATATCATCTTTATCTTTTTGTTTTAAAAATTTATATAAATCATCATACTCTCGTCTTGTAAAGTATCTTGTTTTATTTGTAGGTAGATTATTTAGTTCAATATAACCAAATCCTACCCTTTTTAAATCTAGTACATTAGCATTAAAATAGCCAAAGAATCGTCTTAATTCTCTATTTTTCCCCTCACTAATAGTAACTCTTATTTTTGAAAAATGCTCACCTTGTGAACGAATCTCAAAAGCATCAAATGGTGAAAAATCCATAGATTTTATTTTACTATTTGCATGAGCCCCTTTTGAGGCATCATCTATACTAAGACCATCTTTCATCGCTTCAACCATCTCTGTTGTAACTGGTTTATCAAGCTTTAGATTATAAGTTCTTGGTAAATTACTATTCATTAAAGCTGTTGCAACATTTGGAGAATCAGTTAATAACAAAAGCCCTTCAGAGGTATAATCAAGACGTCCAATAGGGATAAAATGTCTAAATTTACCGTTCATCTTATGATATATTGTAGCTCTTCCTCTATCATCTTTTTTAGTTACTAGCACACCTTTTGGCTTATTGTAAACTATCATTGTTAGTTCAGTTCTTCTTTTAATTGGAAGTTTATCAATATATACATAATCCCCCTCTTGTATGTCAAAACCATAATCTTTTATAACTTCACGATTAATTGTGATTCGTCCCTCTTCAATAAGCTTATCTGCATCTCTTCTTGAATATTTTGTATTATGTGATATATATTTATTTAATCTCATAATAACCTACACTATAAATATTGTAGGGATAATTAGAGGAAATCTCTTTTTAGTTCTTGCAACATGTTTTTTAACTGCAACTCTAATATCATTTTCTACAGCAGAATGATTTTTTAAAGTTTCCTCTTGAATATTACTTAAAATAAGATCTAATATATTTTCTATCTCTTTTGCAAATCTTTTTGATTCCTTATCTGCAACTAATCCATAACTTGTTACAACAGGTTTACCCACAAGTTTTTGATCTGATTGAGATATTTGAGCAACAATATTTATAATTCCATCACTTGCAAGTTTTTGACGACTTAATACAACATCATTTTCAATAGTCATATTATTTTGATTATCTATATATGTTTTACCTGTTTTAATAGATTTTACTTTTTTAAGATATTTAGGAGTAATTTCTACTTGGTCTCCATCACTCATTAATAAAATATTTCGTTCAGGAACTCCACAACTTACACCTGTTTTTGCATGTTTTGCAATATGGTTATACTCTCCATGAACTGGTAAAAAGAACTTTGGTTGAACCAATCTAAGGATTAGCTTTTGCTCCTCTTGCCCTGCATGACCTGATACATGAATATCTGCAAACTCTTTATATCTAACAGTAACTCCTGCCTTCATTAGTAAATTCATAAGTCTTGAGACAGAACCTTCATTACCAGGAATAGCACTAGCAGAGATAATAACTGTATCATTTGGTTTAAGCTTTATATGCCTATGTTCATCTTTTGCCATTCGTGATAATGCTGCCATAGTTTCACCTTGAGAACCTGTTGTAATAACAAGTATTTCATCATCTTTATATCTATTAATCTCGTGAGCTTCAACAAAATTTTTATCTGCAATATCAATATAACCTAATTTTCTTGATATTTCAATATTTCTCTCCATTGAGCGACCAATTACACATATTTTTCGTCCAGCTTTTACACCTCTATCCATAGCTTGAAGGATACGATGAATATTAGATGAGAACGTAGACATTAAAATTCTACCTTTAGCTAACATAAATAATTCATCAAATGTTCTACCCACAACAGCTTCACTTTTTGTAAATCCTGGATTATGTGAATTTGTACTATCAGAGAAAAGACATAAAACGCCTTGGTCTCCATAGTGAGCAAAACGATGTAAATCCATAGTATATCCATCAATTGGTGTATGGTCTATTTTAAAGTCAGCAGTGTGCATAATTGTTCCTGCTGGAGTTTGTACTGCTAACGAACAAGCATCAATAATAGAGTGAGTTGCATGTATCCATTCAACTTTAAACGAACCAATATCATAAATTTCTCTTTTAATTACAAAGTTAAAATATTTACTATCATCTTTTAATCCATGCTCATTAAACTTATTTTCTATCATTGCTAATGCTATTGGTGTACCATAAATTGGGAATTTCATCTTTTTAAACAAATAAGGCATTGCACCAATATGATCTTCGTGAGCATGAGTAATCACAATCGCTTTAATTTTATCCTTTATTGTTGCCAAATAAGAAAAATCTGGAACCAAAATATCTACTCCATGCATTGTTTCATCAGGGAAACTCATCCCTACATCAATAATAATTGCGGTATCTTCTGTTTCAAGAACGGCCATATTTCCACCAATCTCTCCAAGTCCACCAAGAGGAGTAAATCTAATCTTTGCATTGTTTCTTACATCAATCTTTCTCCATGGACTCATTCTTGCATCTTGAGATTTTTTACCAGCAAGAATAGCAAGTTTCATCTCTTGAGAGAGGTTATATACATTTGATTTTTTGCCTCTACTTTTTTGATTACTATTTTTATTCCTATTTTGTTGGTTGGGATTTGGTTTTTTATTTGGGTTATTATTATTTTTAAAGTAGGGTTTTCTCTTTGGCTTTACATCAGTATTTTGAGGATTCTGATTTGTATTACTTACATTATTTTCTTTATTATTTTCCATATTGTCTTAATCCTATTTTTATTTTTTGTTAGCAACCTTTATTTATATAATTTCTTCAAAACTTATCGGAAATAATGATTTTAGCCTCATTAAATTGTGGAGCTGAAGCACCACTTCTAAATTTCTCAAGAAGTTTATTTAAACTAGTTGCTTATATAAGTGATAATAAATTTCTGTTGTAGCTTCATGAGGTCGAAGATTATGGTCAATATCTAAATCATTAAATATCTCATTAATTTTATCTTTAGAAAAATTTTGTGCTAGATTTTTTGATAACTTTTTTCTTGGTTGCTTAAATGCAATCTTTAAAAAATTTTCAAAATTTTTATCACTTTCACTTCTATTTTTTCTAATTAAAAGCACAGATGAGGTTACTTTTGGTGCAGGAATAAATGCTTCAGGTTCTACATCAAAACATAAAATAGCCTCTCCCACTCTTTGAGTTAATACAGACAATGACGAAAAATTCCTATCTTTTGAGAGGGCAGAAAATTTTAGTGCTACCTCTTTTTGAACCATTACCAATATAGATTTACATCTATCATCTTTTAGTGCTTTGAGAATAATTGTTGTTGCAATATAATACGGCAAGTTTGCTATTAGATTGTAATTTTCATCTATTAGTTTTTCATCTTCCCAATGCTCTAACACATCACCACATCTAAGTTTAAGTTGTCCTTGACGGATAGACTCATTAAACTCAAGATTAAGATGCTCACATAATCGCTTATCAACCTCATAAGCTATAACACTTTTCTCTTTTAAAAGTTCTTTTGTTAAATCACCTAAACCAGGTCCAATTTCTACGACTTTTAGGTCATTATTGGGCATCGATTGGATGATTTTTCGTTTATAATAATCACTTTTTAGGAAATTTTGTCCAAATCTCTTCATTGCAAATTCTGATAAATTTATATTCTCTTTCATTTTACTGTAATATTCCTTATAATTTGATACTATTTTATAATAATAGTATTATTATGGTATGTTTGGCAATGCCAAACACCACACTATATTAATTTCTATTCTCTTTTAGTTCACTTAAAAAGACTTCTAAATTATACTTTTCTCTATATTCTGAAGTCATTATATGAATCAATACATCACCCAAATCAGCAACTACCCAATCTTCCGTTTCATCTGTAGCCAAAAACTTTTCACCATGATTTCTTAACTCAACTTTTAAATAATTATATAATGCCTCTGTATGCTTTCCTGCAAGAGATGTTGCTAATATCACATAATCTGCTATGTAATCTACATCTTTTAGATCAAATAATTCAATATTTTCAGCTTTTTTATCATCAAGCACTTTTTTTATCAACTCTATCTTCTTATTTATATCTTCTATCAACTATATATCCTTTTTATATCATCTTTAATCCGTTTATCAACGCCATTAATGATCTTTTTTTCTCTTATGAGAGTAGAACTAATATTAGCCTCTACATCTATTTTAACCCAGTTTTTCACTAGATTATTATCTACATTAATTCCATCTCTTGATGCTATTGCCCAAATAATATTTTGATTTATCCAGTCAAATTTATACCATTTTTGTAATGATAATAGATTATCTGCTCCAATTATTAGATATTTAACATCATAAATACTTTGAAAGTGTTTTATTGTATTACTACTATATGAGTTTTTATTTATCACTTCAAAATCACTTACTAATACTCTATCATTATTTTTAAATATCCTTTTGCACCATAGTAACCTTTGGTTTGATGAGGCAAAAGAGGATGTTTTAAATGGATTTAAATATGCAGGAATTACAATTATTTTATCTATATCAAGAGTTTCCAAACCACTCTTAATAATAGTTTGATGTCCAAAGTGAGGAGGATCAAAACTCCCACCAAAAATTGCAATCTTAACCAAATACTAATCCTAATCTATCATTTTATAACAATAGTGATATTTTATCACAATTTTATTAAAGTCTTTCACTACTTTTTATACTATATTTTGTTAAAATCTCTTGCTTAATATCTAAAGCCTTTTTTCTATCAATTGCTATTTTTGTTCCATCATCATTTTCTATAATAATATACTTTCCATTAAAGTCTTTAATAATTTCCCAAAACTCTTTAAAATTTTTAAATTTTTGATTATTCACTTTATCTACTATCCATAGAGCAAAGTTATAATCTCCTCTGCTAATTTTTGAAGCTAAAACTTTAAGTAAAATAACAACCTCCTCTTTATCCTCTTTTGCCCATTCACCTGCTGACTTTCTAAGAGGAAGAAGTGTTGAGCGAGATGACATTAAAAGATTTCTGCTAAGAGGGGTAAATACATATCCACCATACATAAAATATTTTGGCATCACATCAAAAGCTACAGTATTAACCAATAGATTATCATCTGCTATATTGTCTAAAGTGATATTAATATCTATAAATTTAGTGTCTCGTAAAATCTTCATAGTAATCTCTTCACCAACTTGTTTTTTATCAACTAAATATTTATATGATGTAAATTGATGATGTCTAAATTCCAAAGTTCCATCATTTTCTATCTTTTGATTATCTATAGATAAAATTACATCACCTTTTTTAAGTTTATTAAAAGCAGGAGATTTTTCTGAAATATCTACCAATAAAACACCTGTAGAATTTTTATCCATATTATAAACATCTCTAAGAGTTTCATTTTCCATCATCTCTGTCGTAATTCCAATATGTGGGAAACCATCATATTTTTTATCTTTAATATCTTCTAAAAAGTGTTTCACCACTTCAATAGGCACAAGATAACCTATATTTTGTGAATTTGATAACTGTTGCATCACAACTCCAACAATTTTACCATCACTTAGAGCAGGTCCTCCACTACTACCAGGATTAACTGCTGCATCTATCTGAATTGATAAAAAAATCTCTCTACTATGAGCGTATTTATTATGTTCTATTCGTGATACTATCCCTGTGCTAACACTTAAAGTATTCCCACCCATAGGAAATCCATATACAGTAACCTCTTGTTGAATTCTTGGAAGAGAACCAAAACTAAGACTTTTCGTATCCTTAAAAAAAATATTTTCTTTTAGTGTTAAAATTGCTAAATCAACTTGATGAGATATAAATTCTACTTTGGCTTCATACCTTTTTGTATCTCCATGTCTTTTAACCTCAATAAAAGTCTGATTTGCCACAACATGTGCATTTGTTAATATTCTGTTACCATCAATAATAGCCCCTGAACCACTAGATCGTCTAATACTACTATTCCATGGCGTCGCATAACTTGGTATTTTAGAGACAGTATATATTTTTACAATAGATTCCTCTATGTTATTTGCAAAAATTTGAGAAGAGAATATTATAATCATAAATAGATATTTTAAATAATATTTCATTTTTTTCCTTTATATAATAGATTAAAAGAATTATACAATAAAAGAGTTAGAGTTATTAAATGAAATTTGGTTATTATATCACATAAATAAAGGAGTGATAATGAAAGGTATAATATTAGCAGGGGGAAGTGGTACACGCCTCTATCCGATTACAAAGGGAATTAGTAAGCAGTTAGCACCAATCTATGATAAACCGATGATTTATTATCCACTTTCTATATTAATGTTAGCAGGGATTAAAGAGATTTTAATTATCTCTACACCTGATGATTTACCACGATTTGAAGACCTTTTAGGTGATGGTAGTGATATTGGAATGAAATTTGAGTATAAAGTTCAACCCTCTCCTGATGGATTAGCACAAGCATTTATATTAGGTGAAGAGTTTATAGGCAATGATGATGTGGTTTTAATTTTAGGAGATAATATATTCTATGGTCATGGTCTTACAGAAATTTTATTAACTGCTTCAAATCAAGTAAAAGAGGATAAAGCTACCGTATTTGGTTATTATGTAAAAGACCCAGAGCGATATGGTGTAGCAGAGTTCAATAAAAATGGTGATGTTATAACTATAGAAGAGAAGCCAAAAAATCCAAAAAGTAATTATGCTGTAGTTGGATTATATTTTTATCCAAATGATGTAGTTCAAAAAGCAAAAGAGGTAAAACCTAGCCATAGAGGTGAACTTGAAATTACAACTTTAAATCAAGACTATTTAGATGAAAATAGATTAAAAGTAGAATTGATGGGTAGAGGTTACGCATGGCTTGATACAGGTACTCACGAGAGCCTATTAGAGGCATCTAATTTTATTCAAACCATAGAAAATCGTCAAGGTTTAAAAGTAGCTTGTATAGAGGAGATTGCTTTTGAGATGGGATATATCTCAAAAGAGAGATTATTAGAGTTAGCTCAACCTCTCAAAAAAAATCAATATGGACAATATTTGATTAAAAGAGCAAATGAGGGAGTAGTTACTAAATGAAGTTTATAAGAACAGATATAGAAGATGTAGTAATAATTGAACCCCTAATCCATGGAGATGAGAGAGGATATTTTGTAGAGACTTTTAGGCAAGATAAATTAGAGGAGTTTTTGGGATTTAAATTAAATTTTGTTCAAGATAATGAGTCTAAAAGCTCTTATGGGGTTCTTCGTGGACTTCATTATCAATTAGCACCTTTTGCTCAAACAAAATTAGTAAGAGTAATTAAAGGTAGAGTTTTAGATGTGGCTGTTGATATTAGAGAGAATTCGCCTACCTATGGTAAGTATGTAGCAGTTGAATTAAATGAGACTAACAAAAGACAACTCTTTGTACCACGAGGATTTGCTCATGGATTTGTAGTTTTGAGTGATGAGGCAATTTTTGCTTATAAGGTAGATAACTATTACGCTCCTCAAAATGATAGAGGTATGGCTTTTGATGATAAAGCACTTAATATTGATTGGATTGTAGAAAAAGATAAAATGCAACTCTCAGCCAAAGATACAAAACAACCATCGTTTGATAAAGCTGATAAATTTGATTATGGAGTTAATTATTATGAGTAAGAATATACTAGTAACTGGAGCAAATGGACAATTAGGTTCAGAGGTTAGAGAACTCTCATCAAAATATGATTATAACTTTTTTTTTACAGATGTTAATAGTTTAGATATTACAAATCAAAATGCAATAGAAGATTTTATAGAAATAAATAGTATTAATATAATTATAAATTGTGCTGCATATACTGCTGTGGATAAAGCCCAAGAAGATGTAGAACTAGCAGATAAAATTAATCATTTAGCAGTTAAAAATTTAGCTCAAATATCAAAAGATAATTCTATTAAGTTTATTCATATCTCAACTGATTATGTCTTTGATGGTAAAAATTATAAGCCATATTTAGAAGATGACAAAACAAATTCTCAAAGTGTTTATGGAGAAACAAAACTAGATGGTGAGAATGCTATGCGTGAAATTAATCCACTAAATTCTATAATAATCAGAACTAGTTGGGTATATAGCAGTTATGGTGCTAATTTTGTAAAAACTATGTTAAAGCTAGGTAATGATAGAGATAAACTAACCGTGATTTATGACCAAGTAGGAACTCCAACTTATGCAAGAGATTTAGCAAAAGTAATTTTAGATATTTTACCACAAATCAAAAGTGATAAGGTAGAGATTTATAATTATTCTAATGAGGGAGTTTTGAGTTGGTATGATTTTGCCAAAGAGATTATGAAAATGGCAAAGATTGATTGTCAAATCTCACCAATAGAGACCAAAGATTATCCAACTCCTGCCTCTCGTCCTCATTATAGTCTATTAAATAAAGCTAAAATCAAAGAGAAATTTAATATAGAAATTCCATTTTGGAAAGAGAGCCTTAGAGAGTGTTTAGTTAAATTAGGAGAAAAAAGATAATGAAATCAATTTTAGTAACAGGATGTGCAGGGTTTATTGGTAGTAATTTTGTGCCATATTTTATGGATAAATACCCAGAATATAAGATTGTAAATTTAGATTTGCTTACTTATGCAGGTGATTTAGAAAATCTTAAAGAGGTTGAGAATAATCCTAGATATAAATTTATTAAAGGTGATATTTGTAATCGTGAATTAGTTGAATTTATCTTTAATGAGTATGATGTAAGAGGTGTAATTCACTTTGCAGCAGAATCTCATGTGGATAACTCTATCAAAAATCCTTCTGTTTTTATAGAAACAAATGTAAATGGTTCGTTTACACTTCTTGATGTGGCATATAAATATTGGATGAATAAACCTTTTGATTATAAAGATGGATATGAAAATTGTAGATTTCATCATATCTCAACAGATGAAGTTTATGGTACTTTAAATGAAACTGACCTGTTTACAGAAGAGACTCCTTATGCTCCAAACTCTCCATATTCTGCTTCAAAAGCATCAAGTGATATGATTGTAAGAAGTTATCAAGAGACTTATGGTATGAATAGTGTGATTACAAATTGTAGTAATAACTATGGTGCAAAACAACACGATGAAAAGCTTATTCCAACTATTATACGAAAAGCTTTAGCAGGAGAGTCTATTCCAATTTATGGAGATGGTAAGAATATTCGTGATTGGTTATTCGTATTAGACCACTGTAAAGGGATTGATTTAGTTTATCACAAAGGTGAGGCATCTAATGTGTATAATATTGGTGGAAGAAATGAGAGAACAAACTTACAAATTGTAGATACTATATGTACAATTTTAGATAAAATAAAACCTCGTCATTCTAAACTTGATTTAGAATCTAGCTATAAAGATTTAATAATATTTGTAGAAGATAGAGCAGGACATGATAGAAGATATGCAATTGATGCTACAAAAGTAGAAGAGAAGTTGGGCTGGAAAGCTGATGAGGATTTTGATAGTGGTATAGTTAAAACTATTGAGTGGTATTTAAAAAAGTATAATAAAGGTTGATATTTGCACTATATAAATGAATTTAAGATATTTTTATTACATCTAAAAGATAATAGCCAATTAATTAAAACATTAATTAAAAATGATTTTAAAAAACAATATTTAGGTTCATACTTAGGTCTTATTTGGGCTTTTATTCAACCGATTACTTTTATAGCAGTAATTTGGTTTGTATTTGAAGTTGGTTTTAGAGCTTCCCCAGATACTAATGGTGTTCCATTTTTCTTATGGCTTATATCTGGTATGATCCCTTGGTTCTTTTTTGTAAATGGATTTTCAAGTGGAACAAATGCAATTATAGATAATTCATTTTTAGTCAAAAAAGTAGCATTTAGAACTAGTATCTTACCAGTAATTCAAATTGGTTCAGCATTTCTTATACATATTGTTTTAATACTTTTATTAATTTTATCTTTTATATTATATGGTTATTCCCCTGATTTATATTGGTTGCAAATCTTTTATTATCTATTTTGTAATATAGTATTATTAATTGGTTTGTCTTGGCTAACGTCATCAATTAGAGTATTTATTAAAGATATTGGGAACTTGATTGCTGTCCTAATTCAGATTGGTTTTTGGGCTACTCCAATTTTTTGGTCTCTTAAATTGGTTCCAGAGAAATATCAATATATAATTAAGGCAAATCCAATGTTCTATGTAACAAGTGGCTTTAGAGATACTTTTATAAATAAGATTTGGTTTTGGGAGAGAGGTTATGAGAGTTTATACTTTATCTCTTTTACAACTATTTTATTTATTGGTGGAGCTGTGGTATTTAGAAAACTTAGACCACACTTCGGTGATGTTTTATAATACTTTAAGTATTATAATATAATTTAAATTTATTTGGAGAATAATGAAAGATAAACAAACTTGTATATTGGTATTAGGTATGCACCGTAGTGGAACTTCTGCAATTGGTGGTATTTTAAACTTATTAAATATATCTATGGGTAAAGAACTTATGGGTGCAACTATGGATAATCAAAAAGGTTATTTTGAAAATGAAAATATCTTTAAGTTTCATGATATGGAGCTATTTCCATTTTTAAAAACAGAATGGGATGACCTAAATTATCTAGTTGATGATTGGCATAATAGTGAAAAACTTGATTCTTTCTATATAAAAGCTAGGAATATAATTCTAGATGATTATCATAGAGATAAAATTTTTGCTATTAAAGATCCAAGAATATCATTGTTATTTCCATTTTGGGAAAAAGTTTTAAGTGATATGGGTATAGAAATAAAAATTATTATTGCTATTAGAAATCCAATAGAAATAGCTAGTTCATTATTTAAAAGAGATGATTTTTCAATAAATAAATCATTAACACTTTGGAGTAAGCATACATTATATGCTGAATATTATACAAGAAAATATATGAGAGTATTTTTATACTATAATGAACTATTAGCGAATACATCAGAATCAATTAGCAAAATAGTAAAACAACTTCAACTAAATCAATTTATAGACCTAAATAAAAACTCATTAGAATTAGAAACTTTTGTTGAAAAAGGATTAAAACATAATCAATCAGATGAAAGCTTAAAAAAATATGTACCTACTTTTATAAAAAATACTCTTCAAAATATTAATAATTTATCCAATAATATAGATAAAACAAAATCTATTAAAAAGTTAAATAATGCTTTAAGTATGTATAAACAATATGCAAATTTTATGATTGACTCTACGCAAAAAAATAAATTATTACTATTATATAATAATCTTGAAAAGAATTATAATCATCAAAAAAATATCATTCAAGATTCAGATAATATTCAAATATATAAAAAAATAGATTTTAATAACCTTTTTGAAGCTGTTTTATATATTGATACAGGTAATGGATTTAATCATAAAGAGACTATAAAAACTCCATATAAACTAAATTCACTCACTTTTGAATATGACTTATCAACCTATAGTAATATAAAAAATATTAGATTTGATGTATTGCACTATGCTTGTAGCCTTTCTCTTAAATATTTTCTGATAGATAATAGAATAATTAATGATATAAAACATAATGGTATTTATTATAATAAAAAGATATTTTTTTTACATAATGATCCTCAGTTAATTGTGACTAATAATTTTAATAATATTAATATTATTAAAATATCTATAAAAAAATTAAATATTTTAGAAGATATTTTTAGTTTAAGATTGAAATTTTTAGATAAAAAGATAGATTTGAAAAACTTAGAAATATCTAAGAATCAAAAAGAGATTCAAGCAAAAAGTGATGAGATTGATAAAAAAGATTTAGAAATATTAGAGAATCAAAAAGAGATTCAAGCAAAAAGTGATGAGATTGATAAAAAAGATTTAGAAATATTAGAGAATCAAAAAGAGATTCAAGCAAAAAGTGATGAGATTGATAAAAAAGATTTAGAAATATTAGA
>JAMOOQ010000011.1 GCA_027100635.1 Campylobacteraceae bacterium | reverse complement strand
AGAATCAAAAAGAGATTCAAGCAAAAAGTGATGAGATTGATAAAAAAGATTTAGAAATATTAGAGAATCAAAAAGAGATTCAAGCAAAAAGTGATGAGATTGATAAAAAAGATTTAGAAATATTAGAGAATCAAAAAGAGATTCAAGCAAAAAGTGATGAGATTGATAAAAAAAATTTAAAAATATTAGAAAATCAAAAAGAGCTTCAAGCTAAAAGTGATGAGATTAATAAAAAGGATTTAGAAATATTAAAAAATCAAAAAGAGCTTCAAGCTAAAAGTGATGAGATTAATAAAAAGGATTTAGAAATATTAAAAAATCAAAAAGAGCTTCAAAATCTTATTTCTTCAATAGAGGAACAAAATAGAATTAGAGAATTAGAAAAAATTAAATTAAATCAAAAAGAGATAGAAATATTAGCATTAAAAGAGTTAGCTCAGTCTATGAGAATTAAAAATAGAGTAAAAAGAGTTATTAATATCAAATCTTTATTTATTAAAAAAAATGAAAAGAGTAAAAATGAAAAAAGTAGTTAAGAAAATTGTACCATCTAAGATATGGAATATATTAAGAGTATTAAAACATAATCCAAAATTACGAGAAAGTGCTAAAAAGAATATTAAACTACATGGTATAAATTACACTATTAAGCAGTTACAAAATTTTCATGAACGAGATCCTATTGTTAAACCCTATATAGAGCTAAAACCAGTCAAAAAATTGGTAGATAAGAATTTTATAGTTAATAATATAGAAGGTAATGATACTAAGTTAAAAATAGCTGTAGCTGTTCATATATATTATCTTGATAAAATTCAAGATATTTTAAACTATATAGAAAACATACCTTATGATTATAAAATATATTTTACTGTCTCTACAGAGAAACATAAAGATCTTCAAGATATTTTAGAAGATAGAGAGTTTAATTATGAGATAATCAACTATCCAAATCAAGGTTATGATGTTGCCCCATTTATATCATTATTGCCAAGATTAAAAGAATTAGGTTATGATTTAGTTTGTAAAATACATACTAAAAAAGGTGCTGGAGATCTTGATAAAGTTATTAAAGGAATAGGTAACTTATGGTTTACTCTTTTAATGAAATCTATTTTAGGTTCACCACAAAGCATAAGAAAGATAGTTTATACTTTTGAAAATAATCCAAAAGTAGGAATGCTCTGTTCTGCTGAATTATATAAATCCGCTCAACAATTAATGTATGGCAATAATATATATGTAAGTGAAATATTAAATATTTTTGATAATAAATTAGATCCTGCTAAAGATTGGGGTTTTGTAGCTGGAACAATGTTCTGGGCAGATTTAAGAATATTTGAGCCGATTATATCAAATTTTGATGAACTTAATAATATTTTGACAAAGAGTAGTTATATGAAAACGGGTATTTCTGCCTCTTCATTTCATGCAATGGAGAGAATCTTTGGTCTTTTACCACAAATAACAAATATGCAAACAGCACTATCTTATGCTATATCTATTCAAAGAGATATTCATTCAATTGAGATACTACCTAAGGGATATTCTTATACTGCAATGGGTGTTGGAACTACTTTAGACTATGAAGATAAAATTATAGATAACTACAATATTCTTAAAGATTCTATAGAGTTTGATAGTATATATTATCAACAAGAAACACCTAGATCTATGAAACTAAAGATGAATCCAATTTTGCATTTTTTAAGATATGGAATATATACTAATGAGGCACCAAATAAGAGATTTTCACCTTTATCCTATCTTGATTTTAATGTAGATATACTACATCATAGAGTTAATCCACTTATACACTATATTAAGAATGGTATTACTGAACAAAGGAGATATTCTCTTCCATCAGAAGATAATCATATATTAGCTTCTTATCTAATCAAAGAGTCTCAAGAGTTTGATGAAAATTATTATCTAACTAATAATCCAGATGTTTTCCATGCTGGTTTAAGTGCATTAGAGCATTACTGTAGGTATGGATATAAAGAGGACCGAAAACCTAGCTTAGAATTTGATGTGTTATGGTATAAATATGAGTATTTACGAAATTATCTATCAACTCCCAATCCATTACTACATTATGTTTTAATTGGTAAAAAGATGAACTATACCTCACGACCTATATTAAAACAACCTAAACTTATTCAAAGCCAACTATTAAAAAACCCAAAAAGAGTATCACTTTTTGCCGCTTATGATATAGATGGACTTATTGATGAAAGTGTAATGCTTTTTGTGAAAGAACTTGCACGACATTCAGATGTATATTTTTTATCAGATTCTATATTACAAGATGGAGAGCTAGATAAATTAAAGCCTTATACAAAAGGTGCTTGGGGGATTCGTCATGGAGAATATGATTTTGGTTCTTATAAACGATTAGCTCAATATCTTGTAGGCTGGGATAAAATTGAAGATTATGATGAAGTAATTTTAGTAAATGATAGTAGTTATCTTTTAAAACCTCTTGATGATGTATTTAATAAAATGGATAAAAAATCTTGTAGTTGGTGGGGTATGCAAGCAACTAAAGGAATTTATGATACAAAAGATATAAAATCAAATCAATTTGATAGAAAAATATCAATGAAAATTGTAAAAGAGAAAATGCTTTCAACCTATGAAAATGATAATGAATATGATTTTTTAGTTGCATCATATTTTTTAGTTTTTAGAAAACCTATTTTAGATTCTAATGAATTGCAAAATATATTAAATTCAGTTAAAAAAGAGAGAAATAAAAAGAACATAATTTTAAATTATGAGATAGGTTTAACAAGACGATTAATTAATAAAGGATATGATTTTGATACATATATGGATGATTTATATCCATTTCATCCAATATTTACTAATAATATTTTTAATATGATAGGAGAAGGCTTCCCCTTATTTAAAAGATTTTTCTTAACAGAAAATCATTATCATGTTCCTCAATTATGGCAGTGGAAAGAGAAACTTCTTAATTTAATACCTGATTTAGATATTAAACCAATTGAAAAGAATCTATATAGAGTAGCAGATGCCACAAAGTTATATAATAATCTTCATATAGAAGAAAATAAAAAAAATCTATTAACCCGTACAGAGTTTATTAAAAGAGATATGAAATCAAAAGTAGATATGAACTATTGGGCATTTCCAGTATGTGCTTATGAGCATAACTTAGCAGGTAATGATAGAGCAGTATTTGAAGAGGTTAAAAATAATCCTGATATAAAAAAAATTATACTAATTAGAAGTAAAGAGATTAATCTAAGTGGTGTTAATGTTGAAATTATTCCTCTTGAATCTATCTTAGGACAAGAGTATCTTTTAAAGTGTGGTATTATCTTTATAAAACATACTCCAGCGATTAATACAATATATCCATTAGATAGTAAAAAACATAAATTTATTAATCTATGGCATGGTATTCCACTAAAAAGAATAGGAGTAGCATCAATTGACCAACAAAATCAGATAAAAGAGACTTCTATTGAACACTCCAAATATCATAGTGTTATAGCTTCATCTTCCATAGACAGAATGGCAATGGCATCAGCTTTTTATCCCTTAACTTATAATGATATATGGGTAACAGGGCTACCTCGTAATGATTTTATCTTAAAAGACAACTCTCTTCTTCCTTCTGATTTTCAAGATGAATTAAAAGAAGTTAATAAATTAATTAAAGATAAAAAATTTATTCTATATGCACCAACATTTAAAAATACACAAGAAGATGGATATTATAAGTTTACAGCTACAGAAAAAGAGATTTTGCATAATTATCTGAAAGAACATAATATAATTATGGGAATTAGAGAACATATGGCTGATAATACAAACTCATATATCAAAGCTTTAGAAGGAGAATATATTATTAATATGGATTCAGGCAATTTTCCTAATATTGAGGTTTTATATAGAAAAGCTGATTTATTAATAACAGACTATTCAAGTTGCTTTATTGACTTTATGCTTACTGGTAAACCAATGATTAGTTTTGCATATGATTACAAAAGATATTCCGAACAAGAAAGAGGACTTTTTTATGATTTAGAGTTTGTATTTGCTGGTAAAATTTGTTATGATTTTGATACTTTAATTGTAGAAATAAAAAGATTAACATCCTCTAAAGATATAAATATTGATGAAAACTATAAATTTAAACAAAAAATATTTTTTGATTATATAGACTCTAATAATTCTAAAAGATTAGTAAGAAAATTATTATGCAAATAGATTTTAATAATTTTTCTATTAAGAAACATTTCATTAATTTAATTTGGATTATCCCTTTATCTTTATATATAGTATTTAGTTTATATAGTACTGCAAATATATATATTGATATGAGTGGAAAAAATATATTGTCAAAATCAAAAGTAGCTCTATATTATAAAAATGGTAAAAAATATAGTGATAAGCAATTAATTATGCTGTTATTGTCATCTGATGATAAAGGAAATATATTAGCTAAATATAGATTAAATAACTTTAAAAAAATAAAAGGTATTAGATTTGATCCACCAGAATACCTAGGAAAAAGATTAAAGATAAATAGTATTCAAATTATAAATGGATTTAGCACTCAAAATATAGATTTATATAATCTATCAAAATCTAAAACTCTGAAACTTCATAATATGAAAATCGAGTATAAAAATAATAGTATGATATTTATCATAGATGGAAATGACCCTCATATACAATTATTTAATAATTTTAATGAGATAATTAGTTCAAAATATATTGAAATAATATTATACTCTCTACTTTTTACCATATTGGGTCTAATTTTATCTATATTTATTTTAAAATCTTTATATATTAAAAAAGGTGTTAATTATATTGTAGAGACTTTTCATATCAACCGTATATATAAATTTTATATAACATCACTGGTATTTATGATATTTTCAATTTTAATTATTAAAACTTTTACTACTTTTATCTCTTTATTTTACTATAATAGAGAACTTAATATTTATGATATCTTATTAACATACTCAACTGATATTTTAATTGTAATAGTAATTTTTATAACGGGTCTTTTTTTATTACTGTTATCATCGTTTATAAAATCAAACTCATTTTATAAAGTTTTAGTTCGTAGTGTAGCACTATTTAGTAAGATTTTACAATTTATAATTCATCTGATACTTATATTAATGTCAATATTGCTATTTGGCTTAGGACTATATTATCTACTTAGTGGTTATATTTTTTTAGAGTGGGGTGCATTTATTGAACCACAACATATAGAAGCAGTAAGGATGCATGGAGGAACAGAAGAGTTTATTGAAATACTCTTTACCATTAAAACATATATTTTTATATTATTAATATTCCTATTTTTATTCTTATCTCATAAATTTAGTCATTATATACATAATAATAAGAAAGATAAAGGTTTTATTATTATAATAGTGGGATTAATACTATTTGGAGTATTAGCATATTTCCCTATTAATCATATCTATAAATCAAAACCAAGTACAGAGTCTCCTATACTTATGATAACAAAAGATTTAGATAATGATACAGATAGTGTAGATAAATCTTTATTAAAAGATATAAATATTGATAATTTTAATCCTATAGAAAGTGAGAATGTACCTACCGTATATAAAAAATTTAAAGCAATAGCTAAAAATATGAATGTAATCTTTTTTGTAATGGAATCTACAAGAAAGAAGAGTTTACCGTTATATGGATATAAACGAGATACTATGCCATTTCTATCCTCATTGGCTAAAAACTCTTTGGTATTTCATAATGCAGTTGTTACTCAGCCTAGAACAATGAAAACAATGGTTTCATTAACACTTGGTATCTATCCAGACCCTAGAGCACAGTCATTAATTACAAAATATTCACAAATTGGAAATCAAACAGATAATTTATTAAAAACTTTAATAAAGAATAATTACTCTCTTTATTATTCAACTATGTATTCTAATTATGGTGGAAGCAATTATAAAAATTTTTTAAATAAAATAACTCAACATCAAATAACTTTAAGAGAAGATATAGAGATGAAGAAACAGAATTTAAAAAATAGAAAAGAACTTGATGAAAGATTATTGACTGATTCCTTTCTGGTATGGTCTGCACAACAAAAACAAAAATTTACATCTATTTTATGGACAAAATTAGCTCATATGCCATATATATCTTCAATTAAAAAATATGAGGAGAACTCTAAAACAGATATGTATGATAACTGTTTAGTTAATATTGATAATTCATTAAAAAATTTAGTAGAAGGGTTAAAGAAACAGGGTAAATTAGATAACACCTTAATAATAATATTAGGAGATCATGGTGAGGCTGTAGAAGATAAAATGGACTGGGGTCATGGTAATTTTTTATATGAACATTCAATAAAAATACCTTTTTTAATCTATAATAGCAACATATTTCCAAATCGTATAGATATAGATAATAGATTTCAAATAAAAGATATAGCCTCTTCAGTCTTTTATCTTCTTGGTATAGATAAAACATTAAATCAGTCGATTAATATATTTTCAAAGTCTAAAATAGATAAAATATATCTATCAAATATCTATCAAGATTATAAATTAGGATTTATCTTTGATAATTATAAATTTGTATATAGACCTAAATATGATATTAGTTATCTATTCAATATGAATGACGATCCAAATGAAAATATTAATATTATTGGTCAAAAAACAGCCCAAGAGATAAAACAGTTAAAAGAAGAGACCTTAGAGTGGTATAAGTATCAAATAAATTATTTAAATAATAATATACTGAAAAAAAGGTAAATAAATGAAAACAGTTATAACCTATGGAACATTTGATATATTACATATTGGACATATAAATATATTAAAAAGAGCAAAAGCATTGGGAGACAAGCTTATTGTAGCTATTTCTTCAGATGAATTTAATGCAGGGAAACATAAATCTTCTCTACTTAATTATAAAAATAGAAAAGCTGTTTTAGAGTCAATTCGTTATGTGGATATGGTTATTCCTGAAACTAATTGGGAGCAGAAAGTTACAGATGTAGAGAAATATAATATAGATATATTTGTGATGGGTGATGATTGGGAAGGTAAGTTTGATTTTTTAAAAAAGCAGTGTGAAGTTGTATATTTACCACGAACAGAAGGAATTTCAACTACACAGATTAAAGAGGAGCTATGACTAGAAACGATATTATAGAAGTTGCAAAAGAGGTCTTTGAAATTGAGGCAAAGGAGATTGCTAATCTCTCAAACCTTTTAGATGAAAATTTTGAAAAAGCTATAAAGTCAATTATAGATTCAAAAGGTAAAGTGATAATATCAGGTATGGGAAAATCTGGGATTATTGGTAAAAAGATTTCAGCTACACTTGCAAGTACAGGGACTCCTAGTTTTTTTATCCATCCTGCGGAGGCATATCATGGGGATTTAGGGATGATTGAAGAAGAGGATATTGTTCTTTTAATATCAAATTCTGGTGAGACTGATGAGATTCTAAAGCTGATTCCATTTTTAAAAGTTCAAAAAAACAGAACTATATCAATGAGTGGAAATCCTAGTTCAACATTAGCACAAAATACAAATTTTCATCTAAATATTTCTATTAATAAAGAGGCTTGTCCATTGCAGTTAGCTCCTATGTCATCTACTACAGCAACTCTTGTGATGGGTGATGCTATCGCTGTTGCGTTAATGAAACTAAGAGATTTTAAAGACGAAAACTTTGCAAAATTTCATCCAGGGGGGAGTTTGGGAAAAAGGCTTTTAACTACTGTAAAAAGTGTGATGAAGAGTGAAAATTTACCAACTTGTGCTAAAAATGGATCTATTAAAGATATTATTCATAAAATTACAGATGGAAAATGTGGATTAGTTGTTGTTCTAAAAAACAATAAGCTTAAAGGTATTATTACAGATGGTGATATTCGTCGCGCTATGGAGATGCAAGAGGATAAATTTTTTACTCTTCAAGCAAAAGATATAATGAGTAAAAATCCACAAACTATCAAAGAAAATAAAAAGCTAATTGAAGCCAATAATATAATGCAAAAACGAAAAATAAATTCATTAATTGTGGTCTCCAAATCTAATAAATTAAGTGGTATAATACAGATGTATGATTTAGGAGTATAAAATATGAAAAAAATAGTTGTAATCCCAGCAAGATTAAACTCTACAAGATTGCCCAATAAGGTATTATTAGATTTAAATGGTAAGAGTGTGGTGCAAAGAGTTTATGAACAATGTAAAAAAGCTCGAAGTATAGATGAAGTTTATATTGCAACAGATAGTCGAAAAGTTAAAAAGATTTGCGAAACTTTTACTAAAAATATAATTTTAACAGATAAAAAACATCAATCAGGAACAGATAGAATAGCAGAGGCTATAGAGCAAATTGATTGTGATATTATAATAAATGTTCAAGGAGATGAACCGTTTATTGAACCCTCTCTAATTGACGAGTTAGCTAATTCATTTGAAAATAATAATATTGTAATGAGTAGTGCAATGCACCAAATAAGCAAAGTAGAAGAAGTAAAAAATCCAAATGTAGTAAAAGTTACAATAGATAATAATAACAATGCTCTATACTTTTCTCGTTCTATCATTCCGCACCATAGAGATGAATGGGAGACGCTAGTCAATCACCATATAAATATTCCATCACCCCTAAAATTTTATAGACACCTAGGAATTTATGGATATACCAAAGACTTTTTGATTAAATATTCACAAATGGAGCAAAGCTACCTTGAACGATTAGAGAAGTTAGAACAACTTAGAGTCCTTGAAAATGGATATAAAATCAAGATGATAGAGACAGATTATAATTCTATTGGAATTGATACAGAAGAGGATTATAAGAGAGCATTGAATTTGTTAAAGTAAATGTAGGGGCAATCCTTTATAGTTCTGAAAACTACGGAAAAATTTAAACCTAATCAATAATATGATTTAAATTCAATATTTTTACTATGCTTCTTGTAAACTCTTTTTGGATATAATTAATCTCAATTATGTCTTTTTAAAATAAGGGATAGAATTTAATTATAGTGAGGATAAAATGCTACTTTTTACACCAGGACCAACTCCAGTACCAGAGGTTGTTAGACAATCTATGGCTACTTCAACGCTTCATCATCGAACACCTGAGTTTGAGTTAATCTTTAAAGAGGCAAGAGAGAGGTTATTAAAACTTTTTGATATGCCTCAATGTGTAATGTTGGCTAGTTCTGGCACGGGAGCAATGCAATCATGTGTGTTGAATCTTTGCAAAACTAAAGCTTTAACAATCAATTCTGGAAAGTTTGGTGAAAGATTTGGAAAAATTGCTGATGCGATGAATATTCCAAAGGTTGAGCTTTCTTATGATTGGGATACTCCTGCTTCTGTGCAAGATGTAAAAGATACTTTAGAAAAAGATAGTGATATTGATGCTATATTTATTCAAATTTGTGAAAGTGCAGGTGGGCTTAGACATCCAGTTGAAGAGATTGCAAAAATGGCTAAAAGTATAAATCCTGATATTATGATAGTTGCAGATGGAATTACAGCAGTTGGTGTTGAAAGAATTGATACAACAAATATTGATGCACTTATTGCTGGAAGTCAAAAGGCATTGATGCTACCTCCTGGTCTTGCTATGATTGGATTATCTAATGATGCAGTATTAAAGATTGATAAGGGTGCTGATTATTACTTTAATCTTAGCTCTGAGATAAAAAAACAAAAACAAAATACAACAGCTTACACTGCTCCTACAACTTTGATTATTGGGCTTAATGCAATTTTTTCTGAGATTGAAAAAGATGGATTTGATGTTTTATATAAAAATACTATTTTAAGAGCAGATGCAACTGGAAAGGCTTTAGAATCTATAGGTTTTAAAATTTATCCAAAAACTCCTGCTTTATCTATGAGTACTGTTTTTGATGATGATGCAGAGCCAATTAGAAAACTTTTAAAAAGTAAATATGGAGTTAATATTGCTGGTGGTCAAGACCATTTAAAAGGTAAGCTTTTTAGAATAAATCAGATGGGATTAATTCCTGTATATGAATCAGCTTGGGTTGTAAATGCTATTGAATTAGCTTTAAGTGATTTAGGAAGAAGAGAGTACGATGGTAGTGCGAGTAAAGTATTTAATGAAATTTATTATAAAGATTAAGAGATGATATTTGAACATGAAATCCCTAGTGGAAGTAGACTATATTTTGGACGAAGTGCTAAGGTAAAAAGAGATTTGGAATATAAGGCAAGTAGTATTCTTGAGGATTTAAAATTTGAAGAGATAGTAACTCCTATATTTTCTTATCATCAACATGAGAGCTTTAATAATCAAAAAGAGTTAATACGCGTTAATGATGAACACAATCATAAAGTAACTTTAAGAGCAGATAGTACAGCTGATATTGTAAGAATCGTAACAAAAAGACTTGGTAGAAGTATGGAGCATAAAAGATGGTTTTATATTCAACCAACTCTATCTTTCCCAACTATCGAACAGTATCAAATTGGTGCAGAGATAATTGATGGAAGTTTTGCAGAATCTGCTAATATTACAATAGATATATTAAAAAAGCTTAATATTAATCCTATTTTGCAAATTACTAATATTAAAATTCCTCAAATTTTACATGATAATTATGGTGTTGATTTAGATATTTTAAAATCTATGAGCATTGAAAAAATATTAGCTCTTGATATAGATTGGATAAGTGATTTAGTTTCGGTTCATAGAGTTAAAGATTTAGATGCTCTTAAAAATATTCCAGATGATATTGCTGTGGAGATTGAAAAGATTAAAGAGGTAACAAAAGAGATAGATTATGAAAATATTGTAATATCTCCTATGTATTATGCGAAAATGAGATATTATGACTCTTTGACATTTAGAATTTTTGAAGATAATGGTCTTCTTGCAAGAGGTGGGATATATAATATTGATGGTATAAAAGCCTCAGGATTTGCACTATATAGTGATGAATGTATAACAAATATAATGAAAAATAAGTAAGGATATATAAAATATGAATAAAGCTGATTTAATTGTAGGACTTCAATGGGGCGACGAAGGTAAAGGTAAAATAGTTGATAATATGGCACAATCATATGATTATGTATGTCGTTTTGCTGGTGGACATAATGCTGGACATACTATTGTTGTTGGAGATAAAAAATATGCACTTCATCTAATTCCATCAGGAGTATTAAATCCTAAGGCTAAAAATATAGTTGGAAATGGTGTTGTTTTATCGCCAAAAGATTTTATTAAAGAGATGATTCAATTTGATAATTTAGATGGTAGATTATTCTTATCTGATAAGGCTCATGTTCTTTTACCATATCACGCTCTTGTTGATCAAGCAAAAGAGAAGATGAAGGGTGATAAAGCTATTGGAACAACAGGAAAAGGGATTGGACCTGCTTATGCTGATAAAATATCTCGTGTTGGTCATCGTCTAGGGGAACTTTTAGATACTGAAAAATTAACAAATAAGATTTTAGAATTTTTTGAAACAAACAAAGCTATTTTTAAAGCTATGGATGTAACTCTTCCAACAAAAAATGAGCTTTTAAATGAGCTTAATGGATATAAAGAGATACTTGCTCCATATATTACAGATACGACAAGAATGATATGGAAAATCTTAGATGATAATAAAAAAATTCTTTTAGAGGGAGCTCAGGGGACAATGCTAGATATTGACCATGGAACTTATCCTTTTGTAACAAGTTCAACAACTGTTAGTGCTGGGGCTTGTAATGGTTTAGGAATTAATCCAAAAGATTTAGGAATTGTAACTGGAATTGCAAAAGCATACTGTACAAGAGTTGGTAATGGACCTTTCCCAAGTGAAGATTTTGGAGATGATGGCGAATTAATGAGAAAAAATGGTCATGAGTTTGGAACAACAACAGGACGACCAAGAAGATGTGGTTGGTTTGATGCAATTGCAATGAAACATGCAGTTAGAGTAAATGGTGTAGATAATATATCTTTAATGAAACTTGATGTTTTAGATGGTTTTAAAGAGGTAAAAGTTTGTGTGGCTTATGAGATTGATGGGAAAGAGATAGATTTTGTCCCTTATGAATTAGAAGATGCAAAACCAATATATAAATCATTTAAAGGTTGGGATAAAACAGAAGGTGTAAGAGATTTTGACAAACTTCCTCAAACAGCTAAAGATTATATCTCTGCGTTAGAATCTATTGTTGGAGCTAAAATTGGTATAATATCAACAAGTCCAGATAGAGAAGATACAATTATTAGATAGGAGTAGCTATGAGACTAAAAGAGAACCAAACAGGGTATCTAGCAATTAAAGTTGGTATAGACTTAAGTAATGCTACTTTTATTGATATGCCTAAAGGTAAAGAGGCTGTTGTTGAAGCTGTCAAAAAAATTATTGATGAAAATCTAAAAAATGAGCGAAAACTTGATGAAAAAGTTTATGATATTTTAGATGACAATGATGATGAGATAGAGTTTCAACATATTAATGAGAGACAACTATTTTTTATGATTAAAAAAAGACTTGCATCAGAAAATGGTGTGATTATGAATTATGATGATAGATATAATGATTTGGCTCATAAAATATTAGATGAGTTATATGAGAATTATCTTATAGAGTATGAAGTAAATGAGAATCAAGTAAAAAATGTAATTTTTAAAGCTTTTAAATCTTTTGGTGATGCATATAACGAAATTGATGATATTGTTTACAAAAAGATTAAAAGAATGGATAGAGAGACTGTTATTGGAAGTTATGATTATGAGTTATTATATGAAAAACTTTACCAAGAAGAGTTAGCAAAGAGGGGGATGTTATAGATGCAAAAAGTTTATCTTTATTTAGAAAATGGAATATTTTTAGAGGCAAATAGCTTTGGTGCTACTGGATCAAGTGTTGGTGAAATTGTATTTAATACATCAATGACAGGTTATCAAGAGATTGTAACAGACCCAAGTTATGCAGGTCAATTTGTGACATTTACAATGCCAGAGATTGGAATTGTGGGATGTAATGAGCAAGATATGGAAAGTAAAGGTGCTTATTGTAAAGGTATCATTGTAAGAAATTATCAAGAGAGACCATCAAACTTTAGATGTGAAGAAACATTAGATGAATTAATGAAAAAGCATGGAGTGATGGGAATTACAGAGATTGATACAAGATATATCACGAAAACTCTTAGAGATGAGGGAGCTATGATGATGATTGCTTCAACTGAAATTAGTGATAAAAATGAACTTAAAGCTATGCTAGAAAAATCTCCAAGAATAGAGGATATTAATTATATCAAAGAGGTTAGCACAACAAAAAGTTATACTCATACTGATGCAAGATATGATAATGAGAATTTTAAATATAAAACTCCAAATACTACAAAAAAGATTATCGCAATTGATTTTGGTATTAAAAGAAATATTTTAAATGAGCTAACAGAAGCTGGAATGGAAGTTGAAGTTGTTCCAAATAGTATTGATAGTGCAGTTATTATAGAAAAGTTTAAAGCTAAAGAGATTGATGGAGTATTTTTATCAAATGGTCCTGGTGATCCATTAATTTTAAAAGATGAACAAAAAAAGATTAAGGCTTTAATTAATGCTAAAATCCCAATGTTTGGGATATGTTTAGGTCATCAATTATTATCAATCTCTCATGGATATGATACATATAAACTAAAATTTGGTCATCATGGTGGAAATCATCCAGTTCAATCTAAAATAAATTCAACTGTAGAGATTACTGCTCAAAATCATAACTATAATGTGCCTGATAATATCACAGAGGTTGCAAAAGTTACACATATTAACTTATTTGATAATACAATTGAGGGTTTAAAATATAATGATGCTCCTATTATGTCTGTGCAACATCACCCAGAATCAAGCCCAGGACCTCATGAAAGTGCTTATATCTTTGAAGATTTTGCAAAAATATTGGATTAATAATAAACTAAGATTTAAATAAAAAAGATATAATATAAGAATTAACTATAAAAGGGTAGAAGATGGAAAAACTGGAATTAATTACAAAAAAAATAGATAAACTTTTAAATAATCATACTATGTTAGTAACAGAAAAGAGTAACCTTATTGAAGATTTAGAAAATGCAAATAAGCAAATTACTGATCTTACAGATAAATTAGTAAAATTACAAGAAAATTATGATATGAAAGATTTAGAGATGGATGATATCTTATCTAAGCTTGGAGCAATAGTAGTAGATAATAGTAATTAATGTCTATTAAGGTTTTAATTACAGGTGGAACTATTGATAAAAGATATAATCCAATTAATGGTCAGTTAATTTTTGGAGATGGTTCTTATATTCAAGATATGCTTAAAGATGGTAGATACGGTTATGATTTATCTTTTGAGACTCTTTTTTTAAAAGATAGTTTAGATATGAATGATGGTGACCGAGAGATTATATATCAAAATATTTTCTCATCTGAAGAGGATAAAATTATATTAACTCATGGTACTGACAGTATGATTCAAACAGCATCATATTTAGCAGACAATTCTCTTGATAAAACTATAATACTAGTTGGAGCGATGGTTCCATATAAATTTAAAAATTCTGACGCACTGTTTAATCTAGGAACTGCATTTGGTGCAATAAAAATATTAGAACAAGGTATTTATATAGCAATGAATGGTGAAATTTTTAGATGGAATGAAGTTTATAAAAATGTAGATTTAGGATTTTTTCAGAGACTATAATACAAGGAGTCCATTATTGCAAACTAAAAAATTCTCAATAAAATTAAGTAGACTTTTTGCAATGCTCTTAAGCATTATAGTGGTTATTTTAATAAGTTATAATTACTACAAATCATATAGCTTATCTTATATAATGCTTGATAAAATTCAAAAAGAGATCTCATATAATATTGTAAATATGACAACAAAAACATTAGAAATTTCATCTAATGATGTTGAAATATTATCTAAATTAAATGGGTCAAGCAGTAATATTTTGGAACATCAAGATATATTAATAAATTTAATGTTAGAGCAGTTAATATCATATTCATATATAAATAGTATCTATATTGCCAATAATCAAGGTGATTTTATACAGATACGCAGATATCCTCAACTTGTAGCAAGAGTTATTAAAAAAGAAAATAATAAATTTATAGATAGATGGTATTATAAAAATGATAACTTAGAAACAATAGATATAAAAACCAACTATACTACATATAATCCAATATCAAGAGTTTGGTATAAAATAGCTAATCAAAAAGATACCACATTTTGGTCTGAACCTTATATTTATGCAACAGTAAAAGAGGTAGGTATTACTGTAAGTCGGGTAATTTTTGATAAAAATTCTACCAAAACAAAAGTAGCAGGTGCAGATATTACATACCAAAGATTTAATCAATTCTTAAAACTTCAAAGTCAAAAAATAAGTGGAGATATAATACTTTTTGATAAAAAACAGAATATTATTGCTTCATCTTTTAAAAGTCATCAATCAATAACAGATACTATAATTAAACTTGATTCAAATTTAAACTCAACAATTATAAATAAAGCATATAAACAATATATAAAAGGTGATAAAAGTGGTATTGTTAAAGGTGACAATGGTATAAAATATCTATATTTCTTTCACTCATTTCCAAAAAGTTCATCACAAAAATGGGAAATATTAACTTTAATTCCAGAAGATATTATTTTGGGTGATATAATATTAACTATATATAAAACCATAATTATATCAATAATAATACTGATACTATTTATTTTTATTGTAGCTTATTTATCAAAAAAAATATCCGAACCAATTACCCTTTTATCCTCTCAAATTAGAAGTATAGAACACCTTCATCTAAATCTTAATATCAATGAAGACTCTAAAATAACAGAGATAAAAGAGGCTCAACACTCTCTAAAGTCTCTTAAAGTGGCTCTTCTTTCATTTACAAAATATATTCCTGTGGATATTGTAAAGATACTAATGGAGTTAAATCAAGAGGCAAAAATAGGAGGGGAAGAGAAAAATTTGGCAATTATGTTTACAGATATAGAGAACTTTACAACAATATCTGAAAATATGAATCCAAGAGATGTGGCTATTGAACTGTCTGAATATTTTGATAAAATTACTAGTGTTATTCAACGCAAAAATGGAACAATTGATAAATATATTGGTGATGCTGTATTGGCTTTTTGGGGAGCTCCAAAAGATGTGAACAATCCAATTTTACTTGCTGTTGAAACTCTTGTTGAAATACATCAAGAAATTAATATTTTTAATAAAAAACGACAAGAAAATAATCAAGAGATGTTTAAAACAAGAGTCTCTGTTCACTATGGGAAAACACTAGTTGGTAATATAGGCTCACAAAATAGATTAAACTATACAGTTATTGGAGATAGCGTAAATACTACTGCGAGACTAGAAACAATTAATAAACAGTATGGTACATATAATATCATAAGCGATGAAGTTTATGAGCATATTAAAGATATGTATGAGATTAAATATCTTGATAGCATACTTTTAAAAGGTAAAACAAAACCAACAAAATTCTATACTATTGTTTTGTAAAAATCAAACTTATTGTCTTTTTGATAGTATAATATTATATTAATGGATTTCTTTTAAAACTTATTTTTAGATTCCGTGTCAAGCACGGAATGACGGTGGTTTATCATTCTAAAACGATTGTTTGTCATTCTGAAACGATTGTTCGTCATTCTGAAACGATTGTTCGTCATTTTGAAACGATTGTTCGTCATTTTGAAACGATTGTTCGTCATTTTGAAACGATTGTTTGTCATTCTGAAACGATTATTTGTCATTCTGAAACGGTTGTTTGTCATTCTGAATTTAATTCAGAATCTAGTTTCGAAAGAAATCTAATATACTATTTTAAAATTATGGGGGAATTATGAGTGAATTAATAATGAATAAAATAGATTCTAAATTTGGTATAAACTATAATAATGGTCTATATTATTTTGATAATATAAAAAGTATTAAAAACTTACCACAAAGAGTCTATAAATCACTTATAGAGATAAAACCTAATAATATATTTGCAATAGATGGTAAAGCCGACATTCATCACCCCTCTAAACTTAAACTAATATAAAACAACTAATCATAAAACTCTTCATAATCATCCCCTAAGCACTCCAAAATAATCTCATGATTTTCATTAAACTGACATTCATCACCCCT
>JAMOOQ010000010.1 GCA_027100635.1 Campylobacteraceae bacterium | reverse complement strand
TTTGATTTAAATCTGGTCTATAATCTTTGCTATGACCTTTTCGTATCTCAACTGTTCCATCACCTGTATCTTTCTCTTTTTCTATATGAGTTGCAAAGGCAGTTGAGTCCAAATGTCCTATTTTTGAAGAAATCCCAAGAGTTTTTACAGCATTTGAAGCTATTTTTGAGAATAAATCACTAACTCCATACTCATATATTTTATCCAAAGTTCGTCCTAGTGCTATATCATTTATACTTTTTGCCTCTATATCTTTTCCTAATAGTTGAGCTATTGGTTTATCTTCAAAATATTGTGGAGTCATATATAGTGGTGTACCTGTAAAACCCAAGCCATTGATGATCATAGCGACCACAGCGTCCCCATGACTCAGGGTTCTTTGGTCTCCTGTGACTATATGGTTATTGACTATTTGAGATATATTTAACTCTTTACACATCCCTGCCACTAAGCCTAGATGCCCTAATTTTTTTGTTTTTATTTTATTTATTTTTGTAAAACAGATGGTATATTCCTAATATATATTTATTTCTTATTATATTACTTTAAGTTTATAGGGGTGATGAATGTCAGTAGAATCATTTACAAAAAAATATAATCTAAAAAAACTTGTCTATTTTGAAAGTTTTGAGAATATAGAAAAAGCGATAAAGAGAGAAAAACAGTTAAAAAATTGGAAAAGAGAATGGAAAATTGAATTGATAGAAAAGAATAATATTGAATTGATAGAAAAGAATAATAAAGAATGGAATGATTTATATTATGATTTGGTTAAAAATGGTTGTTAGATTCCCAGTCAAACTGAGAATGACGAAAGGTCAAGCTGAGAATGACGAAAGGTCAAACTGAGAATGACAGACTTCAACAAGGAATGTGTCATTACTGCAATAATGGTTGTTTGTCATTCTGAACTTGATTCAGAATCTATATCATTAAAATGGTAATATCTCCCACTCACCATGTTCAATAACTGGTTCTTCTTCAACAACAACAACTCTTGTGATATTATTATCACATAAATCAGATGAATATTCAACTATATATTCTCCAGAACTACTTGTATTAACATCTTCTGCATTATCCATAATTAGACTAAGGTCAATATCTTCACCCTCTCCATTAACCACTTGATCTAAACCAGCATCTGTATAGTTACCATCATAAACCACAGAAGCTGGGTTATCACCTAATAAAACATAAGTACAATCTCTTAAATCAACTTCTGGCTCAGGCTCTGGAACTACTATTTCAGGCTCTGGATCTGTAGGTTCAATTACCTCTGGTACTGGATCGCAGTCTAAACAATCTACCACTGGATTGTCATTACCACAAGATGATAGAAGTAAAAGTGTAGCTCCAATAAAAAGCATTTTAATAAATTTTGATATATTCATATTTCGTTTCCTTTATGTTGTTGGATTATTTTTAAATAATTATGACTGTAATTATATCTCTATATATCTTAAATTTTGATAAAAGAGATAATTATTCATTTCTTATATCCCTTATACAAAATCCTTTATTAACATTGGTTTTCTCTGCTTTTATTTCACTCCCACGATAAGTTTCAATTCTAAAGGCTTTATCATTCATCCCTTGCCAAACAATAGCAGTAGTAGAACTCCAGTATCCAGCAATTGTTGTATATGTTAAAAATGGCTTTTTAACAGCTAAAGTACCTCTTAAGCGATCAACTATTGTTGTTAATTCATTTATATTTGGTAATCTCCACCCACCACCATCTGTAGTTTTATCTTTGCAATATTTTACCAAAACATCCCATTTATCATAAGGGGATTTACTCACCTCCCATTCAATACCTCTTAAATTATCTCTTATAATATTATTACCCAAATCTTCATAATCATCCTCAGCACTTGCAAAATAAATATCTTTATATTCCCTTACACATCGTACAGCTCCATTATAGTCTGTCCAAGTATGAATAACTGTTCCATCTTGTGACCCCCACACCCAAGCATGATCCCATTCAAACCCTCGATAAAAACTTTGAGACCAATATGCTTCAAACCTTGTATATTTAAACTCTTTAGGAATACTATAATTCTCTATCTCCCAATTATCACTCCATCTTGGTGCTTGATAATCGGTAAGATCAGATAACTCTTCTATATAAGGTAATCTCCAATCATCATATTCCCCAAGATTCAAATCATTACAATAGTTATAAGCAGTATCTCCCAAATTTTTAAATTTATTCTCACAAGCCATATCAGGTGTTATAATAATTCCATTAACATTAGAACCCACCAATCCAATATCCTCACATCCATGATAATCCTCATCTGTTAGCCACTGTTTTATAGCTATATCTTTGCTATCTTGCCACATTAAACCTCGTAATTTATCTTTTACCACACCTTTATCATCTCCAAAATCGATTCTTTCATAAAAGGGTTTAACTCCACTTTGATAATATCCATCATCTTTAGGCTCAAATATAGCAGTTTGACCTGTTTTTTTCATATATATCTTATTCTCTTTATCTTCTATTATAGATATTATAGGAGGAGCAGTTAAAATAGAAGGGGCTAACTCTATACCAATAGCATAAGCAGTTGTATATATATCTCTTATCTCTTTTGTATTAGATAGATTTAAATCTATTGCTAAACTAGTTAAATTATCTATATTATTGGTTGATATACAAGCTATATTATATCCATCAAGTGTTAGATTATGTTCATCATCTGCATCACTATTTTTACATTGTAAATCCACACTTATATTATATTGATAGGCTCTTTCAACCACATTTTTTAACTCTTCAAGAGTTTGTATATTAAGTTGATAAGTTATAAACTTATTCATATCCTCTATGTTATTCTCATCTATTCCATTAAACCCATTATTTACAAAATCATCTACTTTAAAAGATGTAACAACACTTTGATTAACATCTATTATTAGTTCAGGCTTTGTCTCTACTATTTTAATATCACTATTTCTAATCCCAAGTCCGTCAATCACCCTTAGAGCCACTTTAATATCTCTAGTATCTCTTAAATCTAAAGCCTCTATAGATAAATTTACTCTATCTATATTATCCTCATTTACCCCTGTAATATAAGCATTTTTATAATCTTCTACATTAAAAGGTGGATTATTTGACTCCACACAACCTGTTTGGTTATAATCAACTGAAATACCAAGAGTCATAAATTGCTTTAGTCTCTCTATCGTCTCATCATCAAGTTCATTAATATTAAGCCCAAATAAAAAATTATTTGCAGTAGTTAGCGTTAAATCATCCTCTATCTCCAAAGTTAAGTTAGCTCTATCAAAATCATCTACTGTAATATTAGCTTCTTTTGGAGTTCCATCACCTATATATATATCACCAGAAATCTCAGGTTGTCTATTGCTATCTTTAATATAATCATTATTATCCGAAGAGTTTATATCATCACTAATATTACAATCTTCTATAATAGTGCCATTAATATCAGTAGTATTACACTCCTCAATACTATTATTTATATCTTCTATCGATAAATTACCCTCTTCAACACTACTATTCATATCTTCTATCGATAAATTACTCTCCTCATCCTCAATAGTATTATTTATATCCTCTATTGATAAATTGATATCGCTTACATTAATATTTAAACTACCATTATTATCTACTCTTGTTCCACCTCCACCACCACAACTATTTAAAATAAATGTAACTATTATTAACAATAACCATAACATTTTTATATTTTTCATTATATTTTCCTTTATATTAATTATAACAATAATTATCTTAAATTTTTGATAATTTTTTATCTATTTTAATAAGGGTTTAAGATTATCTTGTGTAAAATTCTAGTATGACGAAATTATCAACTAAAATAATATTATTGCAGTGTGCAATTTTTATAAAATTATGTTGTTAGTGTCAAAATTAAATAAATAACAAACAAACAAATTTAAGGAGTTATTATGGTTAAAAAAAGTTTTTTATCTGCAGTTACAGCAATTGCAGTTATGACAACAGGAGTAATGGCATTTGATGTAAAAGAAAATGCAGCAGGTAATGGTATAATTTATGATATTAAAAGTGGTATAGAGGGTGCATATAAAGGTGGTGTTCAGTCAGCTCCGGAGCTTAAGCTAAGTGCAACTCAAAAGGGTGATGCTCTTCTATTTCCTGCTTTTAGACAGTCTATAGCAACAACAGATGAGAGCAGAAAAGGTTGGGAGACAGAAGCAGTAATCAGAAATAATAGTGATAATGCAGTAATTGCAAAAATAACATTTCATAACGCTGGTGCTTCAGAAGAGATATTTGACTTCAATATATATCTTTCTGCTCATGACGCATTTAGATTTACAATTGCAGATGGTCATATTATTACAAAAGATAGTTCAATTGTAACTAAAGAGGGTATATCAAATCCAGTAGATGGTGTAGCAAATGATAAGGCTACTATGAATCCAGATGGAACACCCTACACAATTAATGAAAACTTCCAAATAGATTCAGGTTATTTTACAGTAGTTGCTATGGCAGAGTCAGATAGAAGTTATCATAATGACCATACAAATTTATATCTTGATTATAGAAAGCTTCTTGATGAATGTCGTCCAGAGTGGAGAAACTCATATAAGCCAGGTGGTATAAGCAATGGTGTGATTGTGTTTAATGCTCAAAATAGTTTTGGAAATAACAGTATGGTAAATAAAATTGAATCACCAAATGTGGCAGAAAATTGTGATAATCCTCTAACAAAAACAAAAGGTGCTGACTTTTTTGACCCTAGACCAGAAGTATTAATGGGTACACTAAGATTATATAATCCAACAAATGATAAAAGAGATTTAATTATTCCTGCAACCGCAATAAGTAATGTTACAGATTGTAATACAACAACTTATGCAACAGATAATGCAGATGTAACAATAAATAATTGTGCATTAACAAATAGACCAGACCAAAGAGCAGATGGCAATATGTTACTATATACAGAGGCTGAGTTTTCAAACTTTAATGATAGAACAATCTTTGATGATGATGCTGATGAAACAACAACAAGTGTATATGAAGGGCTAAAAGTAAGAAAAGATGCGGAAACATTCTTAGTAAGATACCTTGACTATACTTATGAAAATACACCATTAGAAACAACAGCAGCAACTGATAAAGTAGATAATACTGTGTTGGCTACACAAATTGGTAAAAGAACACTTATTCAACTTGGAAATGATGACCAATATTGGGTAATGACAAATCAATCAAAAGGTCTAGGTACATATACAATTGGTGGATTAGAAAGAAACTTATGGAATGAAAATGAAAGAAATTGTAATGATAACTCTGTATATACTCCAGTATCTCCTTTTGGAACTGATGATTGTAAAATTGTAGTAACATATCCAAATGAGCTTCAAGCAATGAATAATATTCAAGATTTGGTAGGTGGACAAGATGCTTATTTTATTGGTGATGATGTAAAAGGTTTCGCAAAAATTGCTTTGGTTGGTGCAGAAGGTAAAGGTATCCCTGCTGTAATGACACAAATGATTGGTACTGCTGTGGGTGGTATTGCTCAAACAAATTGGGTATTCTCTCCTGTTGATAGACCAGTTATTGCAGAAGAAAAATCAACATACTTTAGAGGTTATGATTTTGTAGCTGATGATAATGTTGTTGAAGATCAAATAGATGAGCTTGAGAGAGATGATTCTGTTGAAGAGCAATTTATGAGAGATAGAGATGTTCTTGTAACAAGAGAAAACTTATTGGATAATGTACCTGCTTTTGATAAATCAGCAACAGTACAATAAATAAGGAATAATTAATGAAAAAGAACTTATTAAAAATAATTTTTGTAGGACTACTGGCAACTATTTTCACATCATGTGGAAGTAGTGGTAGTAGCACAGCAACTAATGTAGAAGATAATTCTACAGTAGAACAAGCAGAAGCTGATAGATTAGCAGCAGAAGCAACAAGACTTCAAGCAATTGAAGATGCTAGAATTGCGGAAGAAGAAAGACTTGCTAAAATTGAGGCAGATAGAATTAAAGAAGAAGAAAGACTTGCTAAAATTAAGGCAGATGCAAATACAACAGAAGAACCAGTAGTAGTAACAACTGGTAATTGGGAAATATTACCATTCTAAGAATGATGATATAACTCTTTTAAATAAACAAGGTATCTTGCCTTGTTTATGAATATAAACTTAAATCAAATACATATATTATTCACAACCTTACATTTATCAATCTTTTAATAATCCCCAAATGAAAAATAACTCTAAAGCATTTACACTTATTGAGATGTTAATTTCTATAGTATTAATGGCTCTTATAATCTCTACAATGATGTTTGCTTTTAAATATAGTATATCTCAATTTACTCGTATTGGTTCAATTGTGCCAAAAAAGGCGATAGGTTACGACCAACTTAGAGGTGTGATTAGTGGGATGTTTCCTTATTCGGTGGATATACAAAGAGGATTTGAAGATACAAAACTAGAACCTTTTATTTATCTTAAAAATAAAGAGATGTTATTTATATCTAAAAATCCAATTTTTAATAGAGATATATCAATTATAAAAATAGAGTGTAAAGATGATAAGTTAAACTATTATGAAAAGATTTTATATGATAAACATAGTAACTATTTAGCTCCAGTAATTGAAGATATAGATTTTAAAAAGAGCTATTTTGATGATTTAGAAGAGTGTAGTTTTGAATATAATTTTGTAGAAAAGAAGGAGACACCATCATTAATAACTCTATTTATGAAAAATTCTAAAGAATCTTTGGAGTTTGATTTTAGTGCAATGATAGATATGAACAACACAAAAAATATTTTGATTCTTAGAGACCCATTTTAATGAGAAAAGTAAATATGAAAAAGGCTTATGCACTATCAGTAATTTTATGGATTGTGGCAGGGATGGGGGCAGTGACTATATTTTTGGCTATTTTATCAAAAGATATTGTTGGAATCTCAGCTAAACTAGAAGATAAATTAATATCACGATTAAAAGCAGAAGAGACTGTTGATTTACTAATATTTTATGGAACTACTGGTGAATTTTATCTTAATACCATGACAAATCAGATTGCAGAAGATTATAATCTATCAAATAAACTATATATTGACAATAATAATACTATTTTTAATGATGTAAATATTACAATCCAAGATACGGCAGGAATTTATAATGTTTTATTTTTAAGAAATGAGATGATTGCAAAAGAGTTAGATATTGAGAACTTTTATACCATTAAAGATAGTATTTTAGATTGGATAGATAAGAATTCATTTCAAAAATTAAATGGAGCAGAAGAGGATTATTATAGACATTTAAGTGATGATAGTTATAAACCAAGAGATGATTTATCTATTCAAGCAGTTGAAGAGTTAGCTCTAATAAAAGGGATAGAAAAGAGTAGGCTAGATGAGTTAAGGAGTCTTTTTTATTATGGAAGAGGTTCTAAGGCTAATTTAATGACTATACCAAAAAAGTCTCTTATTATGTTGTTAGATATTACACCTAGTTTTGGTGATGAACTGATAAATTTAAGAGAGAAAGAGCCTTTAGAGTTTATAAAATCTATTAATAGACTTGATAGTAAAGTAAAAGATGAGTATGATAGCTATGGATTTTTTCCTTCCAAAATTATTAAAATAAATATCTTAGCTTCTCATAAAGATGCAAGAACAAAAATAGAGGCTGTACTTGATTTTAAGATGAGACAAGAGAGAGCATTTATTTATAATTATAAAGTTTATTAGTGGTTATTTGTAATTATAAAACGGTTGTCATTCTGAAATGATGGTTTGTCATTCTGAACTTGATTCAGAATCTACATTGTATCACTTCCAAAGAGATTCCCAGTCAAGCTGAGAATGACGAAAAGAAGTACCGTATGAAGATTCCCAATATCAAGCTGAGAATGACGGAAAGAAGTACCGTATGAAGATTCCCACTATCAAGCTGAGAATGACGGAAAGAAGGATTATTATGCTTTTGGACACGGTGCTTTAGCTCCGTATATTAGGGAAAGGCTGAAGCCATCTCGTCCTAAAAAAGCTTAATTCATTGACATTAGGATATATATATGGATACCCCTACGAAATAACATTATATAGAGGCAAATCCTTTATGATTACCCTTAAATTTTAAAAATAATTTAAATATGCGTAACATCAGTTAAAGAAATAATTTTGCTAATTTAACAGCAGGAATCTCATCTGTATAAATTTTTGTAAATCTTATCCCTAACTTTTTAAATTCAACATAAAGTTTTTCATCATTATTATGCAAAGCCTCTTTATATCTTTTAACAGCACCACTATCAATATCACCCTCATAGCTATTTTTATTATCCATATCAACTAATCTAAGTGATCCTAATGCTTGAGGATTTTCTTCAAACTTATCTCTAATTATTAATGCAACCACATCATGTTTTTTTGCCAGTACTCTTAAATCAATATCTCCAACAAAATCTGATATAATAAACATTAACGATTTTTTCTTTATACGATTATATAAAGTTTGAGTCATCAAGTCAAAATTTCCATCTTTACCCATTGGTTCAAACTCTGTTATAAATTCCACTGCTTTATGTACAGAAAAAAACTTTTTACTCGGTTTTGAAATATGATAAAGTTTATCTGCAAATATAGAATTAGTAAATAAGTCTCCATTTTTGATAGATATAAACCCTAACAACCCCACAAGTTCCTCAATAACTTCGGATTTTTGTTTTACTGTACCAAAATATGTAGAGCCATTTAGCATTGAAGCAACAACAATATTAAGCTCTCTTTCCTCTTTATAAATTTTTACATAAGGTTTTGAGAGTTTTGCCGTTGTTTTCCAGTCAATTTTTCTAACATCATCGCCATAAACATACTCTCTTAGTTCTGCAAATTCAAATCCTTCACCTTGAAACATTGAAGAGTTATCACCTAACATATCACCATAGACCTGTTTTTTACTTTTAAAAAGTATCTTTTTTGCTCTTTTATTCACTAGTTAATCCTATGGTATTGGCACTGCTTCTAATATTTTCTTAATAATAAAGTCTTGGTCTATCCCCTCTGCTTCTGCTTCATAAGTCATAATAACTCTGTGTCTAAGAATCTCATAGGCGATATATGCAATATCCATTGGTGACACAAAATCTTGATTTTTAAGATAAGCAACGGCACGAGAAGCTTTATACATATCAATTGTAGCTCTTGGACTTGCACCAAATTCAATATAGTGTCTCAAATCTTCTAAGCCATAATCTTCTGGTGTTCTTGTTGCTTGAATAATCTCTACAATATACTTTTCAACCTCTTCATCAATATGAATATTCATAGCCTCTTCTCGTAGCTTTATTAAATCCTTAATTGACGCCACTTGTTCAATTTTTCCAAAAGAGTTATTAGCCACTCTTCGTGCAATTTCAAGCTCTTCATCTTTGGTATTATATCCAACCACAACTTTCATCATAAATCTATCAAGTTGAGCCTCTGGCAACTCATAAGCACCCTCTTGTTCTACAGGATTTTGTGTTGCCATTACTAAAAATGGAGCATCCACTTTAATTGTCTCATCACCAATAGTAACTTGTCTCTCTTGCATAACCTCTAAAAGTGCAGATTGAACCTTTGCAGGGGCTCTATTTATCTCATCTGCTAATAAAAGGTTTGTAAAAACTGGACCTCTTTTAATCTTAAAAATATTTTTAGATGGATCATAAATTTCTGTTCCAATAATATCACTAGGGAGTAAATCAGGAGTAAATTGAACTCTACTAAAATTTAGCCCTAATGATTGAGATAAAGCATTAACTGCTGTGGTTTTAGCAAGTCCAGGAACACCCTCTAAAAGAATATGCCCCCGACATAAAAGACCAACCAAAAGCCCCTCAATCATCTTTTCTTGACCCACAATTACTTTTGCTATCTCTTGTTTGATATTTGTTATTATTTCTATATTGTTTATCTCACTCAAATAGTTATCCTGCCTTTAATCATATTAACAAAATTCTACTAATCTTAGTTAAATCAAAAGTAAATATCTATTTTAATGATATTATGTATATTTAAGTTATTTTTGACATTCAAGGGCAACCACAAGGGATTGCCCCTACAAAAAGGTTGATTATATGTAGGGGTATCCCCTTGTGGGTACCCTAAAGTTTAGATAATTATAAATATTTATACATGTAATATCTATTTTAGTTGGCTCATAATCTTAGGAAGCGTAATCCCCTCTTGCTTTTGATATTTTCCTTTTCTATCTGCATAAGTTGTTTCACATGCCTCATCACCTTGTAAAAATAGAACCTGAGCAATCCCCTCTTTCGCATAAATTTTTGCAGGAAGTGGAGTAGTATTACTAATCTCAATTGTAATATGACCCTCAAATCCAGGTTCAAATGGTGTAACATTTACAATTATTCCACATCTTGCATAAGTACTTTTACCCAGACATATTGCCAAAGTATCACTAGGCATTTTAAAATATTCAACTGTTCTAGCCAAAGCAAAAGAGTTTGGTGGAACAATACAAATATCACCCTTAAAATCTACCACATTATTATCGTCAAAATCTTTTGGGTCAATTACCGTTGAGTTTACATTTGTAAAAATCTTAAACTCATCACTCACTCTAATATCATATCCATAACTACTAAGCCCATAAGATACTACACCCTCACACTTTAAATCTTCACAAAATGGACTTATCATATCCTCTTTTTGTGCTTTATCTCTTATCCAACTATCTGGTTTTAATCCCATCTTTTATCCTTTTTATTATCTTGTAATTTTAGCAATTAAATCTTGATATTCTATATATATATTTCAATATTTCGGATAAAAACAAGCATTTTATATATCTAATTTGTTATTGAACTTAATATTCTTAAAATTCCAAATAATCCCTAACAGCTTTCCAATTAGCAAAAGCGTATTAACTCCCTATCAAAATTCTCTTGCCCTTTACCCTCACAATAATCATCTATTAAATAATCATAAATTTTTACTCATTAATTTTATTTTTAATCTCTTTTGCAAGATTGCTAATCTTATTTATCTTTTGAGTGTTACTTAAATGCTCATCTAATAAAACTTTTACAAAAGCAGAACCAACGATTACTCCATCAACTCCTTTTACTTTCTCTTTTGCTGTATTCTCATCTACTCCAAATCCTACAAAAATATCTGTTTTACTGTTATCTCTAATCATTGCAATTGTATCTTCAAGATTTTCGCTCTGCCCTGTACCTGTAATTCCTGCGTAAGCTACAAGATAGATAAATTTTTGAGCATCTTTTGTTATCATCTTAATTCTATCTTTTGTATCTGTTGGAGCGATAAAGTCTATTAGTGATAGATTGTTCTCTCTTATAATTGGTTGATATAAAAGTGCTTCTTCGTAAGGTAGGTCTGGGATAATAAATCCATTTACTCCAGCAGTTTTTGCTTTATCTATAAAAAATTCCATACCTCTGTGATAAAATGGGTTAAAATATCCCATCCATAAAGTATCAATAAGAGGGGCAATTTTTTCTGAAACCTCAAAAAGGTGGTCTAATTTAAATCCATTCTGAAGTGAATATAGATTTGCTTTTTCAATTACAGGACCATCTGCAACAGGGTCAGAAAATGGAATACCTAACTCTAAAGTATCAACTCCAACTTCTGCTAAAGACAATGCCATATCTACTGTAAAATCTAAACTTGGATAACCTGTGGTAATATATGCTACTAATTTTTTCAAAATACTCTCTTTAAAATATAAATTTATTATGATATTATACTTTTTTTTGATAAAATGATAATAATTTATATTAATGAGGACAACTTGAATAATAAAATAACATTAAAAAAACTACAAAAAATGAAAATACAAAAGCAAAAGATTGTAATGATAACAGCGTATGATGCTCTTTTTGCATCTATATTTGATAAATCCGTTGATATTATATTAGTGGGTGATAGCTTAAATATGAGTTTTAGTGGTGAAAATGATACACTAAGTGCAACAATGGATCAGATGATATATCATACTAAAGCTGTAACAAAAAAAACAGATAAAACTTTTGTACTTTTTGATATGCCTTTTGGTTCTTATACTGATAAAAAGAAGGCTCTTAAGAATGCAACTAGAGCATATCAAGAGACTGGAGTTGATGCTGTAAAATTAGAAGGTGGCAGAGAAAAAGCCAAAATTGTAAAGTATCTTACAAAAAATGCAATAGCCGTTTTTGGACATATTGGGTTAAAACCTCAAAGTGTAAGAAGTGAAGGTGGATATAGTATCAAAGGGAGAGATTCCAAAGAAAAAGATGATATAATAAAGAATGCTATAGCTTTAGAAAAAGCTGGTGCAGTTGCGTTGATTATAGAGGGTGTTAAACCTGATGTAGCTTTTGAGGTAACTAATAGTGTAAATATCCCTGTAATTGGAATTGGTGCTGGAGTTGATTGTGATGGTCAAGTCTTGGTATGGAGTGATATGCTAGGTTTTTATGACGAGTTTATGCCAAAATTTGTTAAACAGTATTTAGATGGTGGAAAACTTGTTGGGGATGCAGTGGAAGAGTATGTTAAAGATGTTAAATCTGGTGAATTTCCAAATTTAGATTATACATATTAGATATTTAAAATAAAATTAGGAGTTATATTTATGAAAAAATTTTATATATTGGTGATTTTAGGTGGTTTGATGTTTAGTGGTTGTTCGACAGATAAAGTTGTTCAAGATACAGAAGATTATGCAATGGGTAGTTTTGTTACATCTAAAATAAAAGCAAAACTTGTAAAAACAGTTGGTTTAGAAAGTTTTAATATCAATGTTAGAACCTATGATGATCAGATTATTCTTACAGGTGTGGTAGATACTCAAAAGCAAGTTTATTTGGCAGGGTCTGTGGCAAGGTCTGTAAATGGTGCAAGAAGAGTTAGAAATCATATTACAATAAAATGATACAAAGGATTTTTATTTGAAAAATGCAAATATTATGGTTATTGTTCTTTTTTCTTTATCTTTAATGGCGGCATATAGTGTATATGAAACATTTATATTACCATTGGCTGTTGCTATCTTACTTACAATGGCAACATATAATCTAACAAAAGCATTATCAATAAAATTAAATTCAAGAAAGTTAAGTTCTTTAATCGCAAGTATACTTTTAACAATTCTTATTTTTGTTCCTATTGTATATCTTGCAACAATAGGTGTTGGTTATATAGCAAATTTAAATAACGAAGATGTAAAACATATGATAGAAGAGATATTAAAAATTGTTGGTAAATTGCCTTATGGTGATGAATTATCATTAGAAATTTTTCAACAACAAGAGAATATTTTAGCATTTTTTAAAGATTATGCTTCATATTTTTCAACAGCTGGTAATGCAGGTTTTGGATTTATTAAAAATATAGTTTTTGTTATAATTTTCTATTTTATTATTAATGTATATAGTGATAAAGTTTTTAATTTTTTACAATCTATTTTACCAGTATCTAAAACAAAAAGTATAGAAATTATAGAGAGTATATCTTCAACCATGGAGGTTGTATTTTATTCAATTATTATAACTGCCATATTTGAAGGTATCTTATTTGGGGTATTTATAGAATTTTATGGATTAAACGGACTATTTCTTGGAATCGTATATGGATTTGCATCACTTATTCCATTTATTGGTGGTGCTATTGTTTGGGTACCTGTATCATTATATATCTATAATCATACGGGACTAACACCTGCTATAGAGATAATATCTTACTCTCTTATTGTTATATCTATTGTTGCAGATACAATTATTAAACCAATGATAATAAAATATATACAAGAGGATATGCTTAAAAAAGTAAACGATATTAATGAAATTTTAATTTTCTTTTCTATTATAGCTGGAATGGGAAGCTATGGATTTTGGGGGATGATTCTAGGACCAGCAATTACTGCATTTTTAATAGCTATGACTAGATTATATATAGAGTCAAATGAGAGAGTTATCTTAAAAAAAGAGGAGAATTGTCTTTAGAAAAGCATTAAATCTTAATTATAGCTATACTTTTATCTTGAAATAACCACAAATTAGATAAAATAACCACAATTAAAATAGTAGGTAGGATAGTTGTAATGGATATTAGAAGAGAATTTTTGGAGTACTTTAAGGATAAAGGGCATAATGTAGTTACTTCTATGTCTTTAGTTCCTGATGACTCCTCATTAATGTTTACAAATGCTGGAATGATTCAGTTTAAAGATATTTTTACAGGGGCTATCCCTGTACCCTCTAATCCAACAGCCACAAGTTGTCAATTATGCCTACGAGCTGGTGGAAAACACAATGACCTTGAAAATGTTGGTTACACTAGTCGTCATCATACACTTTTTGAGATGCTTGGAAATTTCTCTTTTGGAGATTACTTTAAAGAGGATGCTATTAAATATGCGTGGGAATTTATTACCAAAAATTTAGAACTTCCAATTGAAAAGCTTTGGGTGACTATTCATAATAGTGATGATGAGGCGTATGAGATTTGGATAAAATATATAAGCAAAGATAGAATTATTAGATTTGGTGATAAGGATAATTTTTGGTCGATGGGTGATACTGGAGCTTGTGGTCCTTGTAGTGAGATTTTTTATGACCAAGGTGAAGAGAATTTTAACTCGCCTGAAGATAAAATGGGTGGAGAGGGTGATAGATTTTTAGAGATTTGGAATTTAGTTTTTATGCAATATAATAGAGCAAAAGATGGCACTTTAACTCCTCTTCCAAAACCTTCTATTGATACAGGAATGGGGCTTGAGAGAGTAATTGCTATTAAAGAGGGTGTGCTAAATAACTTTGATAGTAGTCAATTTAAGCCAATGGTAAATAAAATAGAAGAGTTAAGTGCCTCAACAATAGATAAAAATAATATTGGAAGCTTTAGAGTAATTGCAGACCATATTAGAGCTGTTTCATTTATGCTAAGTGATGGAATTTTATTTGATAAAGAGGGTCGTGGTTATGTTCTACGACGAATTTTAAGACGAGCTGTAAGACATGGTTATTTGATTGGATTTAGAAAACCTTTTATGGCACAAGTTGTAGATACTTTAATCCAAACTGTTGGTGAGCATTATAGCTTCTTAGAAGAGAAAAAAAACTATATCAAAGAGCAAATTACATTAGAAGAGGATAGATTTTTTAAAACTATTGAAAAAGGGATGAATCTATTTAACGAAGAGTTGCCTAATACTAAAGATAAATTTGATGGAGCAGTTGCATTTAAACTTTATGATACTTTTGGTTTTCCATTGGATTTAACAGAAGATATGTTACGAGAAATTAATAAAAGTGTAGATATTGAACTATTTAATAAGTGTATGAGTGAGCAAAAAGCAAAAGCGAAACAGGCATGGAAAGGTAGTGGAGATAGTGCTAAAGATGGTGATTTTAAAAAGATTTTAGAGACTATTGGTAAAAATGAGTTTATCGGTTATGAACAAACTTCATCAAATACAAAAGTTTTATCTTTACTTAATGATAATTTTAAATTAGTAGATAAATTAGAGGTTAATGATATTGGTTGGATAATGCTTAAAAAAACTCCTTTTTACGCTACAAGTGGTGGACAAACTGGAGATATTGGAGAACTGAATAATGGCGATATTACTGTTACTCAAACGGAAAAGTTCTTTGATTTAAACTTATCAAAAATAGAGATAAAAGATAATACTCTAAGTGTTGGAGATACTATCACAGCAAAAACTATCAATAGAAAAGAGGTGGAAAAACACCATTCAGCTACTCACTTACTTCAAAGTGCATTAAAATCTATTTTAGGTAATACTGTATCTCAAGCAGGAAGTCTAAACGATGACAAAAGACTTAGATTTGACTTTACTTATCCAAAAGTGATGAGTAATACTCAAATTCAAGAGGTTGAAGATTTAGTAAATAATATGATTTTTGATTCAATTAGTTCAGATATTAATGAGATGTCTATCGATGAAGCTAAAAAAACTGGTGCAATTGCAATGTTTGGTGAAAAATATGGTAAAAGTGTACGAGTTGTAAAATTTAATAATACAAGTATTGAATTTTGTGGTGGAACACACATCAAAAATACAAGTGAGATAGGAAGCTTTTATATTATTAAAGAGAGTGGAGTAAGTGCAGGAGTAAGACGAATTGAAGCTGTATGTGGAAAATCTGCTTTTAATTTTGCCAAAGATATAAGAGATGAGCTAAAGTCTATTAAAACAGAACTAAAAACTCAAAATCCATTAATGGCAGTTGATAAACTAAAAGAGCAGATAAAATCTCTTAAAAATGAACTAAATACGGCTCATAAATCTAATAAAAAAGAGTTAGAAGTTAGTGATATTAATGGAATTACTACAATTGTAGCAGAGGTTGAAAATGGAGATATTAAAGCTTTGATTGATGAGGTTAAAAATAAATATCCACGCGTTGCTATTATGTTGATGATGAAAAAAGGCGATAAGGTGATGATTGCTTGTGGAAGCAAAGATACACCAATAAAAGCAGGAAATTGGATAAAAGAGATAGCTCCAATTCTTGGTGGAGGTGGAGGAGGTCGCCCCGACTTTGCCCAAGCAGGAGGGAAAGATGTATCTAAAATAGATGAGGCATTGGCTAAATCTAAAGAATATCTACAAAATAATATTTAAAGGATTTTTATGAAAATAAGAAATTTTATACCATTTATCATTATTACTATATTTATGTTAGGATGTACAGCAAATAAAGCTCCTATAAAACCAAAAGAGCCAACGATAGCTAAGTTTTCATTTTTTAATACTCATTTAAAGTGTCAAAGTATTTATGTTTGTCAAGAGATTAAAGGTAAAGAAGAGACCAAAAGAAGAGCTAAAAAAGCACATAATTATTTTTCTAATTCACATAATAATTATAGCAAGAATCATCTTAAATCATTTGAAAATAACTCTAGCAAAAGTGCAACTGAAGCTGTTTTAGAGTTAAGAAAATATGCAATGAAACTTAATGATGAACTTGAAGTTAAATATAATTGTCGTTTTGTTAAATTAGTCAAATAGTTTTATGTAGAGATAATTCTTAATGCCAATGAAATAAGAATATTTTGTGGGCTAAGTAGGGTGCGATTGCTATCGCACCTTTTTTATATTTTCATGAATAATTGGTGCAATAGCAATCGCATCCTACGGGTTTTAATCCTCTTCTAATATATGATGTAAAAATAAAATTTGTGCATATATTGGTGCAAAAATATTTAATATTGGAATATAATTAAATAAAGACGCAATCATAGCAATGGTTGTAGCTTTTTTTGATTTTTGTTTAAGAAGAGTTTTATCATCTATAAATAGTGTTCCCACATCATAAACAGTTGGGTCTCTAAGTAAAATAGACCACAAATATAACATCACAATTTGACCAATAATTGGTATAAAAATAAATAAAAATAATATTATAAAAAGTATAATAAATTTAACTATCGATTTAAAAGTTATAATAATAGAAGTAATATCATTTGGACTTCCAATTGCATCTATATTATAATGTTTTTTTGCCAAACTTTTTAGCAATTTTTCACTAAATAAAGATGTAAGAATAGAGATAGTAATAATTATAAATATATATATAATAAGAACTGTAGTCATTGCAGAACCAGTAATTTTAAGCCATTCCCAAGGTATTATAGTTAAATATGAGGAAACTATTGATAATAGTTCACCCCAATAAATATACATTATCATACTCCATACAAAAATAGAACCTAAACCTATTTTTAGTACAAAAGAGATAACTTCAAAAGATAAAATATCTTTAAAACCTTTTGAGAAAATTTTACTGATACTCATTTTTAAACTTTACATATCTTGATGCAGAAGCATATAACTCTGCCACCTCTTCATCATTAAGCTCTCTTATAACTTTTGCTGGACTTCCCATAATAAGACTTCGTGGTGGAAATTTCTTATTTTTTGTAACCAAACTACTAGCACCCACAATTGACTCTTTCCCAATCACAGCACCATCAAGAATAGTAGCACTCATCCCAATCAAACAAGCATCTTCAATTGTGCAACCATGAAGCATAACTCTATGACCAACTGTTACATCATCACCAATAATCGTTGGATTTCCATCACTCATATCTTCTTTTTTATAGTGAGTTACATGAACCATTGATAAATCTTGGATATTACTTCTTGCTCCAATTTTAATACTATGAACATCTCCACGTACAACTGAACCAAACCATATTGCACTATCTTCACCCATCTCTACATTTCCAACTACAGTTGAACCCTCTGCTATCCATGCATTTTTACCAACTTGTGGTGTCCATTGTTTAAATTTGATTATCATCTCTATCCTTTAATTTTTATATTCATTGTATCATTTTTGTATTAAAAGTTGTATAATATAATAAAGGAAATTTATGAGTAAAATTATAAAATATTTTAAAGAGTTATCAAATGTACCTCATTGTAGTGGAGATACTTTAAGGTTAAAAGAGTTTTTAATAGCTTTTGCAAAAGATAGAGGATATAACACAGAGATAGATAATAGTGATAATATTTTAATCTCTAAAGGTAAACCAAAAATATCTTTACAGGCTCACTACGATATGGTTTGTATGGGCGATGCTCCAAATATAGAAATATATGAAGACAATGGATGGCTAAAGGCTAAAAATTCATCTTTGGGTGCAGATAATGGTATCGCTATTGCTATGATGATGGAGTTGATGGATAAAAATAAAGAGTGTGAGTTTATCCTAACAAATGATGAAGAGATTGGTCTTATTGGAGCAAAGGCACTTAATTTGGATATAAAATCTAAATATATGTTAAATCTTGATAGCGAAGATGAAGCAGAGGTGTATATTGGTTGTGCAGGTGGAGCTGACATTAAAGCTTTTAAAAATTATAGTAAACTTGGAACTGGTGCTTTAGCTCCAGCTTTTGGTGAGGCTAAAGCCATCACTTCCGATGAATTTGGCAAGATATGTAATAAAAATATATATGAAATTAGTATAAGTGATTTAGTTGGTGGTCACTCTGGTGTGGATATTGATAAAGATATTCCCTCAGCTATTAAATTATTAACTAAATATATTATTGATAATAATGCCTTAATTATTAGCTTTAGTGGTGGAGAAAGACGAAATTCTATCCCTGCCAATGCAAAAGCAATAGTGTATATTCCTAAAAAACCAAAAGATGATAAATTAGTTAAAATTAAAGAGATATTTGGTGATTTTGAAGTTTGCGAAGATATGGAATTTATAAAGATATTAGATGAGCTTAAACATGGCGTAATAGAGCATAATCACAAACTTAATATTCCACAAAATAGTATAAATTTAGCAATTGTAGAATTTAAAAATAACAATGCAATGATAGAAATTTCTCTTAGGTCTATGAGTGATAATGAGTTAAAAATAATTATAGATGATAATATAAATCTATTTAAAAACAGTGGATATAGTTATAAAATAGAAGATGAATATCCATCGTGGCAACCAATTGAAAATAGTTTAACAAAAATTGTTGATAAGAATATGAAAAAGCAATTTGGCAAAAGTAAATTTACGGCAATTCATGCAGGATTAGAGTGTGGCGTAATATCAAATAGATACCCACATATTAAATTTAGCTCTATTGGTCCAAATATAAAATATCCTCACTCCACACGAGAGATGGTTGAGATTAATTCTGTAGAACGAACTTTTAATGTAGTATGTGATGTTATAGATGAAATTAATTTATAATTGTTAAGGATTGTAAAATAAATAAAACCATAAATTTGTAGGGTGGATTTTCTACAATGCCAATGACTTAAGGTTTTTTTTGGAAGTGGTGCATTGGGGTTTTTATACTTTTGGACATGGTGCTTCAGCTCCGTATATTAGGGAGAGGCTAAAGCCATCACGTCCTAAATTCTATAGTTTTTAATGTACTTTATTTTTAGTTTAAAGTGAATGTATATTTTGTATCACACTCTAAATATATACTTTCCTTTTCCCATACATCAATACCTAGCCAAGTTGTTGCTTTGATATCAATATATTTATCACACTCTATTGTTGAGAAATCAACTCTAATTCCCTCATTAATAATCAGATCATTAGGAAGTCTATCATCTCCCCAATCGCTATTTTCACTATCTTTAATATACAATTGCCATATTTTACTCTCTGTATTATTGAAAATTTGCACAGTAGCATTACTTGTTTCTATTATATCATCTGATACTATCTCTTCTTCCTCTTCTATATAATTTGGTAAGATAGATTGAATATAATTTATATAATTTTCATCTTTTAATACTTTTGTATGAGCTGGTTCAAATACATCTGAGCCTGTTATCCACTCAAAAATACCATTTATTTTACCTGTAGTATCTTCTGTATAATTACCACTAGATAGTAAAATTTCATTAGCTTCTTCTAAATTTGTATAATCTATTTTATCAATTTTAGTTATCTCTTTATCATACTGATTTACTCCATCTTTTAAAGTTGGTGAAAATATTACACGATATGGACTAAGTTCATCCAGTCCCATTTGGCTACCAATATATACATTAGCATCACCTTGTGAATAATATTGTTGAGTTAAATTTAATCCATCACTATACCCTAAATGATATACTTCTATATCTTCATATTTATCACCTATATTATCTAAATCATTTAATTGAGCTATATCTAAACTATCACTTGCGCCAAATTAATACCTGCATTTTTTGTAGCAGATGTATATTCTGATGCTGCTATACCACCCATATGAGGAGTATCTAAAGTAATTAATTTTTTAATATTTTGTGTCTCTTCATTTTGAATATAAGCACGACTTGCAAGTCCACCCATTGAATGACCAATCAAAATATAATCACTAATTCCTGTAATCTTTTTAATTTCATCAATAGCTATTTTTAGCTGATAACCTTGTGCATCAAAAGATAGTTGATTCTCATGAGAGAAATTTATAGAAAATACCTTTTGATTATAAAATCTATCTTGTTTATTTTTATCATTAGATGTTGAATCTCTACCTTTTCTTCCATTTAATGCCCATTCAATACTTGTTATTTCAAATTGACCTTTTTTTAAACCATATATATATTCTTTTTGATATGAACGTAAGTTTTTATTTCTAAATATATCTTTTAAATCTATATCTTTTAATTTAGAACAATCAACTTCTTCATCTAACCATGCACCATCCCAACATTGTTCATTAGTATTAATTGTAATATTAATACCAACTTCTACTGATGTAGCATTATTTTCTACCTCCATTTGTGTAGATATTCTTGGTGCGATATTCTCCCATGTAGAAGCCCCACTATTAAGTCCATGAACCAATATAACAATTGTTCCATTTCTATCTTCTGCTGTAATATCTTTTGGAGTTGTAAAATTAGACTCACTATAAGAACTATACGCACCATCATCATCTACTGCTCTTATTCTAAAAATATAATTTGTATCAGATGTAAAATTACCACCTAATTCAATCTCTGTATTATAAACCAAAAATTCATCCATCCAAGTATCGTTTTCATCTTTAAAAGATAATCCATACGCTTCAACATAACCATCACTATCAATTGAGTTATCCCATAATATTGAAACATTATTTTCTTCTAAAGATGTCTCTATATTTGCAGGTGCTGATGGAGATTGATTTGGGGTATCTGTTTTTATCCATTCGCTAGTTACAAAATTGCTATATGAACCATTATTATCAACTGCTCTTATCTTAAATTGATAATTATTTGTTGCTACTAAATCTTTTATCTCAATACTATTAATAGATGATTCAACTTCTGTACCCCAATCTTCTATATCTGTTCTATAAGATATTAAATATTTATCAACAAACCCATCACTATCAGTAGAAATATCCCAATTTAAAGTAACTGAATCAATTGTAATATTAGCTACAAATATATTTGATACACCACTTGGAGCAATATTTTCTACCACTGATTTCTCTTGCACCACTGGTTCTATTTTAGCAGGTTCAGAATCTCCACCACTTCCACATCCAACTAAAAAAACTGTAATAAAAACTAAAGCTAAATCTCTTATTATCATATATCTCTCCTAAATTTAATTTAAATATAATATCTATATAAACTAAAAGTTTTATTATTTTTAATTTACTGTAAGAGTAACAACTGCTGTTTTACCACACTCTACATATACATCAGGAATTATCCAAGTAGAAGAATTTGTCCAACCAACAGCCTTTACATCAATATTTTTATCACATAAACTTGTATTAAAATTTACTTTTGAGTATTCTGGAATATATTTATCAGATGAAAGCATATCATAACCCCAATTACTACTATACTCATCTTTAAAATATAACTCTAAGACATCTCTTGAGGTTGTATTATTTATTTGAACTATTCCAGTTGTAAAATTATTTGAATTGTTTTCCTGTGTACTATCTCCACCACCACTACATCCTATTATAAATACACTACTTACTATTAATACTAAATTTTTCACTAACATATTATCCCCTTTTTATCTATATCTTGTTTCAATAACTTTATCTGTTGATTCATAAGTTGAAGAACTTCTATATTCTTCGCTCATTGGATTAAGACATTTAAAATCCAAAATTGTACGACCATAACTATCTGTTCTCTCTCTTATTATTTTGAGTGCTTTAATTTTTCTTTTACAAGTTTCATTTGCATATATATAAGCTACATCTCTACTTGGATGACTTTGAGTATATGTATTTAACCCTATCTCTATGGGTGGTCTTACACAACTTGTTAAAAATATTGAACTTCCTAGTCCTATAATCATAGCTAATTTTCTAATCATCTTCAAAATCCCTCTAAAATATTATTTATATTGAAGTTTATCTATTAAATTTAGAAAGTTTAATGATTTCTTGGTGTAAATGTTGGTGTACTTTTATTAATCGTTGGTGTATTCAAGTTAAATTTATATAAAATATATTCTTAGAATTTTTTAATAAATAAGGGTTGATAGCAGATGAATAAAAAAGAGATGGCACAAGATAAAATAATTATAGCAGAGAAATTAAATTATATTCTTGATACATATATGAGTGCTTCTGATGTAACCAAAAAGTTTGGTTTTAATTCAAATTCAATGATTAGTTCAATGAGAAATAGAGATAAAGCTCAAACACTACTACAAGTACATCAAGAGGGATTAGAAAAACATTATAATATACCTATGAAAATTTGGAATAGAAATATAGCTATGGATAAAAGTATAATTGACAATATAATAAAAGAGTATAAATTATTAAAACAAAATATAAATATATCACAAAATAATGTTTTTACATCAAATGATGAGTTATTAAATAAGTTAGTTGGTGATTGGTATTCATATTTTTACTCTAGCCAAGAGGTCTCAAAAATACACTCTATAAAAACAACTATTGATAAAAACTATATCGTAACAGACCAAAATAATAATAGTGGTAAACTATTTTTGGGAACAAATCAATCAATGATAATCAAAGAGAGTATTAATAGTAAAAACCTTGTATCTATGACTTTTACTAATACTCAAGTAGCTTATGAAATTTTTGCTTTTTCATTAGTATCAAAACAAGACCAAATAAATGATGAGATGTTGAATTTTGGTTTTTTTAGTAAAAAAGAGCTAAATAAAGATGTAGTTATTAAAACTTTAGGAGATATAAATACAACTCAGCTTAAAATGGATAGAGGATTTTTAGAAAGAATTAGAGATATTAGTTGAATGTCGTATAATATTTAAAAAGGTATTTAAATGATAAATCCATTAGAAAAAGATTCAGACTATTTATATAATAAATTTAAGAATAATGAAGAACCTCTTAGATTGGCAATTGACTACCAACAAAAAGGGCAATCATTAATGGTTGTAAATAACTTAAAAGCATTAGAGTATTTAGAAAAATCTCTTAAAATATATACAGATACTATAAAACTAAGAAATTATAGTTTGGCTAACCTTCATAGTTTAATTGGTACTGTATATTATAGCTTAGGAAGAAGAGAAGAGGCATTTAAAAAAGCGATTCTTGCAAAAAATATGTTTCAAGAATTTGATAAAAGAGATTGGAATTTTTCAAATGAAGAACAACAAAATACTAGACACCATAATTTAGCAAATGAATATTTAAGATTAGGTGATTACTATTTATCAAAAAAAAGTTTTAAGAATTATAAAGAAAATTATAAGAATCATATTAATACTTTAAAAAAAATAACTTCAACCTATTCAGATATTGCTAATATTTATGAATCTATGGCTAAATATTATTTAAGATATAATAATCTTGATTTATCTTTAAAATATAATCAAAAAGCATTAAAGGAGTATCATAAAAGAGAAGAAGTTTATAAAAAACAAAAGTTTGATAACCCACAAACAGCTTCTTATGCTCATATGCAACAAGATTATCAACGAAGAGTTATTATTAAAATTTATGCTAGTATATCTATGATATACCAAAAACAAAATAAACAAAAAGAAAGATTAATAAATATAGAAAATGCAATTAAATGGGGAGAAAAACTTTTAAGAAAATATGATATTTTACTTGTAAACTTATATTATCTTGCATCAGAAGCATATCTTGAAAATAAAATATTTGATATGGCATATGATTATTCTAAACAAGCATTTGATTCTAAGAAATATTTTAGAGATAATAATTTTAAAATATTAAATAATAATGAGAAGTATGATTCTTTGCATAATATAGAGTATATTCGCTTTATGCCACAACTATTATTTACTACTTATCAATATCTACAATATACTATTATGAATAACCAATATGAAAGAATGGTATATATACTTAAAAATACTTTTAACACTGTAATTAATTATAAAGGTGAAATATCAAACTTTAATAATATTATCTCTATAATAGAAGCCAAGACTGATAATCAAGAGCTTAGAAATAGTATTACTAAATTAAAAAATCTTAAAATAGAACTATCTAATGAGTATCAAAAGTTTCAAGAAGAGAATATAAGTATAGAAAGAATAAAAAAACAAATTAGTGAAATAGAGATTAATCTTAGTAATAAGAGTCAAGACTTTAAAGAGTTCTTAGAGATAAAAACAATTTCATATCACGATATATCTTCCTGTATTAACTCTAATCAACTATACATAGATTTTATAAAAACAGATTATTTTTACTATACTCTTATTCTTGATAGTATGGGTAATCTTTCAATTAATCAAATTCCTGATACTTTAGAAAATAAAATTAAAGATTTTATATTTTATATTAAAGTAAAATCAACAGATATTAAATATAGGGCAAAAGAGATATATGATATATTAGGTTTTAAGCATCTAAAAGCTTATAATGAACTTATTATATCCCCTGATGGATTATTAAACCTTCTGCCTTTTGAAGCACTTTATGATGGAGAAAGATATTTAACAGAAACGAAGACTATTAGCTATATGTCCTCTGCCAAAGAGTTTGTAAGAGGATTAAAAAGAAAAAAAATTAATAATATAAGTAATATAGTAGCCTTTGGAGATGCAAACTTTGATATGAAGTTTGATATTGAAACTAGAGGAATACCATCTTTATTAACTGAAAAGTTTGGTGATTTACCTGCTACAAAAGATGAGATAGAAGCCATATCTAAAATATATCCAAATACCAAAGTTTATACTAAAGATAAAGCAACTGTTGAAAATTTATTATCTATTAAAAATCCTAAAATTCTACATCTTGCAACTCATGGATTTTATCTCAAAGATGAAGATACAGATCCTTTAGAAAAAGCTGGACTTGCATTTAGTGGAGCAAAAAGAGCTTCAAAAGTAGGAGATACACGAGGAATTATAACTGCTCTTAAAATATCTACAATGGATTTAAATTACACAGAATTGGTTGTTTTATCTGCTTGTAAAAGTGGATTAGGAGATATTAACAATTCGGATGGTGTCATGAACCTCCCGTCTGCATTTATTCAAGCAGGGGCAAGAAGTGTGATTATGTCTCTTTGGAAAATTGATGATAAAGAAACTTCAATATTGATACAAGATTTTTATGATAATATATCAAAAGGTAAAACTTATAGAAAGGCTTTGAGAGAAGCTAAACTTAAAATGATAGATAAAAATCCATTTTATTGGTCTTCGTTGATAATAAGTGGAATATAAAAAAGGAAAAGAATGGAAAATGAGAATATTATAATATTGAGTATGGCTGTTATTATGGCTATGCAACCAATACATGGTGATGATATTAAAAAGCTAGATGATAAGCCTGTAGATGAAGGTAAAACTACTGAAATTCTAAGAGGTGGTAAGATTAAGGATAGTAATATCTCTATTGAAATTAAAAAAGATATTATAGAGATTGAAATAGAAGAGATTGCACATCTTCCAATTACTATCACTATTATTAGAAATGGTAAAGAGATAATAAATATTTCAAATGAAGATGAAGATAAAATAATCTTTAAGATTAAAAAATCTGATATTCAAATTGGTGATAAGATTATTATTAAGAATAGATTTGAAGATATTTCCAAAATAGTAGTAGAGAAGTAAAATATTAAAATTGCGGTACTTAAATTGGGAGGTGGTTGCAAAACTACCTGAGAATAAATTGCTAAATAGAGTTAGAGATTGAAAATAGTATATATAAAGATATAATAGATAGTGATATAGATATTCAAAAAAATTTAATGAATTTTTAAAAGAATTTACAATTATTAATGATGGTTATCCAGCAATTGGGGCTGATGAAGCTAAAAGAAGGGTAGAAAAGTAGTAGAATACTATAAGAAAAATCCAGAAGATTTTACTAAATTTAAATGGAGTGATAGATTAAATATTTAGTAAAGTAAAAGTTTAAAACTTTATATTAATTGCTAATGTTATTTTAACACAAGCAATGATATAGTTTTAGACTTCAAAGGTATCCTCAAAAGGAAAATCATGCAAAAATTTAAATATATCCCTCTAGTTATTATTGTTCTTTTTTTACTTATTTATTCTACACTAACTCCTCAAAAAAAGATTTCTAAAGTTATTCAAGCACCTATATGGATTTTAGGAGATAAACAGGTTAATTTTACCTCTAATTTACCACTTGTAATTATAGATACTAATAACTCTTATATTAAAGTAAAAACACCAATGGTAGCTAAGATGAGTATTATTGAACCAGATGAAAATAATCAAACTAAGTTAAATATGGCAACCTCTTATGATGGTTATATAAGTATTCATGTACGTGGTTCTTCATCTTTACAGTTTCCTAAAAAACAATATAGTTTAAAAACCATAACAGCTGATGGTAAAAATGAAAATGTATCTTTAATTGGTATGCCAAAAGAGAATAAATGGATATTATCTGCCCCATATAGTGATAAAACTTTAATGAGAAATCATCTCGCTTATAGTAAAACAAGAGAGATTAATGAAGATAAATATTATGCTGTTCGTTCAAGATTTGTAGAAGTTTTACGATATATGGAGGGCAAATATAACTATGAAGGTGTTTATGTTTTAATGGAGAGGATTAAACGAGATAAAAATCGTATTAATATTAAAAAAGTTAAAGAGAATAAAATTACTGGTGGATATATTATGAAACTAGATAAAGATGTACCAAAAAATATACCTTTAGAATACGATGAAAATAAGATGTTTTATTATGTATATCCAAAACCTGATAAAATGACTAATGCTCAAAAACTATATATCTCTGAATATTTAAGAGATTTTCAAAAAGCTTTATATAGCGATGATTTTAATCTAACTAGTTCTAAAAATTATTATGGAAAATGGATTGATGTAGATTCTTTTATTATTCATTTTCTCTCTCGTGAATATTTCTTTGATTCTGATTTATGGCAATTTAGTGAATATATTCATAAAGATGAGCATCAAAAACTTTTTTTAAGTGCTGTTTGGGATTTTAACTCTGGAATGGGAAATGATAATTATCACTTTAAAGGTAGCTGTTCTACATTAGGTTATATACAACATTTTACAGGTGAACCATATACTATTGCTTCATGGATTAAACGGTTAATGAGTGACCCTATTTTTTATAATAAAGTAAAAGAAAAATGGTCGTCTCTTCGTGATGGTATTTGGTCAGATAAAGAGATGGTTTTATCTATATATAAAATAAAAGATCAACTTAAAGAACCTGCAAAGCGTAACTTTAAAAAATGGAGAAAATCTATAGGACATTTTGTATGGCCAAATAGACAAACTTGTAGAAAGCCAAATGGTCAAAAAATTTATTGTAAAACATTTGAAGATGCTGTAGAGTATGATTTGATATATTGGTTAATTAGAAGAGGTAGATGGATGGATGAGAATCTATAAATTCAAATAAGGAATAGAAATAAATTAAAACCAAACTTTATTTAGGGGGGTACCCACAAGGGAGGGAAATACCCCTCCTATGAAATAACATCCTATGAAATAACATCGTATATAGTAGGCAATCCCCCCTTACGACGGACAGATTGGTTCCCCTCCTCTTTTTGGAGGTTATTTATATTTCAATCCTAAGTAGAGTCAAGAGACTCTACTTACTAGAAAAGTTCATCTTAGTGATGACCTCTCCATTTTTCTTTTTTCCATAAGAAAGCTAATCCAGAGAACACAACAAAGAAGATTATAACCCATGGACCTAATTCTCCTCTTGCCGGTTTACTAGGATCACCAGTCTCACCAAGGTATGCTATAACTTTTTCAAAACCTTCATGACTAAGACCAACTGCTGGCATTGAAGTTCCAACTAATTGAGATTGAGGATTTTCTATAAATGTTTCTAAGAAATGCTCACTTCTTGCTCTAATAATAATAGATAAATCTGGTGGTAATTTACCCATATATTTTTTAAGAGAATCTTGATAATCAAGTACTTTTATTTGATGAGCTAATTCATCTTTTTTATACTTGAATTTTGTTGTTTCACCAATTTGAGTAAGTTTACCATATCTATTTGCATGACATCTACTACACGCATCTACATAAGCTTCTTTATTAGTCATCTCTTTTGGAGCAATTGACTTCAAGAATGCTACCATATCAGCAATCTCTTGATCCATATCTCCTCCAGCTCCATAGAATTGTGCCATTGGGTGCATTTTACCTTTTGCAGGGTCAAACTTATGTTCAACTTTTAGTGCATGAGCAGGGTTTTTAATAAGTTCAGCTAAGAATTTTGCATTATATAATGCTCCTGCTGTACTTAAGTCTGGTGGATTTACACCATAACTAGCTCCAGACATACTTGCATCCATTGGAGCAGGAGAATTAATAGCTTTAATTCCATGACAACCCGTACAGGCACCAGCACCAGTAACTAGCACTTTACCATTTTCTACATTACCTTTTTTACCACTTGCTTTAAACTCAGAATAGGCGAAACCTTCACCTTCTACATGTTTGTGCATTTGAGAGTGAGCGAATGGTTCAACTCCCCAGTATAAAAATAGTGTAAAAAATGCAACAACTCCTAATATTTGAAGTTCTTTATTTATTTTATTCATATTTTATCCCCTACAGCTTTTTTTCTATTTTTGTAATAAATGGTAATGCTATCCACAATGCAAAGAACACAAGAGCAGAAATTAATCCAATATTAGCAAATAGTGCATCTGTTGGAGGTAATTTACCCATAAATGTTAATACTAAAACATCAATTAACATAGCCCAAAACCAAAATTTAAATAATCCTCTTTTACTAGCAGGTGCAACATTTGGACTTTTATCTAAGAATGGAAGAGCAAAGAAAATAACTTGTGCGATAGCAAATGCAATCAATCCAAGGTCTTTACTAAATGGTCTTAAAATCTCATAACTCCATAAGAAATACCACTCAGGGTAAATATGTGCAGGTGTTTTTAATCCATCTGCTGGGTCAAAGTTTACAGGGTCCATTGCAAATTCAAAATGATAAAATACAAGGTAAAAGAATAATATAAAATAAACTCCCATTACAAATATATCTTTAGCTAAAAATACAGGTTGGAAAGGTATAACTTTAGAATCTTTAACATTACCCTCTTTGTATAATCTTGCTGCCTCTTCATAATCAATATCTTCACCATCTTGGTTATTAACATGTGGAATTCTAAGTGTTCCAAAGTGAAGAACAATAAGACCAATGATAACTAAAGGTAAAAGTAATACATGAAGCATAAAGAATCTTGTTAAGAAGGCTTGAGCAGGAACATAATCCCCTCTAATCCATTCAACTAAACCATAAGCCTCTAATGATCCACCAGAGAATAGGTTAGTAATAACCATACCAGCCCAATAACTCATTTGTCCCCAAGGTAACATATATCCACTAAATGCTTCTGCAGAGAATGCAACAAAAAGTCCCATACCTGATAACCAAATTAGTTCACGACCTTTTTTATAAGAACCGTAATATATACCTGTAAACATATGAATATAGATAATCAAAAATACTACTGATGCACCTACACCATGAATATGTCTCCATAACCAACCGTAACCAACTTCTGTCATTATAGTATAATTTACACTATCAAATGCTAAATCTACATTTGGTTGATAATACATTAATAAGAATATACCACTAACTACTAGCATACCAAATGTCGCTGCTAAAACCATACCCATTGCCCAAAGGAAATTGATATTTTTTGGAATCCAATATTCGAATGCCAAAACTCTTTTTAGTGTATTTATTGCAAGTCGCTGATCAAACCACTCACCTACACTATTCGCTTTTTCAAAATGTGCCATTATTGCTCCTCTTTTATACTGTTAATCCAGCTTCTTTCATTTTCTTAAACTCAGGACCCTCTTCACCTAATACTATAGTAGTACCATCAATTTTAAATGGAGGTATCTCTAGTGGACTAGGAGGAGGTCCAAATGTTTGATGACCTGAAGCATCAAATTCACCACCATGACATGCACATTTAAATTTATGTTCATCTGATACATAAGCAGGAATACACCCTAGGTGCGTACAAAGACCAATAGATACATGAAATCTATCACTACCAATAACAACATCTCTATCATCTGCTTTCATATCTTTCGATTTTTTAAGTACAAAGATTGGTTTACCTCTCCACTTTTCAACTGTAAGTTCATTTTCTACAGCACCACTTACATCAATACTTGTAAAACCTGCAGCCTTTACACTTGGAAGTGGATCCCATGATCTCTTCATAGCATACAATGCTGGAATACCACCAATGATAGCTGTAAAACCACCAAGAGCATAACCCATAAAGTCTCTTCTATTACTCATACCTTTCCTTTTAGAAATTAAAATTTGTCCATAATATTATATAAGAATTCTAATTAAGAGTGAGTAAAAAAATAAGAATAAATAAGAATAAATATGATTTATTCACAACTTTACACATATAAATATTTTTTATTAAACTTTAAATGATATAATTTTATATTAATTTTAAATAAAAGAAGGAAAAAAATGAGTATAGATTTTAAAAAAAATGGTAATATAACAACAATGAATAATGATACATTTGTAGATGTAGAAGCAAGTAGAGATACGGTTTCTGTAGCATTTATGAAAAGAACATATCAGTTATTAGGTCTTAGTATGATAGCAGCAGCACTGGGTGCATTTTTAACAATGCCTTTTGCAGAGACTATTCAAACTTTTAAATTACTTATTTTTGGTGTTGAATTATTAATTTTATTTGTTGGATTTAATATGACAAGAGGTAAACCAGCACTTAATTTAGGTATGTTATTTTTATTTACATTTATGACAGGTGTGTCTTTAGTCCCATTATTAAATGTATTTATTGGAACTGGTAATGGTGGTATTATTGGTAATGCATTTTTAGGAACTTCTGTTTTATTTGGAGCATTGAGTATGTTTGCGATTAACTCAAAAGAGGATTTTTCAAACTGGGGTAAACCTCTATTTATTACACTAATTGTTGTAATTGTATTATCTTTAATTAATATGTTTATACTTCAAAGTCCTATAATGCATGTGATAATTAGTGCCGTTGTACTTTTATTATTTGGTCTGTTTACAATTTATGATACACAAAATATTGCAAATGGTGCTTATGATTCAGAAGTTGATGCAGCAGTATCTTTATATTTAGATTTTCTTAATATGTTTACAGCAATGTTAGCTCTTTTAGGTCTAGGAAGTGACGATTAAGAAGCAAGAAAAAAAGATTGAGCGTTTAATTGACGCCAATCTTAATAGATTAAAAGAGGGGATAAGAGTTGTTGAGGATATATGTAGATATATCTATGATGATAAATCCCTCACTTCAAAATTAAAAAAAGCAAGACACTCCATTCAAAAAGCCTACAATCAAGATAGAATTATAAATCGTGATATTTTGGGTGATATTCAAAAAACAACTATTAAAAGCGAACTTCAAAGAGAAAATATAAATGATATTATTATTGCTAATTTTTCTCGCTCACAAGAGTCTGCAAGAGTTCTTGAAGAGATGTTTAAGTTGATGGATATGAAATTATCAGAATATTTTAAATATCTTAGATATGAACTTTATGAGATAGAAAGGCTTTTTGTTAAACTAATTTGAGATTGCGTATCAAGTACGCAATGACAAAAATTTTCTCATTCTCAACTTCCTTTGTCATTCTCAGCTTCCTTTGTCATTCTCAACTTCTTTTGTCATTCTCAGCTTCTTTTGTCATTCTCAGCTTCTTTTGTCATTCTCAGCTTGACTGGGAATCCAATAGTTAATAAAGTTTATTTCTATTTAATAATATTTTAATATCCCTTTAGATATAATATTGCACTAAAATTTACTATATAACATATAGTAAAGAATATTACATTTTAAGGAAAATATAGTTATGGCAAATAACAAATCAGCAAAAAAAAGAATCTTACAAACAGCAGTAAGAACAGAAAGAAATAGATACTACAGAACAAGAATTAAAAATATTACAAAAGCAGTAGTAGAGGCAGTAGAAGCATCTGATAAAACAGCAGCAGAAGTAGCATTTAAAATAGCTAATCAAGAGTTACATAAATATGTATCTAAAGGTATTATGAAAAAAGGAACAGTTGCTAGAAAAGTTAGCCGCCTTCATAAAAGTGTAAATAGTATTGAAGCTGCATAAGCAGTTTTAATACACACCCTACAAAATCCCAATATAAAGAACTAATATGTTCAAAGAAAAACTTCAACCATTTATTGATAGATATAACGAAATTAACAAACTTTTAAGTGCTCCTGATATTGCTTCTGATATAAAAAGAATGACTGACCTTGGAAAAGAGCAATCTTCATTATCAAGTCTTGTAGAAAAAGCAAATGAGTATATAGAAACTTATGATTGTATTATTGAAAATAAAGAGTTGCTAAAAGATGAAGAACTTGGTGATTTGGCTAAAGAGGAACTTAGTGAATTAGAACCTCTTTTACCAAAACTTGAAGATGAGATTAAAGTATTAATGATTCCAACAGATAAAAATGATGATAAAAATATCTTTTTAGAACTTCGTGCAGGAGCTGGTGGTGATGAAAGTGCTTTATTTGTATCAGATATTTTTAAAATGTATATGCGATATGCTGATATTATGGGCTGGAAAGTTGAAATTGTTAGCTCTAATGATGGAACATCTGGTGGATATAAAGAGATGATTGCTCAAATTAAGGGTGAGGGTGTATATTCTCAACTCAAATATGAAGCAGGAACTCATAGAGTTCAAAGAGTTCCAGATACAGAAACACAAGGACGGGTTCACACTTCGGCAATTACTGTAGCTGTAATACCAGAAGTTGATGATGTTGAGGTTAATATAAAGCCAAATGAGGTAAAAATGGATGTTTATCGCTCTAGTGGATGTGGTGGACAATCTGTAAATACAACAGATTCAGCAGTAAGACTTACTCATGTCCCAACAGGTATTGTTGTTGCTATTCAAGATGAAAAGTCTCAACATAAGAATAGAGATAAAGCGATGAAAGTTCTTAAAGCTAGAGTTTATGAAGCTCAGTTACAAGAACAGTTAGATGAAACATCAGCCCAAAGAAAACTTCAAGTTGGAACAGGTGATAGATCAGAAAAGATAAGAACTTATAATTATCCTCAAAATCGTCTTACAGATCATAGAATAGGATTAACTTTATATTCTCTTGATGGTATTATGAATGATGGTAACTTAAAATTAGTTGTTGAGCCTTTAATCGCTCATGCACTTACAGAAGCTATTCGAGAAGCTGGATTATAAAAATATAAACTTTTAAATATATTAAAGTTTATATTAAGTTTAATAGGGTATAATTACACCCTATTAAAATACTAAGTGGCTCCATAGCTCAGTTGGTAGAGCAAAGGATTGAAAATCCTTGTGTCGGCGGTTCGATTCCGTCTGGCGCCACCACTTAAAATAAAAAATTACAAAATTCATATTTTACTAACTTTATTAAAATCTTTTAGGTAAACTTCTATTATATAAAATAGTGGGGTATACAATGATTGAAACAAGAGACATTAGTCAATTTTCTGATATTAGAACAAAAGCAAGAGCATATTTTTGTTATCTTTTTACAAAAAATCTTCCGAATAAACTTCCATCTGTTTCTTCTGATAGAGTTATGGATAGACTGCGTAAAATTCAAGGTGATTTAAAAGATAGTGAGGGTGTGTATCTATTAGATGACAAGGGTGTTCAACTTTCACCAACTTATCTAAATGATGGCAATATTATAAAAGAAGATATGGGATCATTTAGAACATCAAGAGCATATTATTATAGGGCAATGAAAGAGAAAAGATGTACAATTACTGATCCTTATCCATCTTTAATTACTAAAAATCTTACCGTAACAGTTTCTCAACCAATTTTTGATGAAAATAATAATATTAAATTTGTAGCATGTTTGGATATGTCTCTTGAATCTGTAATTAATATTGGTCAAGCAACAAGTTTAAATAAAACTTTCTCTTTAGTATCAAAATTTACATATTCTATGTTTGCAATTGCCCTTGGAATTGTAGCAATGTTATTATTTATGAAAGCTATACAAGCTTTTTCTGTTCATGGATTTAATCTTTTATTAATTGATGCTAAAGATATATTTTCTGCTACCATATTATTGACACTTTCTCTTGCTATATTCGATTTGGTTAAAACCCTTTTTGAAGAGGAGGTTATTGGAAAAGAGCATAATCATGAAGATCATAGTGTGCATAAAACTATGGTTAGATTTTTAGGAAGTATTATTATTGCTCTTTCAATTGAAGCATTACTGTTAGTCTTTAAATTTGCAATGAATAAGCCAGAACAAATAGTTAATGCAATATATCTTATTGTTGGAGTATCTCTACTTATGATAAGTTTAGGAGTATATACTAAACTTGTAACACATCAATCTAGTGATAAAAAGTAGAAAAGAATGAATAGATTATTTGTAGTAAATAAGCCAATTTTTCGTTCATCAAATGGATATATGAGATATGTGAAGAAAAAATATAATACAAAAAAAGTTGGATATTCTGGAACACTTGACCCTTTTGCTACTGGATGTTTAATTGTTTCAACAGGACAATATACAAAACTTTTTAATTATATAGAAAAAACTCCAAAAAAATATAAAGCAACTCTTTGGCTTGGGGCAACCTCCCCAATGTTTGATATTGAAAAAGTTAATAGTATAGTTGAGACTCCTGAATTTAACGAAGATTTAATCCAACAAGTTATCTCAAGTTTTCAAGGGTCACTAACATATTATCCTCCAAAATATTGTGCAAAAAAGATAAATGGAGTAAGAGCATATGATTTAGCAAGGGAGAATAAAGAGGTAAATTTAAAACAAATTACATCTATGATTTATTCTATAAAACTTTTAAATTATTCTCATCCATTTGTACACTTTGAAGCAGAAGTTAGTGAGGGGACATATATCAGAAGCCTTGGGCAACTAATTAGCGATAAACTAAAAGTGGATGGGACACTATCCAGTCTTGAACGGATTTATGAGGGAAAGTTTATTTTTGATAATGAAAAAGCTCTTAACCCTTTAGATTATTTAGAAATTCCTCAAAACTATTGTATTGAAGATGAAGTTGATATAGAATTAGGAAGAAAAATTTCTGTAGATTATTTTCAAATTCAAGATGATGGCGTATATTTTGTAGTTACAACAAACTTTTTTTCCATTATTGAGATTAAAGAATCAGTTGTCAAATATAGATTAAATCGTATGGAAAAGTTTATAGATAATGTTAGATAGAGTTGATATATTAATAGCCACATATAATGGAGAAAAATATTTAAAAGAGCAATTAGATTCTATATTTAATCAATCATATAGAAATTTTAGAGTTATTTTAAGAGATGATAATTCTAGCGATGATAGTTTAAATATAGCAAAAAAATATAATATTGAAATTTTAGAATCAAGTAAAAACTTAGGGGCAAAAAAGAGTTTTGAAGAGCTTTTAAAATATGCTTTAAATTATGGTAATGGTAATTATTTTATGTTTTGTGACCAAGATGATGTATGGGATGAGGATAAAGTTCAAAAAAGTATGGAGATGATGATATATCTTGAAAATCTTAAGTTAAATTATAATAATCCAATATTAATTCATAGTGATTTAAGAGTTGTGGATGAAAATTTAAATATTATAAATAATTCATTTTTTCAATATAGTAAAATTAATCCACATCTTCACAGTTTTAATAGGCTTTTGATGCAAAATACAGTTACAGGTTGCACTATGATTATTAATAGAAAATTAGCAAAAATATCTTTGCCAATAGCCGATGATGCTATAATGCATGATTGGTGGATGGCACTTGTGGCAACTCAATTTGGTATGATTTATACAATTAAAGAACAAACTATTAGCTATAGACAACATAGTAATAATGAAGTTGGAGCAGTTAAGTTTAATTATATTTATATATTTAAAAAAATCTTCATATTTTTATTTAATAAAGAGTTATTACAACAAAAACTACATCCAAATATAAATCAAGCAAAGGCTTTTTTAGAGTGTTATAAAGTTAGAATAGATATTTACACTATTAATTCACTAGAGGCTTTACATAATATTTTAACAAAATCATTTTGGGAAAAAAGAGGTCTTATAATTAAGTATAGACTTTTTAAACAAGGTCTTATTAGAAATATAGCTCTTTTATTAAAAATATAAAGCTTAAAATGAAAAATACTCTATTAATAATTCCAACCTTAAATGCAGAATCTACTATCAAGAATTTATTACAAAAATTGATTATTGAAGATATTGATATTTTAGTAATTGACTCATCATCAACTGATAAAACTATAGATATTACAAAAGATTTAGGAGTAGATTATATACAAATAAAAAAAGAAGATTTTAGACATGGAGGAACAAGAACACTTGGGGCGAAATATAAAGAAAATATTGAATATTTAATATATATGACTCAAGATGCAATAATTTATAATAAAAATTCTATTAAGAATATTCTAAAACCCTTTGAAGATAAAAAGGTTGGTGCAGTTTGTGGTAGACAAATTCCTCATATTAATGAGGGGATTTTTGGAAAACATCTACGAGAGTTTAATTATCCAAAACAAAGTCATATCAGAGAGTATAAAGATAAAACTAAATACGGAATCAAAACTGCTTTTTTGTCTAATTCTTTTGCCTCTTATAGATATAGTACATTAAAAGAGGTTGGATTTTTTAAAGATGATATAATCTTTGGTGAGGATATGTTTGTGGCATCCAAAATGTTGCAACAAGGATATAAAATAGTATATCAAGCAGATGCAATAGTTTATCACTCTCATAGTTATAGTTTATCTCAAGAATTTAAAAGATATTTTGATATGGGTAAGTTTCATACTCAAGAAAAATGGATATTAGATGATTTTGGCAAAGCTGAAGGTCAAGGGAAAAAATTTGTAATTTCAGAGATTAAATATCTTATAAAAAATGGTAGATTTTATCTTTTACCTTTAATGATAATACGAACATCTTTTAAATTTTTAGGTTATAAATTAGCTTTTCTTCACTCTAAAATTTAAAACTTTTATAATTATATTATATCAAAACTCAAATGGATTTTTTTACTTGAAGATTATTTTATAAATATAATTCTTGTATCTCTATCCCACCAAAGATTGATGGGAGTTAGAATAAGTTTTTATTTATATGCATAACCACCATTTGGTTTTACAAATGCAGTTGCAATATTAGATGCTTCTTTTGTTTTTCCTACTTGTTCGTAAGAACTCCAAACACTTTTAATTAGTTTATATGTACCACGACCACCTTTATACTTAGAACCATATCCTGTGCTAAAACCATTTCTATTTAAATGTGTTGCTAACTCTTCTCCAGACATCACTTTTTTATTTTCAACCAAAAATGTTGCTAAGTTTGAAATATATTCTTGTTTAGAAATATCCATTATGTTTACCTTTAGTATGTTATTTAACAATAAGTTAAACAAAGTTATCCTTAATAATCAATACTTATCCTACAAATCTTGCTCAATAACTCTCTGAAATCTATTAAAATAAATATCTTTTAACTCATTTAGTTCTATTTTAATGTCATTAATTTTTAAAATATCTCCACCTAACACAGCAATATTTTGAACCTCTAATCCTAAATTTTTTGCCATGTTCATAACAGTTTCTAAATTCTCATCAGTTACTTCTAAAATTGCTCTACTTTGAGACTCATCAAAAATATCTCTCTTATCATTAAGTTTAATATTAGCCTCAACTCCAATATTTGAAGTGGCACTCATTTTAGCCAAAGTAATAGCTAATCCACCACTACTTAAATCTTTTGCTGATTTTAAGAGAGATTTTTTATTTGCTTCAATCACAAGCTCCCAAAGTGCTAACTCTTGTTTATAATCTACATCTCCTAAGTTTCCAGCAGTCTCACCAAAAAGTTCTTTGATATATAGTGAACCACCAAAGTTAGATTTTGTAGAACCTATTAATAGAAGATTATTACCCTCTTTTGTAAAGCTACTACCTAATACATTTTGAGCATTTTCATTTAATCCAACCATTGCAATCGCAGGAGTTGGAAATACGCTTACTCCATTTGTTTCATTATATAATGATACATTTCCACTAACCACAGGAGTATTAAGGGCTAAACAAGCCTCTTTTATACCCTCGGCACTTTGGGCAAATTGCCACATAACTTCTGGATTTTCTGGGTTACCAAAGTTTAGACAATCTGTAATTGATAGTGGTCTTGCTCCACTCATAGCTACATTTCTACCACTCTCAACCACGGCTAATGCAGAACCGATATATGGATTAATATAACAATATCTTGGATTACAATCACTGCTCATAGCCAAAGCATTACCGTTTTCTTTGATACGAATTACACTTGCATCAAGAGTACCTGGGGCTTTGATTGTATTTGTCTGTACCATTGAATCATATTGATTATAAACCCACGATTTATCCACTACTTCACTTGATTTAATAAGTCTCTCAAATGCCTCTTGATTATCTATTTTTTCATAAGAGTTAATATCTTTATTATTAATCTTATCAAGGTAAGTTGGTCTTGAAGTTGGTCTATCTAATATTGGTGCTTCTTCACTCACTGGTGCAATTGGCATATCAGCACATTTCTCTCCGTGCCAAAATAGCTCCATATTTCCAGTATCTGTAACTTCACCAATTACAGCCACATCTAAATCCCATTTTTTAAATATATCAATAATTTGTTGCTCACAACCCTCTTTTGCACAAATCAACATTCTCTCTTGCGACTCACTTAGCATAAAGTCATAAGGGGTCATATTCTCTTCTCTAGCAGGGACTTTATCCAAATCCATTTTAAGCCCTGCCCCAGTCTTACCTGCCATCTCAAATGCTGAGGAAGTTAGTCCTGCTGCTCCCATATCTTGGATACCGATAATATAATCATTTTCAAATAGCTCTAAACAAGCCTCTAAAAGTAGCTTCTCTGTAAATGGGTCTCCTACTTGTACTGTGGGGCGAAGTGATTTAGACTCCTCTGTAAAGCTATCACTACTCATCACAGCCCCACCAAGTCCATCTCTACCTGTTTTACTTCCTACATAGATTACAGGATTTCCAATACCCTCAGCAATTCCCAAAAATATCTCATCTTTTTTACATAGTCCTAGTGAAAAAGCATTAACTAAAATATTACCATTATAGCTACTATCAAAACTCATCTCTCCACCAATAGTAGGGACTCCCATACAGTTACCATAACTTCCAATCCCATCAACTACACCTCTTACTAAGTGTCTTTGATACTTATTAGACTCACTATCTCCAATAAGCTCTCCAAATCTCAAAGCATTTAAATTGGCAACAGGTCTTGCCCCCATAGTAAATATATCTCTTAAAATTCCACCAACACCCGTAGCAGCCCCTTGAAATGGCTCAATAAATGATGGGTGGTTATGACTCTCCATCTTAAATACAGCAGCCATATCTCCACCAATATCAATTACTCCAGCGTTTTCTCCAGGTCCTTGAATAACCCATGGGGCTTTGGTTGGAAAACCATTAAGATATTTTTTACTTGATTTATATGAACAATGCTCACTCCACATAGCAGAGAATATCCCCACCTCTACCATATTTGGTTCTCTTTTGAGTATCTCTAATATATGTTTATAATCTTTTTGTGATAATTTATGAGATGCTAAAACTTCGTTTATCTCTTCTTTTGGTATAGTGTATTTCAATGCTAATCCTTAGGGTTGTAAATTAATATCTTATTCTAATAAAAAAGTGCTAATAAGTTGTTGAGTTGATAGAGTTATTATAAGTTTTGATGGACTTCTTGTAGAACTAGATTCTGAATCAAGTTCAAAATGACAAAGTGGTTAAGTTTAGGGCATCCTTCCTAGACTATTAAAAGTAGTAGATACTCTTGATTTCAGAGATTCCGTGTCAAGCACAAAATAACGAATTTTCGTCACCTTGAACTTGATTCAAGGTCTCGTAAACTGTACACTATTTATGAAAAATGCCAAGTTCAGAATGATAAATTATTGAGATTCACCCAGTTAAGCTGAAAATCTCTACTCTCCTATTTTTATATATCTGTTTTCCCACTTTTCAAAAGCAGGGGTAAAGTACTCAATACGAACTTTTTTAAACTCTCGCGATGAATACAAAGGTCTATGACTTTTTGATGGAATCTCTTTTGACATCTCATCAATAATTGCATTTGTCTCATCTGTTGTCTTACCATGAACCATAGTAAATAGATTATATGACCAATTTTCATATTTTGGACGTAGATAACAGTGGCTTACAGCACTAAATGAAGCGGCTCTTTCTCCAATAGCTTCACCATCTTTTTCATCAACATCCCATACAACCATAGCATTAGCATTAAATCCTGCTTTTCTATGATTTAGTATCGATGCAAATCGTCTCATAACTCCTACTTCTTGTAATTCTAGCAGAATTTTAAAGAGAGTATCATAATCTATATCAATTTTTTTTATAAGCTGAGCAAATGGCTCACTAATCATCTCTATATCATATTGTGCATTTTTTATCACGGCATAATGAAGTGGTGTAAGCTCTATATCTTTATGTTTTACCTTTTTAACCTTCTCTTTCTTTTCATCTTTACCTGTTGTATTTAATTTTACATTTATTTTAAAAAGTTTTAGAGTTGGTAACATTATGTAATCATCTGCTTTGGTTTCTAATGCTAAAATCTCAATAGTTTTATCTAGTCCAAGTTTAGACTTTGGGTCAATTGCCATTGTAAACCAAATATTAAAATCATGATTTCTCTCATAGTTATGTGAAACCCCTGGGTGAGAGTTAATAATCTCAACAGCTTTATCAATTTTATCTTCTGCAATTTTAAATGCTACAAGAGAAGATTTATATCCTAATCTTTTGGTATCAAATATAGCTGATGTTTGGCGTATAATACCTTTTTTCTTCTCTTCTTGTAAAATATCTAAAACTTCATTTTCGGTTATCTCTAACTCATCTGCAATAACCTTAAATGGTTTTGGAACTAGTGGAAATTTCTTTTGTATTCTTGATAATATCTCATCTTTTATATTTGTCATATTATTAATTCTTCTTATTATTTATTTGATTTTACCATTGTAATCTATTTTAAATTAATATGTGTTGATATAGATTAAGTTTATAATTTTGCTAATATGTTATTATACTAATAAAAATATGAGAGAAGATATTTAATGAGTTATTTCCCAGCCTTTCTAAAACTTGATAATAAAAAAATCTTAATTGTTGGTGGTGGGTATATTGCCCATGAAAAACTTGAGCATCTGTTGGATTTTACAAAAGATATAACAGTAGTGGCACTTGAATTATCCGATAAGATGCTAAATGATATTTCTGAAAATAGTTTAGTTTATGAACAACGAGAGTATAAAGTTGGTGATATTAAAGATTTTGCAATTGTTATAGTTGCTGTTGATGATATTCCTCTTCAAGCAGAAATTTTTCAAGAATCAAAAAAATATAACTGTCTTTGTAACTCTGTTGATTCAGTAGATTACTGTGATTTTATATTTCCTTCTTATGTAAAAAAAGATGATTTAACTATAGCTATTTCTACATCTGGAGCATCTCCTGCTATGGCAAAACACCTAAGAATATATCTACAAAATCTTATCCCTGATGGAATTAATGATTTTTTAAAAGAGATGAAAAATTTAAGAAAAACTATACCAAAAGGTAAAGATAGAATGAAAATGCTTGATGAAAAAGCAAAAAATTATATTAAAAATTGGAGTAAATAATAAGTGATTCTATATCAGCAATACACAACAAAAAGAGGATAGAATTTATAAAAAACTTTTTCTTGGACGAGATGGCTTTAACCCAATGCCCAATGAATTAAGCTTTTTCTTGGACGAGATGAGTTTTGTATGAAGTCTAAAACTTAGATTTCTCGTCCTGCACAAGAATAACAAATTATCGTTATTTTGTGCTTAAAGTAGAATATAGCTATAAAAAATTTTATAGCAATAACCCTCTTACAGTATCTTCATCTATCATATCCTTTTCGTATTTAATTACTGCAATATGTTCTGTTTCATTAATATATGTTTCAGTAATTGCTTTATGAGAATTAAGAGCTGTAATTTTATCTCTATCAAATATATCAAGTGAAAGATAAATATTTGCACGATTTGCTGGATTTGGCATTGAGGCAACCCAAATAATCCATAATATTGAGATTGCAACAACAATCAAAGATAAAGTTGCTCTATCATAATGTTGCATAATATATCCCGCTAAGATTCCACCAAAGAATATTCCAGTATACGCAAATGTATTAGCCACACCTAACGCTGCACCTTTTTGATGAACTTTTGCAAACTTACTTACAAAACTCTGGAGAAGTGGTTCAAACATATTAAATCCAATAAAAAATAATATCACTCCAACTATAAATATAAATGGAGTATCTCCAAAGCCCATTGCTAAAAATCCAAATAAGATTGAGATGATTGAGATTATAAATATCTCTCTACCTTTTCCATATTTTTCACCAAATACAGCAGCTGGACCCATTGCCAAAAGACCAAATATCATTGCAGGAAGATAAACTTTCCAAAGTTCTGTTTTATCCCATCCAAATCCACCATTCTCTAAAGTATCAACCATCACCACAGGGATAATAAAAAATGCCATTGTCATAATTGAGGAATGAAATAAGAATGTAACATACATTCTAGTTAATGATTTATCTTTAAACATATCTGCCATTTTTGATTCTTCTTGTGAATAGGAGTGGACAATTTTAGGAGGCTGGGGAACTTTTGTAAACAAAATAGCAATTGCCATTACAGATAAAATTGCAGTTAGCCAAAATAGTTTATCAATTCCATAATTCCCACCTACAATAGGGGCAACAATCATAGCAACTGCAAAACTAATTGCAATAGTTCCACCCATAATTGCCATAGCATGAGCACGTTGTTCCTCTTTTACCAAATCTGCTATCATTGCAGAAACCACAGAACCAATCGCACCAGCACCTTGAAGAAATCTACCAAACATCAACATATATATATCATCGCTCATTGCACAAATTACAGACCCAGCAATAAAGATTAATAAACCAAAAAGAAGTGTCTTTTTTCTACCTATCTTATCACTTAACACTCCAAATGGAACCTGAAAAATAGCTTGAGTAAGAGCATATCCACCAACAACCAAACCTGCTAAGAATGGAGTTGAATCTGGCATCTCTAACGCATATATTGACAAAACGGGTAACACTATAAATAGACCAAAAAATCTAAGAGCTATAATAGAACTTAGAGGAAGTATCTGTTTAAACATTTTTATACCTTTATTTAGATAAAATTTTTATAAATTATATTGTAGTAAAAATAGGTAAATACTAAGCAAAAAGGTAAAAATAATGACAATAGTATTAGCAACATCAAACAGAGGGAAGCTTAAAGAGTTTCAAGAGCTATGTGAAGAGAAAATAATAGTTTATAGTGATATTATTGATGAGTTTGAGATAGAGGAAACAGAAGATACATTTGCTGGAAATGCCATTTTAAAAGCCAAAGCAATATATGATAAATTAAATGGTGAAGATTATATTGTAGTATCAGATGATAGTGGTATAAGTTTGCCTATTCTTAATGATGAACCAGGGATTTATAGTGCTAGATATGCAGGTGTAAATGCAACTGATAAAGATAATATTATTATGGTTATTGATAAAATAAATAATTTAAATATTAATAAAACTGATGCATTTTATACTTGTGCCATTGCCATTGTTTCAAAATATGGTGAATATTGTGTTCATGGCTGGATGCATGGAGATGTTATAAATACTCCAAAAGGTAAAAATGGTTTTGGATATGACCCAATTTTTATTCCAAGTGGATATAATAACACACTTGCAGAACTTGATAAAGATATAAAATCAAATATTTCACATCGTGCAAAAGCACTTAATTTAGCAAAACCCATAATTAAAATGTTAAAAAATTATTAAAAAAGGATTTACATTGAAACAACAATTTATGAATGACTTGCAGATAATTTATGATGAATTACAGATAAGACAATCTTTGTTAAATAGCTATTATAATATTTTAAACTCTTCACATAAAGAGGCACAACTCTTAGTTAATGATTTCTTAAAGATAGTAGGTTTAAAAGAGAACAAAGAAAATATCCTTGTGGCACTAAATAGAGTTATAGGTTTACGAGAAGATTCATTAAGTGAGGCTCTTAAAAAATTAAATCTTACAGAAGATGAAAAATTTCATAAAAAAGAACAAGCCTATCTATTTGTTAGTAGATTTTATATAAATAAGTTTGAAAATTTTATGATATGGATGAGAGAAAAATCTTTGTTAAATGAGTTTTATTGGACAATTATCCAAGGAGTTCATGCTGTGGGAATTGCTATGAGTGGATGGCAAAGTTCATGGACTTCTCATATTATTAATGGTGTAAATAGAGAGCTATTTCAATTATTTAATGGAGACGAAGAGAAAATTTTTCAAAAACTTCAAGATGATTCTTTGTTGGATTTAAATCAGTATAATGATGTAGGTGATAGATGTTATTCTGTACTGATAAAAGACCATATGGGCAATTATAAAAGTGTTTCATATAAAGAAGCATTTAGTGATGAGGTTAATAATATTGTAAATACACTAAATGTGGTCATTGATTCTTTAAGCGAAAAGGTGGACACTGTATTTAATCAAAAAGAGCAGTGGATTAATTATCTATTAGCAATAAAAAATGCTTTTAACCATATAAATAAAGATGAGCTAATAGAATATTGGGCAAAAGTAGATGAGTGCTGGATGGCAATAACTTCTCCTATTCAATTGGGTCATCCATTGGAATATTATGAAGATCATTACAGAAAAGCAGTAGCTCTTGAGTGGGATTTAAGAATTATTAATCCATCTTTAAATAGCAACTCTAATACAAAAGATAATATTAAAAAATTTGCATTATCTATGGCAGAAAATATAGGAGAAGATGCTCTTAAGATTATAGAAAATAATATTATTCAAGTGGATAAAGTTCAGCTATATATAGGAAGACCAATGTTCTTTTATGGTGCTGAATTTAATGGTTTGTTTTCAGCACAGGTTGTTCCTAATGATGAATCTGTATCATCAAAACTTGGGAAAAAGATTTTTGCATATAGTGATTTTGTACTTGAATCTAAAAAAGCAAAACCAACAATGAAATTAAGTGTTGAATTTTTTGAGAAAGAGTTTATTTTAAATCAAAAAGATTTTATATCAAGAGAAACAAGTTTATGGCATAAAATTTATGATATTACAACAATTGGTCATGAGTTTGGGCATATTTTATGGATAGATAATACAACAGAAACATCAATGAATAAAAGTGGTCAATTTAAAAATATAGAGGAATTTAAAGCTACAGTAGGAGGTTTGATGGCATTTTTTGCTAATGATAAAAAACCTCTTAGAGAGCATATTATTAATGATATAGTTACTCGTGCTGTTGGATTAATGGCATGGAGAGAGGTTGGAGAGGTTCAACCATATTATTGTGAAGGACTTATGCACCTTGATATTCTGTTCCAAAGTAAAGTTATCAAATTTACTAAAACAATAGAGATAGACTATTCTCAGTATAAAAAAATGAGAAAATTATATACCAAAGCTTATATGAAATTGGTACATCATTATATAGATAAAAAAGATGCAAATATATATCTGAGTGATTATGCTTTTAAATATAATGGTGTTTATTTACCTAAAAATGAGGTTGTTAGATCTTTTGTAGAAAAATATTATGAAAGATACCAAGAAATTGGACAAGTAACAGTAAAGATATAAAATATAAATAGATTTCTTTCAAAATTTATTTTTAGATTCCGTGTCAAGCACGGAATGACGGTTGTTTGTCATTCTGAAATGATTGTTTGTCATTCTGAAATGATTGTTTGTCATTCTGAATTTAATTCAGAATCTAGTTTTGAAAGAAGTTTAATCAAAGAATTAGGACATTTTATGACAAAAAATATATTTAGAGAATATGATATAAGAGGTATTTTTGAAAAAGAATTAAATGAAAAATCTGTAAAATTAATAGGATTTTTTTTGGGAAAAGAGATTTTAAAACGATATAAAAGTACAGATAAGCTCTTTGTTTCAATTGGATATGATGCAAGAAGTCATTCGCCAATTTTAAGAGATTATTTAACAAGTGGACTTAATAAAGCTGGTTGTAGTGTTTTGGATATGGGGATGGTTGCCACTCCTATAAATTATTTTGGAAACTATCAATCTTATGATGTAGATTATCTTCATGTAACCCCTTTTGCTTCCATTATGATTACAGGTTCTCATAATCCAAGTGAATATAATGGATTTAAAATTACAATAGATAAAAAACCTTTTTTTGGTGATGAGATATACTCTTTAGGTGATAATATTTTAGACTCTAAGATAACTATAGAAGATAATATAAAATCTGAAAATATTGATGTCACAAGTGGATATATAGATTATTTAGTTAAAGAGTTTAGCCACTTAAAAAATTTAGATAAAAAAATAATTATAGATTGTGGTAATGGTGTGGCTGATACTGCAATTACAGAGATATTTGATAGATTAAACTTAAACTATAGTGCTATTTATGCAACTCCAGATGGAACCTTTCCAAATCATCATCCTGATCCTAGTGTAGAAGAGAATTTAGTTGATATTAAAGAGGCTTTAAAAGGAGAATTTGATATAGGATTTGCTTATGATGGAGATGCTGATAGAATAGCCGTATTAACTAAAAAATATAATATTAAAGGTGATATTTTAGCTATATTACTTGCTAAAGCTATAGAAAATCCAACCGTTATTGGTGAGGTAAAGTGTTCACAAGTTATGTATGATGAACTTAACCGTATTGGTAAAGCTGTAATGTATAAAACAGGTCATAGTAATCTTAAAATGAAAATCAAAGAACTAAATGCTTCTTTAGCAGCAGAGGTTAGTGGACATATATTTTTTAATGATAGATATTTTGGATTTGATGATGCACTATATGCAACTCTAAGGGTATTGGAGTTAATTTATAATGGGATGGATTTAGATTTAGAAGTGGAATCTTTACCCAAACTATTTTCTACAGAGGAGATTAAAGTAAAGGTTAGCGAAGATGATAAATTTGCTGTAGTAGATAAATTTATTGAACTATTAAATGATTTACCTAGTGATTTTCCAAAAATAAAAGAGCTTATTACAGTTGATGGAGTTAGAGTGATTTTTGAAAATGGTTGGGGATTGGTAAGAGCAAGTAATACAACACCTGTTTTAGTTACAAGATTTGAAGCAACTACTCAAGAATATGCAACTTTGTATGAAAAGAAAATAAATCAACTTATAGAACAAGCCAAAGGTTTAATATAATGAAAAATGATTTGTACTTTGATATAGATATTCATAAATCTCTTTTTAGAAAAATATTAGCAGAGAGAGATAGTGTTGGTTATTATAATTTACCATCTCAAAAGTTAAATAAGTTAAATAAGTTTGTAGAAAATTTTGATAAAGAGTATCCTGATATTAAAAATATAATAGTTATTGGAATTGGTGGAAGCTCTTTAGGAACAAGAGCAATTTATAAATTTTTAGTATCTTCAAAAGAATTAAAAAGAAAGATGTATTTTCTTGAAAGTACAGACCCATCTGAATTACAAGATTTAATTAAACATATTGATATTAAAAATAGTCATTTTCTTATGGTTAGTAAATCAGGGAATACAATTGAAACAATCTCTATCTTTAAATATATTTATAGTCTATTAAATCAAGATAGTAAATATTTTAGTTTTATTACAGAAAAAAAGTCTAAACTGCATAAATTTGCAAAATCTATAGGTTCAAAATCTATGTTTATCCCTAAAAATGTTGGAGGAAGATTTTCAGTTCTTTCTAATATTGGATTAGTACCACTTGCTTTAGTTGGTATTGATATAAAAAATATTTTAGAGGGTGCAAAACGGATGGAGGTTAGTTTTTTTAATGATGGATATATTAAAAATATTTTATTAAAAAAAGCTACACATATAGCAAATAATTATAATACATATAATATTAATACAATTTTTACATATTCGGAGTCTTTAAAATATTTTTGTGAATGGTATGTACAACTTTGGGGAGAGTCTTTAGGAAAAAAACAGAATCATTCAAGCTTAAATGTGGGATTAACCCCTATTGGACTTATTGGTCCAAAAGATCAACATTCATTTTTACAATTAATTGTAGAGGGGATAAGAAACAAAAGTGTAACCTTTATTATGGTTGATGACTTTAAACTAAAACTTGATATTCCAAATATTTCATTAAAATACTTAGAGGAGTTAGATATTGTTAATGGAGTTGCTTTTAATACCCTTATTAATAAACAGGCAAAAGCAACACTTCAATCGCTAAAAGAGATTAAAATACCTCTTGATGTAATAACACTTCCCCATATTGATGAGTTACATATTGGAGAACTTATATATTATTATGAACTATTAACTAGTTCGGTTGGAATACTTCTTGATGTAAATACATATAATCAACCTGGAGTAGAAGATGGTAAGATTATCTTAAAGGGAATGCTACAAAATTAATCTTATTGAGTTATAATTATATCATTAAAGAAAGACAAAAGGATATTATTTTGGTTTTAATGATAGATAATTATGATAGTTTTACATATAATGTAGTTCAATATTGTAGAGAATTAGGTGCAGATTTAAAAGTTATTAGAAATGATGAGCTTACAATAGATGAGATAAAAGCTCTTAATCCATCAAAAATAATACTTTCTCCTGGACCATCAACTCCAGATGAAGCAGGAGTCACGCTAGATGTAATAAAAGAGTTCTCAGACACTTTGCCGATATTTGGAATATGCCTTGGTCATCAAAGTATTGCACAAGCATTTGGAGCAGAGGTGATAAGAGCAAAAAATATGATGCATGGTAAAACTTCTCAGATAAAACTTAATAAAGATTCAATTATTTTTAAAGATATTCCAAATGAATTTAGAGCCACAAGATATCACTCCTTAAGTGTAAATCAAGATAATCTTCCAAATCAAATAGAAATTACAGCATACAGTCAAGACGATAATGAGATTATGGCTCTTGAGATTAAAGATAAAAATATTTATGGAGTACAGTTTCATCCTGAATCAATTATGAGTGAATTTGGTCATGAGATATTGGATAATTTTCTGAAAATCTAAGGAGTATTATAATGACTGAGGAGATAGAGTTAAAACTATTACAGGAAATTAAAGAGTTACAACAAAAAGTAAATCATCTTGAAGGTAAAAATTATGATGGTGTGCCGATTTATAGTTTTAGTAAAATTAGTAAAAATGATTTATATAATTTAGTTGATATTCAAAGAGAACTAAATAGAGATAAGTTTGAAAAATGGTTTACTAATAATATAAAAATATCTCAAGAATTAGAAGAATTTTTTCATCAACTAATTTTAGAAAATAAAGATTTAATATATGATTATAATGAAGAGGATTTAAAAGTAAATGTTATTATTCCAATTTTAAATAAAGTTAAATTTAAATCTTTTGATAATAAATTTAGAGACTTTTATGAGCTTCAACTTAGATACGAAACAGATGAATTTATATTTAGTGGAACCACAGATTTTGTAGTTTCTAAAGGGTTAATAAGAAGTAAAAAACCATATTTCTTTATTCAAGAGTTTAAAAAAGGTCAAATCAATGCTTATCCTGAACCACAACTTTTAGCAGAACTTATCTCTGCTGTAGAACTTAATAATCAAAAATCTATTAGAGGTGCTTATATCGTAGGGGCGATTTGGAACTTTGTAATTTTAGAAAAATTAGGAGAAAATAAATATCAATATTTTGTAAGTGCCAATTTTGATAGCACAAAGATAGAAGATTTAAAAGATATTTATAGAAATTTAGTTTTTGTTAAAAATGAGATTATAGAGATGATAATAAAAGAGAGAGAATAATGAAACTAAAAAAACTACCAATAGGAATACAGACATTTAGCAATATAAGAGAAGATAATTATATCTATATAGACAAAACAGAAGAGGCTTTAGAACTTATAGAAAACTATAAATACACTTTTTTATCTCGTCCACGAAGATTTGGTAAATCTCTATTTTTAGATACCTTGCATAATATCTTTGAGGGTAAAAAAGAGCTATTTAAAGGGCTTTATATCTATGAAAAATGGGATTGGAAAACCACTTATCCAGTAATAAAGATTAGTTGGGACGGTAATTTACAAACAAGTAATAATCTTGAAAAAGTAGCTTTACATAGCTTAGAAGATAACCAAGATAGATTAGGTATAAAGTGTAAAAGAGATGAAAATCTATCAATGTGTTTTTTAGAACTTATAGAAAAAAGTTATAAGAAATACAATCAAAAAGTAGTAATTTTAATAGATGAATATGATAGACCTATATTAGATACTATTGATAATCTTAAACAATCTAAGCTAAATAGAGAGTTTATCAAAGGGATGTACTCGGTTATGAAAGGGGCTGATGCTTATATTAAATTTGTATTTTTAACGGGAGTTAGCAAATTTTCTAAAGCTTCTATATTTAGTGGGCTTAATATGTTAGAAGATATTAGCCTTGTTCCAAAGTTTGGAAATATCTGTGGCTATACTCAAAAAAATATTGAAAATGAGTTTTTACCATATCTGAATGGTGTAGATTTAGAAAAAGTAAAAAATTGGTATAATGGTTATAACTTTTTAAAAGATGATGTTTATAACCCTTTTGACCTATTGAAATTTATCAAAAATGATTTTTTATTTGATAACTACTGGTTTACTTCAGGTACACCTACATTTTTGATTAAGCTTATAGAAAAAAACAGTTATTTTTTACCAAAACTTTCTAATTTAATAGTAGGGAAACAGATAATAGAAAGCTTTGATATAGAAAATATGAACTTAGAGGTAATCCTATATCAAGCTGGATATTTAACTATTGATAAAATGATAGAAAAACGAAGAGGTGGTATAGAATATAAACTAAAGCTTCCAAATATGGAGGTTAAAAACTCACTTAATGATATATTAATAGATTTCTTAACACATCAACATAGTGAAAAATTCAAATTTCAAGATAATCTTTATGATGGACTTATAGATAATGATTTAGAACTTTTTAAAACATCTCTTGTCTCAGTATTTGCCTCAATCCCAAATGATAATTATCGTAAAAATAAAATTGCAAATTATGAAGGCTTTTATGCAAGTGTTGTTTATGTCTATCTACAATCTTTAGGGCTTGATATTATTGGTGAAGATGTAACAAATAAAGGGCGAATTGATTTAACTATTAAAATAGATAATTATATCTATATTATAGAATTTAAAGTTGGTAATGAGAATGCACTTGCTCAAATCAAAGAGAAAAATTATGCCCAAAAATATTTAAATGAGGGTAAAGATATATATTTAGTTGGTATTAATTTTGATAAGGAGAATAGGAATATTAGTGGGTTTGAGTATGAAAAATTAACAATTTGTGATAAAAGAGGACAATAAGTAATGCAATGGAAAAAGAGAAAATAGTTATAGATAGTGGTGAAGAGATAGATGCACAAGCACCTATAATTATATCAGCTAGTAGAAGTACAGATATTCCAACATTTTATAGTGATTGGTTTATTAATAGATGGGAAGCAGGATATATCAAATGGATAAATCCTTTTAATGGTAAACCTCTTTATGTATCCTTTAAAAATACAAGAGCCGTAGTATTTTGGACAAAAAACCCAAAACCTATGTTTAAATATCTTGATTATTTAGATAAAAATATTCCTAACTATTATTTTCAATACTCTCTTAATGATTATGATTTAGAAGGGTATGAAGCAAAAGTATCAAGTGTGCAAAGCAGAATAAAAACATTTCAAGAACTCTCAAATAAGATAGGTAAAAAAAGAGTAGTTTGGAGATTTGACCCACTTATTTTAACAGATGATATTGATATAGATGAATTATTGAAAAGAGTTAAAAATATAGGCGACCAACTTAAAGATTATACTCAAAAATTAGTATTTTCATTTGTAGATATTGAAATATATAAAAAAGTCAAAAATAATCTTAAAAAAGAGCAAGTAAACTATATAGAGTGGACTCCTAAGCTTATGAATGAGTTTGCAAAAGGGCTTTATGAGATTAATAAAGATTGGGGTTTAACACTTGGGACTTGTAGCGAAAAGATAGAGCTTGATAAGTATGATATAATACATAATAAGTGTATTGATGATGATTTGATGATAGACCTTTTTAGTAATGATAAAGCCTTAATGGATTTTTTGGGTGTTAAAATAGAACAAGCTGATTTATTTAGTGATGGTAAAGTAATTAAAAAGAGAAAGCTCAAGGATAAAGGGCAAAGAGAAGATTGTGGGTGTGTGATGAGTAAAGATATAGGAGCTTATAATACTTGCCCTCATGAGTGTAACTATTGTTATGCTAATACTTCTAAAGAGATTGCTAAGAAGAATTATAAGTTGCATTTGGAAAATTTGAATGGAGAGAGTATTAAATGAAAACTATACAACTAGAGATTAAAGATGATTACTTAGATAGTATTTTAAACTTTTTAAAACTACTACCTGATAATGTAGCAAAGATAAAAGAGTTATCAGATTTAAATAAAAAAAATGAATATGAACTTTGGAGTGATAAAGAGTTGGACTATATAGCTAAAGTTGATTTATCTACACCTCTTGAAGATGATGAGGATTATAGTATTGAAAGATAACGACTTAAATATGGAAAACTGGAAAGAATCTGATATAAATACAGATTCTCTTTGGATAATAGACAAAAGAGACAAGAGTGGTAAACACAAAAATATTTATCATGGTAATTTTATACCACAAGTTCCAAACCAATTAATTAGAAGATATACAAAAGAAAATGAAATAGTTTTAGAGCCATTTATGGGAAGTGGGACTACACTTTTTGAATGTGAAAAGCTTAACCGTAGATATATAGGCTTTGATATAAATCCAAAAATGATAGAGTATGTAAATGACTCTATGAGTGATGGGAGTTATAAAGAAAATTTTCATATAAATCATTGTAACTCACTAAATACTGCAGAGGTAGATAAAAATATAGACTATGCTAACCAAAAATTTAAATCAAATAATGTACAATTCGTACTTATGCACCCACCATATATGGATATAGTCAAATTTACAGAAGATAAAAATGATTTATCTCAAATTGATAATATTAATGAATTTGTAAAAAAGTTTAAAATTATTTGTGAAAATAGTCTAAAATATTTAGATAAAAATAGATATTTTGCAGTAGTTATTGGTGATGTATATAAAAATAGTGAAGTAATACCACTAGGCTTTTACTGTATGGATATGATAAAAAGAAACTTTAAAGTAAAGCTAAAGGGTACTATTATCAAAAATATTGAGGGCAATCGTGGGAAATTAGGAGTCGGTGGTATTTGGAGATATAGGGCTTTGAATAGTGACTATTATATATTTAAACATGAGTATATTTATGTATTTAAAAAGGAGTTTTGATGTTGGATGCAATAAAAATAGAAGATAAAATTTTAGAGTTAAGAAGTGGATTGAAAACTGATAGATTAGATATGTCTTTTGGTGAGATTATGAATTTGTATGAAGATGGTGATATTATTATTTCACCAGATTATCAAAGGTCGTATAGGTGGGATAATAATCAAAAAACAAGATTTATAGAATCTATATTATTAGGAATACCTGTACCACCTATATTTGTTGCTGAAGATGATTTTGGAAAATGGGAACTTGTTGACGGATTACAAAGAATTTCAACAATATTGTCTTTTTTTGGGTTATTAAAAAGTGATTATAATCAAAAAAACTATTTTAAATTAGGAGAAACTGAATTAACTAATAATTCTTTAAAAGATATAGATATTAATCATTTATCCACTAAGTTAAAATTAACCATTAAAAGAGCAGTTTGTAGAGTTGAGATTTTAAGATGGGATAGTAATTTTGATATGAGATATGAACTTTTTAATAGACTTAATACTAGTTCAAGTCCACTTACCGAACAAGAGATAAGGAATTGTGTCTTTACAGGTGAGTTTAATACATTATTACATGAATTAGCAGAAAATAAAAAATTTATTAAAGTTGTTCAACCTTCTGAAAAACAAGAAGAACAAATGTTGTTAGAAGAGATGATATTAAGATATTTTGCTGTTAAAACTAATTATCAAGAATTATATATAGCTAAAGATATAAAACAATATCTTACATCTTTTATGGATGATGTAAATTCAAAAAAATTTACATTTAACATAGAAAGTGAAAGAAAAGATTTTATGAAAATAATAGATTTTTTACATGATAATAATATTACAAAACCATTTAAAAGTTTAAAAGGAAGATTCTCAGCAAGTGTTTATGAAACAGTAATGATTGTGATTTTTAAACTTTTATCTCTTGATATAACTCTTAAAGATACTCGGTTTATGGATATTAAAAATAAGATTTTAGAGGATGCAGACTTTAAAAAATTTGCTGGAGATAAAACAAGTCAAAAAGATAGACTTAGAAAAAAAATGAAAAGAGTAGAAGAAATTTTAAATGATTGAACAACTTTTTGATGAAATACAAGCTGATATAGATTGGCGATTAGATGAATTTAAAAAACTAGAATTAATTTCTAAACATTTATCAGGAGATGAGTTGAAAATCTTTTTAAAAAGTATTTTTCCTACAATTTATGCACATTGGGAAGGCTTTGTAATTTCATCTTTAAAGCTTATATTTAAATATTTAAATAATTTAGAGTTATCTTGTGATAAATATAGTAATATATATTTAACAACAGCTTATGAACAAACTTTACAAAGTTTGGACTCCTCAACTCAATTTGAGAAAAGAAAAAAACATTTAAATAGTTTATATAATAATTTTAATAATAAAGTTAGTTTCGGAGAGAAAATAGATACAAAATCAAATCTTGCATATAAAGTATTGATAGAAATAGCAATTAAAATAGATATAAGAATAGAAAAATTTGAAAGCTATAAACAAGAGTTAAATGATTTAGTTAATAAAAGAAACTCTATATCTCATGGCGAAAATGCATATAACTTTAATAGTTTCAATGATATACAAAAATATATGGATTTATCTGAAAATCTAATGCTAGATTTTTATAGTGAACTCCAAGATTTATTAAATGAAAAAAAATATATGAGGAATATAAATAATGATTAATCCATTCAAAGAAAAGACAACATCATATCATGATTGGGAAGTATTAAAAGATTTAAAATGGCATTGTACAAAATGTGAGTTAAACTCTGGACAAGCTAAGACTTGGCAAGTATGGAGACAAGAAAAAGGGATACAACTTGATAAAGATGAAAAGGGTAATTGGTATAAAAATATAGAATGTTCAACTTGTGGATTTAAAACTGTACATAGAAAACTAGCTTCACTTGAAATACTTGATGAAACAAAAAGTCGTTCAGGTATTTCTCAATATTTGGCAAGAAAGATTAAAAAATTCTATAATAATACAGATGCCTTATTTTTAAGAGAATTTAGCCCAAATCAATTAGAAGTTGATCATAGATTCCCACAAATAAGATGGAAAGATAATGAATCAGAGAATAGAAGTTCTATGAGTGAAGGTGAAATTGAATCAAAATTTATTTTATTAACAAGAAGTAATAATCTTTTAAAATCAAGACAATGTGAAAAATGTGTTAAAGAAAATATTAGGGGGAATTTTTTAGGGATATTTTTTTGGTATAAAGGTAATGAAAAATGGGAAGGGACAACAGAGAATGATAAAGATGGTTGTATAGGTTGTTTTTGGTACGATCCATATAAATGGAGAGAAGAATTAAATAAAAAGATTAATAAAATATTATGATAAAGTTAATAAAATACTTGTATTTTTAGATTAAATAGGATATAATTATGAAAATAAACAAATTCAAGGTAAAAGAGTTAATGGCAAAAAAGAAGATAAATAATCAAACTGAACTAGCTAATATGCTTGGCATCTCTAAAAATCAGTTATCAAATATTTTATCTGAAAAATTTGAACCTATAAAAAGTAATGTTGTAGAATTAGCAGATTTTTTAGGGGTTAGTCCATTAGAAATTATTGAGGATAAAAAGGATTAAAATGAACTATATAGGCTCAAAACTAAAATTATCATCATGGATAGAAGATGAAGTAAAAAAGCAAGTTGGTAATGATTTATCTAATAAAGTTTTTTGTGATATGTTTGCAGGGACTGGTATCATTGGAAGAACATTTAAAAAAAATGTTAAAAAGATTATATCTAATGATTTAGAGCATTATAGCTTTGTTTTAAATAAAAATTATATTGAAAATCATAAAGATATAAAAGATAAACTTAAATATATTGATGAACTTAATAATTTACATCTAATAGATAATGGATTTATATATCAAAACTATTGTATGGGTAGTGGAAGTAATCGCCAATATTTTAGTGATAAGAATGGTAAAAAGATAGATACTATTAGAACGAAGATAAAAGAGTGGTATGATAAAAATGATATAGATGATAATCTATATTATTTTTTATTAGCTTCATTACTTGAAAGTGCTGATAAGGTAGCAAATACTGCTAGTGTATATGGTGCATTTTTAAAACATATTAAAAAACCTGCATCCAAAGAGTTGGTATTAGAACCTGCTTATTTTATAAAAAACAAGAATTCTCATAAAGTTCATAATAAGGATAGTAATGAACTAATCAAAGAGATAAAAGGGGATATTTTATATCTTGACCCACCATATAATCATCGTCAATATAGTGCAAATTATCATATTTTAAATACAATTACTCAATATGATAATTTTATTCCAAAAGGAGTTACAGGACTTAGAGAATATAATCGTTCTCTCTATTGTCAAAAGAGAGAAGTTCATAATAGTTTTGAAGAGTTAATAAAAAATGCAAAATTTGAATATATATTTTTGAGTTATAATAATGAGGGTCTAATGAGCAAATCTGATGTTAAAAATATTATGGAAAAGTATGGAAAATATAGTTTAGTACAAAAAGAGTATCAAAGATTTAAAGCAGATAAAACAGAAAATAGAAATCATAAAGCTACTAAAACTTTTGAGTATTTGCATATACTTCAAAAATAAAACTATAAATGTTATAGATTAGGGGTGTGGTCAAGCTTTGGCAACTACTTTATTGATATTTAATAATGATAATATAACTTTACATCTATTTTCAAATATTTTAGATGTAGAGTTCTTTAAATTAGATATACTATTTCTACAAAAAGTATCAAATTCTCAAAGTGGATTAAACTATTTTATCTGTGTAAGTCCAAACATAAATGACAAAAGAAATGCTAGGTTAGATATATTTTATAGATATTTTAGTGATAATTTTGATAGTAGTTTAATATCAAGTAGATATGATAAT
>JAMOOQ010000009.1 GCA_027100635.1 Campylobacteraceae bacterium | reverse complement strand
TTATGTATCCACACGCAGGAGCGATGGGGACAAGGAAAAATATTTTCTATGTGGTATCTATCTAATAACTCTCTGATGTTACGCACTTTAGAAAAAATTTGATATTTCGTAGGTTTGGTATCACTAATTTTAAGTACAATTTTAAGTACCGTGTAATGAATAGCCACTTTTTATGATAAAATACTCCAAAGATAATCTAAGATAAAAGATGAAAAGAGGAGTATAAATAGACTTACTTAGAAAAAGTGTAAATTCAATACACGGTACTTAGATTTGTAGCGTCATAAATAATCCTTATACTATTTAGTTATGTGAATAGTAGCAAAAGTAACTAAATATTAAATTAACTCTCTCATTTTTTAGTATTTTTTATGTATAATAGTATTAAAATAAAGACTTTACTGAAAAGAAAAAATATACTGGATATATTTAATATTTGCAATAGTTTTTACTAAGTATCAAACAAGCTACACTTGGCAATATAGCTATTTTATGTTTGTTTTTTATAATTGAATTTAATATACTCTGCAGTAAATAAAGATATAGAAATAGAAAATAATTTAAAAGGATACTAAAAAATTGAAAATAGTTAAAACCCCAACTAAAGTTACATTGCTATTACTGTCTATGCTGACAGTGATGTCAAATGTAGCGATAGTTACAATTTTGCCACACTTTAGCAATATATTTAAAGATGTAGAAAATATAGAGTTACTTTCAAGACTTATGATAACTCTACCATCTTTAGCTATTGCTATTTTAGCTCCCTTTATGGGAGGTATCATTTATAAGATTGGTAAGAAAAAAGCAGTAATCATCGCTTTGATATTTTTTAGTCTGTTTGGAACAGCAGGACTCTATCTGAATTCAATCTACTCCATATTAGCCTCAAGATTTTTATTTGGTATTACCATTGCAATCCTAATGATAGTAAACACTACTCTTATTGGAGATTATTTTAAAAATAAGAATCGTCATAAATTTATGGGCTTACAGAGTGCTTTTATCTCTGTTGGTGGGATAGTTTTTATAGTTGGTGGAGGTCTTTTATCGGATATAAATTGGAGATACCCTTTTGCTATCTATGGTTTAGGATTAGTTGTTATGCTATTTGTTATCAAATATTTGGTAGAGTATAAAACAGATACAACACAAGAAAATGAGCAGGAGCATCTACTTCATCATAATCTATGGTATATCTATCTTTTAGCATTCTTTTTAACGTTGGTATTTTATATTTTACCAACTCAAATGCCATTCTTGATGATAAATAAATTTAATGCGAGTGGAACTTTAACTGGAAATATTATCGCAACTGCTTTTATTTTTAATGCTATTGGAGCTATGAGTTTTGCAAAGTTAAAAAGAAGGTATAAACATAGCACTATTTATATGATAGGTATGAGTATCATCGCATTTGGATTTATCGCTATTGGAAATGTAACAAATGTATATTATTTCTTTTTTACATCATCTATTATGGGTCTTGGTGGTGGAATACTTATAGCAAATATGACCACTTGGATGTTGAGTGTTGCTCATCATTCAAAAAGAATAAAATCTTCTTCATATTTAACAAGTGCATTATTTGCAGGACAATTTTTTTCACCACTTATATCTCATCCTATTGTAGAATATTTTGGAGTACAAGGGTTTTTTGTTGTGAGTGGATTTGGGTTGTTAGTAATTATAGGAGTGTTTATTTTAATTTATAGGATAAAAAAAAGATGAATAATTTTTACAATATTTTACCAATAATAATCAATGTTATTGCATTGATTATTATCGTAAGAACTGGAGCAATTGCACTTATGCTTACGGGAATAAATAGTGAAAAAGCACATTTTCAAGCTCTCTCTGCATTTACTGGAACAGGTTTTACTACCAATGAATCAGAAAGGGCAGTAAACAATAAGATAAGACGAAGAATTATTGCTTTTTTAATCATTTTTGGAAATGGGGGTTTGATAACTCTTTTTGTTACAGCAACTACAACCTTTTCACTCTCAAATAAAGATTTTGTATTTGAAAAAGCTATATATTTAGCAGTTGGTATAGCATTGTTATATTTTTTGATGAAGTTTTCACCTCTTAAAAATAAACTTGATAGTATAATTGCATATTTTATAGAAAAAAACAGTTGGTTTGAAGATGATGCAACAATAAACGAGAAATTACATATTGGTGATGGTTGTATTGTTAAGAGAATTATAGTAAAAGAAAATTCCAAATTTATAGGTAAAACAGTTTTTCAAGTAAATCAAGAATTAATTAAAAGGGTGATTATGGGAATAGAAAGATATGAAAAATGGATAGCCTTACCACAAGATGATACTGTTTTGGCTTTGCACGATATTATAGTTGTGTATGGAAAGGCAAAATAATGTTAGAGATATTTACAATAATATTAACATTGATATTAGTTTCTAAATATATTGAAGTTAGGACAAATATTTCATTTGTCCTAATTATTTTACCATTGGCATATTTTGTAAACTATCTTTTTGATTTATCAATCTTAAAAGATAATTTTCAAGAAATACTCTATGTGATGTTACCAATAATGCTTATTCCTGATATATTGGGATTATCAAGTGATGAGCTAAAGAAAAATGAATTAAATATCTTTTTTCTTGCTGTTGTTGCTGTTGTTTTATCTATTGTGATGGCTGTCGGTTTTACCTATTATATTGATTATTTTCACAATATGCCTTGGAGCTATCTGATACTTCTTTTTACTCCACTTATGGCAACAGATGTTGTCTCAGTTGATGCTATTTTTTCAAAATTTACACTCCCATCAAATCTAAAGATTTTAGCTGAAGGTGAAAGCCTTTTTAACGATATAACTGCTATGGTTATATTTTTCTTTATCGCTATTCCACTCTCAAATGGGGCAGATATAACACCTGTTTCTCTTGTAGCATTAACTTTTAAAACAGTTCTCTTCTCTTCTATTTTAGGTTTTTTATTTGGGTATTTAGGGTATATCAGTTTTACAATGGCAAAAGAGAGTATAAGTGAGTTTATATCAGTATATCTTATGGCAGCACTTGCGTTTTTAGTAGCTGATAAACTAGAACTATCTGCGATACTCTCTGTGGTTATCTCAATACTTTATTTTAAATATCTTTTTAACAAAAATGGGCATTATAAAAAAAGAAGATTTGTAGCTCATCTTTTTCATCTTGATGTTGCAAATATTGATTCTCAAAAGATTATGAGAGCTTACAAAAAAGAGTATCAATATTTAGGTTTTTTTGCAAATGCAGTGATATTTATATCTATCGCTTCTGTTATAGATTTACAACTTTTATGGAGTTACAAAAATGAAATACTATATGTATTTGTTATAACAACCATAATAAGATATATAGTTTTATTTATATTTACAACTTATAAAAAGCTACCTATTAGCTGGGCAAATATCTTGACTCTTGCAGGGATGAAAGGTGGATTAGCTCTTATTATGATTATATCACTTAGTGATAATTTTGCATATAAAGAGATGTTTATGGCTATAATACTAGGAGTGATTATCTTATCTATTTTTTTCTATACTTTTTCTCTTATGGGGTATTTGTATTTTAGGAAGGAGATATAAATTGTTAAATAATCTTAAAATTTTAAGTACCGTGTAATGAATAGCCACTTTTTATGATAAAATACTCCAAAGATAATCTAAGATAAAAGATGAAAAGAGGAGTATAAATAGACTTAGAAAAAGTTTAAATTCAATACACGGTACTTAGATTTTTAATATATTTTCTACTCTAGTAAACATCTATTAATCCATTATTTTAATTAACTATCTAAAAGCTATTTTATCATAATAAATTAGTGCGTTTTTTTATTAAACCGACATTCATCACCCCTCTAAACTTAAACTAATATAAAACAACTAATCATAAAACTCTTCATAATCATCCCCTAAGCACTCCAAAATAATCTCATGATTTTCATTAAAATAGTCCAATTGAACCCCTCCTTCAAATAAAATTAAAACCACAGAGAAAAAATATTGAAAAACCCATCTCATAGTAGGATTTGATATTGCTTTTCCCTTCTGATTTGGAAAAGTTAGGTTATTTTTCTTCATATTTTTGCGA
>JAMOOQ010000008.1 GCA_027100635.1 Campylobacteraceae bacterium | reverse complement strand
CGCAAAAATATGAAGAAAAATAACCTAACTTTTCCAAATCAGAAGGGAAAACCAATATCAAATCCTACTATGAGATGGGTTTTTCAATATTTTTTCTCCGTGGTTTTAATTTTATTTGAAGGAGGGGTTCAATTGGATTATTTTAATGAAAATCATGAGATTATTTTGGAGTGCTTAGGGGATGATTATGAAGAGTTTTATGATTAGTTGTTTTATATTAGTTTAAGTTTAGAGGGGTGATGAATGTCGGATACTACCTATAATTCCTGCAATTCCACTCTCAACTATCTTATTTTCAATAGATGAAATTCCTAAAGGTCGCATCTCTCCGTTTCCTTTTTAACTTATCAACCTACTTTATCAATTCCTACTGCCTTATTTCTATCAAGGCTAAAGTAGCAATCTCTCAGAAACTCCACATTAAGATGATGAACTAGGCTTATAAATTCAAATGTTGGGTCACTTTTGTAAAGTTTTATTCAGTTCAGTGCTTGACATTATAAAATTTCTCCCCTTTCATTAAATTGTAAATCCCTTCAAGTGGTTTATTTCAACCTCAATAGGCATTACCCTATTTACAGCTCTACTATGAATTTATCCGACTATCTTGCTAAATTAATACCTAATCTTTACCTGAGCTGGATTGTCCAGCTTGATTGCCTTAGCTTTGCTTGGCACACTCATTATTTACTTCTTATTATTTTTAAATTAAAGTTTCTGCGACAAAAGTTTTAGTTACTTTTCCACCGAATTTATATACACCATCTTCTAAGTTTATATATAATTCATCTTTAGTTTTTGGAAATGCTCTAATATTATCTCCAACTAATTCCTCTTTATTTGCTCGTACAAACGATGCAACCATTCCAGTTCCACATGCTAAAGTTTCATCTTCTACACCTCGTTCATAAGTTCGCACAAATATATCATTGCCATCAATTGAAGCTATATTTACATTTGCATTATATTTATATCTTAATTCTCGCATCTCTAAAATATCAAAATTTTCTATATCATCTCTAAAACATATTAGATGAGGAACACCAGTATCAATCAGCCACCAACTTTCACCATTTTCAACTATATCAGTTTGTATAATATTTGGTGGAGTCATATCACTTACCACATATAATCCATTAATAGTGGCTCTGATAACTCCTGCTCCTGTTAGAAATTCTGCTTTACCATCTTTTGATATTCCCTTTTCGTGTGCAAAATGAGCCACAGCACGACTAGCATTTCCACACATAGCAGCATAACTTCCATCAGAATTATAAAAATCCCATTCAAAATCGTAATCTTTATGAGGGATAACCACAACTAATCCATCTGCACCAACACCTTGTTGGCGATGACAAAGTTTTTTAGCTTCTTCGCTTCTATCCTCTTTTTTATTTGAGTAATAGATAATAAAATCATTTCCATTTGCTGAATATTTTGTAACTGTCATTGCTTATCCTTATTATTTTTATATTAAGGATTATAAAATAAATAACTTCCAAAGGGTAACCGAGGGATTGCCCCTACCGTAGAGGTATGCCTCTTGTAGGTACCCTAAAAATATCGGTTTTATTTATTTGATTATCCTAAAGTGTCCAAATTTTAAATCTTTTGCCTTTGATTTTAATTCTCTCTACATTTTTTAGAACTTTAATAAAAGTATCTTTATCTATTGCCACAAACGATACTTTTGGAGTTATATTAATATTTCCAATATGAGATGATTTTATATCTAAATCTTTACATAAAGTTCCTAAAATATCACCTTTTCTCACCTTTTGTTGCTTTCCACCAGCAATTACAAGAGTTACAAGAGATGTCTGAATTGGAAGTTTTTTAATTCTATTTTCAAAGCTCTTTTTTATCACTTTTGGTGCAATAAAGTTTAATTTATCTTTTTGTTCAATTTGATATATGCTAATCGCTATACCTTTTGCATCCAATCTTCCTGTTCGCCCAATTCTATGAGTATAATTTTCTGGTTTATCAGGTAAATCAAAATTAACAACAAGATTAACATCATCAATATCTAGCCCTCTTGAAGCAATATCTGTTGCAACTAATATTGGAATAGAACGATTTGAAAATCTTATAAATATCTCATCTCTCTCATATTGACTAAAATCTCCATGAAATGCAAGAGAGTCAAATCCCAATTTATAAAGCATCTCATCAACTCTATCAACCTCAACTTTTGTGTTACAAAATATAATACTAGATTCTGGTTTATAGTGAGATAAAATATCAATAAGCATCTTATCTTTATCTCCAGTTACATAAGCAAACTCCTCTATTGAGTCATCTGTTAAAATATCTCCACTAACTTTTACAGGCTTTTTACAAACCTCTTTTACAAGAGATTCTATCTTTGGTGGAAATGTTGCTGAAAATAAAATTGTTTGTTTGTCATTTGGCATAATATTAGATATTCTAACTACTTCATCATGAAATCCCATATCCAAAAGTCTATCTGCTTCATCCAAAACCATAACTTTAATATCAGAAAAATCAATAGTCTCTCGTGATATATGGTCATTTAATCTACCAGGAGTTCCCACAATTACATTTGAGCCTTTTTCAAGAGATTTAACCTGAGGAGTTAAAGGTACACCACCACAAAGAGTTAAAACTTTTAAATCTTTTATATATTTTCCAAGGTTTCTTGCTTCGTTTGCAACTTGAGATGCTAGTTCCCTTGTTGGTAAAATTATAATTAATTGAGGATTTTTAGAACTTGCATCAATTTTAAGTAAAGAACTTGTTAAAAATGCTACAGTTTTTCCTGAACCAGTTTTTGCTTGAGCTATCATATCTTTATTTTCTAAAAGAGCTTTAATTGAGTTTTGTTGAATTGGAGTCATATTTGTGTAACCTAAAGAGGATAGAGAATTTATCATATCTATTGGTAAAGTTGTATCTTTAAAATTTGTTGTCATTATTTTGCTTTTTATTAAGTTTGAGGAGGTATTAAAATTATATACTATTTTAAAAAGGTAATCAAAACAGATTACCTTAAAAGAGGATTCTTACTTTTGAGCTTTTTTAAATTCAGCTATCATCATGAGAGCTTCATCTTTTAAAAGGAGCTTCTCTTTTTTAAGAACTTCAATTTCTTGGTCACTTAAAAGACTTCTACCTTCATCTGCATCTGTTATTTTTTGATCAAGCTCATTATGCTTTTCAAAAATTTTTGTAAAGTGTCCATTTTCTTTTTTAAGTTGGTGTATCTCTTCTCTATATTCGTGTAACATTATTAACTCCATTATATTTTTTATAATTGTACTATTATTTTACTAACTATTAACTTTATTTTTGATATAATTTTTTATGAATTATAACTCATTATTAAAATCATATAACTTAAAAGTAACACAGCCTAGAATTAAAATTCTTCAACTAATAGACCAAAGAGGTCATATCGCAATTGACGATATATATAATGAAATATCACAGATATATGAAAAACTATCATTAGCAACGGTGTATAAAAATATACTTACAATGCGTAATATTGGATTAATTATAGAGATACCAATAGTAGGTAAAAAACCAAAATATGAATTAACAAAAAATAGTCATTTACATTTTATATGTAAAGAGTGTGGTGCCATAGAAGATAAAGAAATTATTGATAATCTTAAAGATATATTTAAAACCATAGCACTTAAAGATCAGTTTATTATCTCATCTTTACAAAATAATATATATGGAGTTTGTCTTAAGTGTCAATAGATAGAGAGCTTAACTTAGCATCTCTATCATCTTTTTAGCCTCATCTAAACTATTGTCTAGCTTATAAGCTTTTTTATACATACTCAAAGCCTCTTCTAAGTTTTTCATATCATATAGCGTATTTGCATAATTAAAATAGTGAGGTGCATACTCATCATCTAACTTTATAGAAATTTTATGATATGTAATTGCTTGAGTTTTTAAAGATAATTTATTATAACAATTTGCCAATATAGCATAAGCCATATCATCATCTTTATCTATTTTAATAATATCTTCATATACATCTTTTGCCTCTTCATACTCTTTTAACTGTATCAAAACAAAACCATATTTACCCAATGTTTCTGTATTATTCTTTTCAACAATCAACGCACTTTGTAACGCCTTTTTTGCTTCATCAAAATCTTTTTTCTCTATCGCCTCATCTGCTAAACTAATTAGCTCTTCAAAACGACTTGGTCTAACAACTGGTCTTTGAAAACTTTTACCTATATTACTAATGCTACCAATCTGCTCATCTTCCCTTTTAGCTTCAAAATCTACACCTCTTTTTGGATAATCACCAGAAAAAAGTTGTCTAAAAAAGCTATAAAATATGCTTAGTGTTAATAGTAATAAAAGAAACTGAAATATTGTCATATATTCTCCAATAAAATAATTCCTTATCATAGAGTAATTGAGCTTAAATTCTGATGGATTTTAAATATGAATAATCAGAATTATACTTTAAGCTTATATATAGTATAGGGATATAACTCTTGGAAGATAATAATAAAGGATTTGGCTCATAGTAATCTCAGAGGTCTGTCATTTTCAACGCACCATTTTTTAACTGAAGCCATCACTTCCACCAAAGGGGAAGCTATAATATTTTAAACCTCTACCTCTATTTGTTGTCCATCTTTTAAAATTGCTCTACTTAAAGCATCATCTATTTTATCAAATACAGAATCTAGTGTATCTTTATCACTTATCTCTGTAACTCCACAAAATAACTTTATTGGATTTTTCTCTTCTATATCAAAGATAAGCTTTTCTGCCAAAACAATTGCTCCACTTAGAGATGTATTTGATGTTATAATAATATATCTAACTTCTGATATTTTTCCAAAATAATCATTTACTCTAATTCTATCTAAAACAGTTGTCCCTATTATCTCTAAAATATCATCTTTTGTATTCGATGGAATCTCAATACATAAAAGAGCCAAATTAATTTTATATCGTTGAGTTCTTGCCATCTCATGTAAAAGTATATCTTCTATAAAAGATTTATTATAAGCATCTGTTACTGTATCTTTTTCTATAATATCAATCAAACATCTATTATAATCATCTTGTGTTATATGCTTTTCATTAAAAGTGATAATATCTTGTTTATATTCTTGTTTATGTTTTGCAATATGAAACATTAATAATATTGTATATATAAATGTACTAAGAATTACATTACCAATAACAATAGATATAAACATCTCTTTATATATAAATGTATTTGGTAAAGAGTGACTCATAATAATTGCTAAAGCCCCTTTACTTCCTGCAAGACTTAAAGATTCTATCCATCTTGATGGGAGATTAAAAGCTTTAATCATTGTAAATATACTACCATATCTAATAATAGTTGTGATTATAAATATCATAATAATCTCTTTATAGTGTAAAATCATATCATCTATATTAATAATATTTGCAATAATAACAAATACAATTGCATTGGCAAATATTCCAATAAACATCGCCTCTTTTTTATATTCTCTAAACTCTTTTTTTGTAATTGCTGGAACTTTTTTAATAAGCTCTAAAATATTTCTTTGTATATTAATTTGATTATCTATATTTCTATTAATATTTTCATTTGATAACTCTTTTTGAAGTAATATTTTGAAAGTAAGCACAGAAGATACTATTGATAATATCCCTGCAATGTGGAAATGTTCTGCTAATAAAAATGATACTATTACAACTAGATATATAATCAAAAATTGATCAAATGTATTTTTAAGTATTTTAATAGAGAAATATCCAATAGATGCAATAACTACTCCAATAACTATAGATAAAATTAGTACTCTAACTAGTGTTATATTTATAGATAAGAATGTTACATCTCCACCATTTAATAGAGGAATAGCAATAAAATAAAATATTATAAGTGCAGTAACATCATTAAATAGAGATTCTGACTCAGCATAAACTTTGAGTTGTTCAGGTAGTTTAAACTTATTCATAATTGATGCTACAGTGATAGCATCTGTTGCCATAAGCATACTAAATAAAGCAATTAAAATACCAATATTCCATTGATATTGTGGTAATAAATAAGGTGTAATAATTGATGCTATTAATATAGATATAATAACAGCAATAAATGCCAAATAAAATATCTCTTTTGCATGTTTTTTAAGTTCTGGAATGGATAAATTTAAAATATCAGGCAATAAAATTATGGGTAACATTAGATATAATATCTCATCAAATTCTTCGTGATTTATGATAAATAAATTTGGGAAAAGATAAGATACTAAAAATGCTAGAACTATAATAGATAAAGTTGAAGGTATTTTAAATGACTCTTCTATAATTCTAGAAAATATTATTATAATTAAAAGTACCGTTATAAGTATTAACATCATAAAAGACTCACTTTATGTTTATTTTACCATTTTTTGATTAAAGAGTTATTTATATGTTAGATATTTAAGTACTATAAGTTTTATTTTAGCTTCAATGGATATGATTTGATATAAATTTAGAACTTATTAATCTGGAGTATATTATGCTAAATAAAGACATATCTTTTTCACTATGGTTAGATTTTATTGAGAGGGACTTTTTAAATAACAAATTTGTAAAACTTATAAATAAAGGTATAATCAATGGTGCAACTAGCAATCCATCTATCTTTGCATCTGCTATTACAACTTCATCTGCGTATAAAGAGCAATTAGAATCACTAAAAGGTAAATCTGCAAAAGATAAATATGAGGCATTGGCTATACAAGATATTAAAACAGCAGCTATCGCTTTAAGAGAGTGTTATGATAGTGGAGATGATGGTTATATTAGTATTGAGGTTGATCCATTTTTAAGTGATGATACAGATGCTACAGTAGCTGAGGGAAAAAGATTGTTTAAAGCAATTGGTGAACCAAATGTTATGATTAAAGTTCCTGCAACAGAAGCTGGATATAATGCTATGGGTAGATTGATAGAGATGGGAATTAGTGTAAATGCAACTCTTATATTCTCTCCTGCACAGGCTAAAAAATGTTTAGATGTTATGGCTCATTCAATTTCTGAATATACAAATATTGGTGGTGGAAGAGTAGAAGCTGTAATAAGTGTATTTATTAGCAGATTTGATAGACTTATTGATAGTCAATTAAAAGAGTTAGGAGTTGAAACCTCTAAATTAGGTATTATGAATGGTGCTAAAATTTATAATATAATAGAAAAAAACCATACACCAGCTATTAAAACATTATTTGCAAGTACTGGTGTTAAAGGTGATGAATTAAAAGCTGATTATTATATAAGAGAACTTATGGCTAATCATACTGTTAATACAACTCCACTTGATACTATCAATGCTTATATAGAAAATGGGATTACAAAAGAACAAAAACTTCCTATATCTAATGAAAATATTAATAATTATTTTGAAAAACTAGAAAAAAATGGAATTGATATGGAAGAGATTTATGAAAATTTATTTAACGATGGTGTGAAAGCATTTGAAGATTCATTTAAAGAGATGTTAGAGAGTATAGAATAATGCATGATACAGAGAAACGACTTCAACTATATTTAAAAAGTTTGGCTTCTAATGGTGGAAGTGATTTACATATTAAATCAGGTACTATTGTTCGTATTAGAGTTAGTGGTGATTTGCAAAAGCTTGGTAAAGAAGTAATGACAACCAAAGAGATTGATACAATGTGTAGTGAGATTTTACTCCCTAAGCAATATGAAGCTCTTCAAGAAAATCGTTCAAGTGACTTTACTTATGTAATGGGAAAAGAAAAAGCAAGATTCAGAGCTAATATCTTTTTTCAAACAGATGGAATGAGTTGTGTTTTTAGGATTATTCCAACAAGAATTATGACAATGGAGGAATTAAACCTTCCAAAAGCTTTAGATTATTTTACACATCTTAAAAGAGGTCTTGTTGCAGTAACAGGAATTACAGGTTCTGGTAAATCAACAACTCTCGCAGCGATGATAGATAGAATTAATAAAACACAAAAAAAACATATTATTACAGTTGAAGATCCAATTGAGTTTGTTCATAAAGATAGAGAGTGTTTGATTAACCAAAGGGGTGTTGGTCAAGATACTTTATCTTTTGCTGACGCGTTAAGAGGAGCATTAAGGGAAGATCCTGATATTATTCTTGTTGGAGAAATGAGAGACCTTGAGACAATAGAAATGGGTCTTCATGCTGCTGATACTGGTCACTTGGTTTTTTCAACTTTGCATACAAAAAATGCTCAAGAGACTATAGAAAGAATTATTGGGGTTTTTGAAAAAGAGGAACAGGACCGTATTCGTGGAGCTTTAGCTAATACGCTAGAGGGAGTTGTAGCTCAAAGACTTGTTAAAACAAAAGATGGTGGACGAGCTGCTTGTATTGAGATTTTAATTAGAACCGCTAGAGTCGCACAATTAATTGCAGAAAGTAGAGATGAGATGATTACAGAAACTCTTGCTGATGGTAAAGAGACTTATGGTACTCAAACATTTGACCAAGCAATTATGGATATCTATTATGATAATAGAATTACTCTTGAAGAGGCATTAGGGAATGCTACAAATCCAAGTGATATGAAACTTATGATGTCATTATCAGGAAGAGAAGATCCAAATGATGTCAAAGTTGAAGCTGATGCAGAGGAAGAAGAAGAGGATATGGGATATGAATTTAAAGATTAAAATATTATGAATATAAATTTAAAAAATAAAACAGTTCTCTTAGGAATTACAGGAAGTATATCTGCTTATAAATCTTGTGAAATTGCACGTCTTTTTATTAAAGCAGGTGCAACTGTTCATATTGTAATGACACCAAGTGCCAAAAAATTTATATCTGCTTTAACATTTGAAGCACTAACAAGAAATAAAGTTTTATCTGATGATAGTGAAAGCTGGAGTAGTGATTTAAATCATATAGATATTGCAAATAAATGTGATATATTTATAATTGCTCCAATCACAGCTAATACTATTAATAAACTTAGTAAAGGTATTGCTGATAATATACTTTTGCAAACTGCTCTTGCTTTTAAAGGTAAAATTTTAATCGCTCCATCTGCCAATACTCAAATGTTGAAAAATCATTATACAAATGGTTCGTTAAAAATGTTAAAAGTCAATGATTGTATAGTGATTGAGAGTCAAACTAAACTTTTAGCTTGTGGAGATATAGGAGATGGTGCATTAGCTGAACCTTTAGAGATTTTTTATCAAGGGGCAAAAGCTCTTTTAGAAGAGGATTTTTGGCTTGATAGAAAAGTGGTAGTTACAGGTGGTGGAACAAGAGAAAAGATTGATGAAGTTAGATATTTATCAAATTTTTCTAGTGGAAAGATGGCAAACTCTGTAGCATTGGCTCTTTATCTAAAAGGTGCAGATGTTTGTTATATCACAACAACAGATAATCAAAATTTACCAAATGATATTTATACTATTGATATTGATAGTAGCCAAGAGATGCTAGGATATACTATTGATGCAGTTAGAGTGGCAAAAAAAGGTAAAATGAGTAAAACTTCTATGAATAGTGTAGATGCACCTCATCTTATTCAAAAAAGAGCATATCTGTTTATGATCTCTGCCATATCAGATTTTACCCCTAAATATCCTCAACAAGGGAAGGTTAAAAAATCTATGGTTGGTGATGAATGGAATATAGAGTTGAAATCTACAAAAGATATTTTAACAGAGGTTAATAAAGATAGTTTAGTAACTATTGGATTTAAAGCAGAGATGGATAGTTCTTCTGGGTTAGATAATGCAAAAAATATGCTTCATAATAAAGATTTAGATGCTGTTTGTTATAATCTTTTAGCAGATAGTGATAGTTTTGGAACGGATGATAATAGTATCTCTTTTATTAGTAAAGATGGTGTTATAGATTTTGGTTTAAAAAGTAAAGATGAATTATCTTTTAAAATTTTAGATGAAAGTAAAAAATTAACCAATGAGTAAAAACTCTCTTGAACATCTAGCAATTATAATGGATGGTAATGGTAGATGGGCAAAAAATAGAGGTAAAAATAGAACTGCTGGTCATAAAAAAGGTGCAGAAGTTGTAAGAGATATTACAACTTTTTGTTCTAATCATTCCACAATCAAAACTCTTACTTTATATGCTTTTAGTACTGAAAATTGGAAAAGACCAAAGTTAGAGGTTGAATTTTTAATGAAATTATTAGATAATTGGTTAAAAAATGAATTAGATAGTTATCAAAAGAATAATATTAAATTTCAAGCAATTGGAGATATTACAAAGTTTTCAGCAAAACTTCAAGAGAGAATATTAGAAACTCAAAAGAAGACAAAAAATAATATGGGATTAACACAAGTTTTGGCTCTTAATTATGGCTCACGTACAGAGATAGTTGATGCTGTTAATCGTAGTATAAATCAAGGGAAAACTATAATTACAGAGGATGATATAAGTGATAATCTTGATACACCTTATAGTGATTTAGATTTGTTAATTCGTACAAGTGGAGAAAAAAGAGTCTCTAATTATCTTTTATGGCAGTTAAGTTATAGTGAATTTTATTTTACTAATACCCATTGGCCTGATTTTACAACAAAAGAGTTAAAGATAATTATAGAAGATTTTAAAAACAGAAACAGAAGATTTGGAGGAGTATAGATGGAGTTAATTTTTATTTTTATATTTGGTATAGTGATAGGTTCATTTTTAAATGTGGTGATATATAGGATTCCAAAAGAGGAGAGTATAGTATTTCCTGCTTCAAAATGTCAAAGTTGCCAAACACCTCTTAAGTGGTATCATAATATTCCAATTTTTTCATGGTTATTCTTAAAGGGTGAATGTGCTTTTTGTAATGATAAAATATCAAAACAGTACCCTATTGTTGAGTTTGTAACAGGTTTGATTTTTGTTTTAGTATATACTAAACTTGGATTAACTTGGCATATGGGAGTGGTAGCAGTTGTATTTACAACACTTTTGGCTCTTACAATGATAGATTTTAAATATATGGCAATTCCTGATAGTCTAAACCTATTAGCATTAACTTTAGCAATGGTTCAACCTGATTTTATTAGTGGAATCCAAAATGCACTTTTAGCAGCTGGTGGATTTAGCTTATTTAGATTTTATCTATCTTATGCTCTTAACAAAGAGGCAATGGGTGAGGGAGATATAATGATTGCAGGAACAATGGGGGCATTATTAGGTTTCCCACTGTTTTTCTTTGCGCTATTTTTATCTGCTTTATTAGCAATTGTTCCATCTCTGTTAGCAAAAGACCATATGGTTCCATTTGTCCCATTTTTGGCTCTTGCAACATTTATAGTATTTTTATATGATGAATGGTTTGCACAATTAGGATTATGGATTTTAAATGGCTAAAATAAGATGGTATGTATTATCAAATTTTTTTAAAACATTTTTGACAATATTTATACCACTTTTTTTTGTAATATCACTAGTTTATGTAATTAAAATTGCATCTCTAACAACTAAAATAGAGATCTCTTTTAGTGAATTAATAGAGGTCTTTGGTTATTTTATACCTATGATTTTATTTTATACACTTCCTATCTCTTTTATTGCTTCTGTATCATCTATGTTTTTTAGATTATCACAAGATAATGAGCTAATTGCCCTATTTTCACTTGGAATTAAAGCTAGTTATATCGTTAGAATTATCGCTTATATATCAATTTTTATCTCATCTTTATTACTATTTTTATCTCTGCTTGTTATGCCTCATAGTAAGTATAAATTTTTATATTTTAAAGAAAAAAAGTTTAGCGAAGCAAGATTAAATATTGTACCAAATCAATTAGGGCAGAAGTTTGGTGATTTTTTTATATATGTAAAGAGTAAAAATGAAAATCAGCTAAGAGATGTCGTTATCTACAATAAAAATAAAAATAATTTTGATCAACTTTTTTTATCTAAAAATGGTGAAATAAAAGATGATAATGGTCTTTTCTCTTTGGTTTTATATAATGGAACGGGCTATACATATTCACATGAAACCTTAAAAGAGATACAGTATGACTCTATGCATATTTATGATAATATAGATATGAAAGAGATGAGTTTTCAAAATTCTTTAATCTATTGGAGTGAAGCCAAACATAATAATGGTGTAAAAAGACGACTTTTATTTAGTATATTTAGCAGTTTTATCCCCATACTTAGTTTGTATATAATTGCATCTTTTTCTATAATAAATGCAAGATACCAAACTAACCACTCATTTTTGGTAACTGCGAGTATCTCTTCTATATTTTATCTTTTGGCTGTAGCTATCAAACAAAATGCAAATGAGGTAATTTTTATAAGTAGTATTATACTATCAATTATAGCCTCTATTTTTATATTTAAAAAACGAATAAGTAGTTTTTATTGATAAATAAAATAAGAGTAAAAGCAGTAATAGCCTATGATGGTTCTAAATTCTTTGGTTTTCAACAACAAAAAGAGACAAACCAAACAGTTACAACTATGATAGAAAAAGCATTTAAAAAATTAAATATTAATCCAGCAATTATTGGAAGTGGAAGAACAGATGCTGGAGTTCATGCTACAGGACAAGTTATTAGTTTTGATATTCCCATTTATTGGAGTGATTTAAATAGATTAAAAATTTCAATTAATAGACTACTCAAAAATATATATTTTAAGCATATCTCTAAAGTAAATAAAAATTTTCATGCAAGATTTGATGCTAAAAAAAGAGTTTATAGATATATATTTAAAACAACAACTCCATCAATATTTGAAGATAGTTTTATCTCATATTATCCACAATTTAATAAAGTTAAACTACAAAATGCACTTAAAGTATTTGAAGGGGAGCATGATTTTAGCTATTTTTTAAAAACAGGTTCTGTAACAAATACTAATATCAGAATTATATATAAATCATATTATAGAGAGAAAAAAGGTTATTATTATATATATTTTGAGGCAAATGGATTTTTAAGGGCTCAAGTAAGGATGATGATAGAGTTTTCAATGAGATGTGCCACTAATAAATTATCAATAGAACAACTCAAAGCTCAATTACATTTGGTCAAAAAAACTTCATCATCTCTCGCCTCTGCACAAGGTTTATATTTGGCAAGAGTGATATATTAATGATGTAACTGATGTTACGCATATTTAAATTATTTTCAAAATTCAAAGGCAACCACAAGGGATTGCCCCTACAAAAGGTTGATTATCCGTAGGGGTATCCCCTTGTGGGTACCCTAAAATATGGATAATTATAAATATTTATATAAAGTGCGTAACATCAGTGATGTAATTCCTATTAAACTCATTTTTAGATTCCGTGTCTCAAGCACGGAATGACAAACAACCCCATACTATAATGACAAACAACCATACTATCTTAATCAAGCATGGAATGACGGTTGTTTGTCATTCTAAATTTAATTCAGAATCTAGTTTTGAAATAAGTCTCATAATTTATATTTTATTATATATTAATTAAGTGGCATTCCATTAACTATAAGTTTACTTTTACTATATTTTATAGTATAAACAAAATTATCTTTTTCTGTTTTAGGAGGAAGCATAGCTAACATTGCACCTCTTGGGGTTTTTAATATTGTCTTATAATTTGCTTTTGAAAGTTCAATTCTTGCATCTAAATTTAATGCAGATAAAGCCATCATTGGATTAACTGATATTAATTGTGCTATTTTTGGGTCTTTATCAATAGTAAGTTTTACATTTATTTTAAATCCACCAACTGCTTTTTTATTATCAATAATATTAACAGCACTTAAATCTTCTATCTCAAGAAATACACCATTAGAAACAACAGTTGCAACAAGAGCTTGAAGTTTTGGGTCTTCTAAACCAATATTAGGATTTTCTTGAGCTAATTTTGAAATCTCTTCATAAGCTTTTGCATCTATATTTCCAATTTTTACATCTATATTTGCTTTTTCTACATGTAAAGATTTTCCTTCTAAATTAGAATCCAATAATTCCATACCACTTTTATAAACAACATCATAAGAATTTTTATTTAAAACTGACTCTGTTTTAATAAACGCATTTTTAAGGTTTAAATGCTCACCTTTAAATTTTGCACCTTTTGCTTTTATATTTAAATCACCGATAGATAGATTAATAATTTGTTTTTCGGGTTTATCTATATCAAAAAGACCATCTATATTAATACCACTAATTTTGATTATAGCTTCTGGTGTAGTCTCATTAATATCTTTTAGAGTTGTTTTAAACTCTTTTGTTTTGATATTATAATTGGTATATACCTCTATAGTCTTATCTTTAACTAGATGAGTTAATAGTTTTTGCTCATCTTTTGTTAGATTCATATCTTTTGGTAAAGCAGTAAGATACATTGTTGAATTATATCCATCAGTTGTATAATTCATATCATTATTTATCTTTAGTCCTACCAAACCAAGTGAGTCAATAGATGTATTTTTATCTATCACTATTGGTGAAGCTACTAGAGAATAAGATTGGTTATCCAAACCTACTTTTCTATTTTTTACACTTACGCCATACTCTTTATATGACTTATTCATAAATACTATCTCTTTTTCAATATGAGCTTTTACATCACTATATGGCTCTGATGTAACTGGAGCAGTTTTTCCTGCTAATGCAAATGCTGTAATAACTGAAGTAAGTAATAATTTTCTTAACATTTTATATCCTTTTGATTTTATTTATTATAACTAATTAATATTATATATCTATTTAAACCAATTTTTTACTCTATCAAATGTAGAATCTAAAATACTTTTATGTGGAGTACTCTCAATTCCAAAACTCTCTTGAAGTTCAAGTAATAACTTCTCTTGTTCTGTGGTTATTATTGTTGGTTTTATAACCTTAATTTGAGCAATTAGTCTACCTTTTCGCCCAGTTTGAACATCAACTACACCTTTTCCAGTAAATATAACTTGTTCTTTATCTTTTGTTCCAACCTTTAGATTAAGCTCCTCTTCCCCATCAAGAGTAGGAATTTTTATTTTCGCCCCAAGAACTGCTTGTGTAAAAAACAGTGGAACTTCAATATATATATCATTTCCATTTCTAATAAAATGCTCATCTTCTGCTACATTAAATATAATATAAAGGTCACCTCTTCTACCATTTTTTGCTTTATTTCCATATCCTTGAGCTCTTAAGCGATTACCCGTATCCACTCCAGCTGGAATTTTAATTGTAATAGTGTCATCTTTCTCTTTGTACCCTTTTCCATTACAACTATCACATTTATCTTTAATAGACCGTCCTTCCCCATGACATTTTGGACACTCTTGAGCAAATGACATAAAGCCTTGTTTCATAACTATTTGACCTTGACCATCACAATAATCACAAGTTGTCATTTTTCCATTTTTAGCCCCAGAACCACCACAATCATCACAAGCTATTTTATATTTGATATTAAACTCTTTATCACAACCAAAAATAGCTTCATTAAATGCCAAATCAAGCTCTATCTCAAAATCTAGTGCATATTTCTGATTTGGGTCTCGTCTAGTTCTTCCACCAAATCCACCCCCACCACCACTACCACTAAACATAGAGTTAAACATATCCATAATATCATCCATATTAGTACCACCAAAGCCACCATGACCACCAGCACCTTGACCCTCTAATCCTGCTTTACCATATTGATCATAAATTGCCTTTTTGCTATCATCACTTAATACCTGATATGCTTCATTTACAATTTTAAAATTATCTTCTGCCTCTTTATTATCAGGATTTCTATCAGGGTGATATTTCATTGCTAGTTTTCTATATGCTTTTTTTAATGTAGATGCGTCACAATCACAACTCACCTCTAATATTTCATAATAATCTAAATCTTTCATTTTTTATTCTCCAAAACTTTATTAAAATTAGAAATGAATTTTACCATAAATTTTTGATATAATAGCAATAAAATTAAAGGTAAGAGATTGATAGTTCATATTGTGATGTTTAAATTTGATGATAATAGTAAAAAAGAGAATATTTTAAAAGCAAAAGAGATGCTAAATTTCCTTATGGGTAAAGTACCAAGTCTACAAAGTATGGAAGTTGGAGAAAATTTTTGTGACGAAGATAGAGCAATGGATTTGTCTATTATAACAACTTTTAAAGATAAAAATGGATTAAATGAATATGCCACTCACCCTGTTCATTTAAAGGTTGTAGAGTTTATAAAAGAGGTTGCTATATTATCAAAAGTTGTTGATTATCAAAAATAATAATATTTTAAACACGATAAAGACTCCTGCATGGGTATTAAATGAGAAACTTCTTATCAAAAATTTAGAGACTATAAAATATCTAAAAGATAAAACTGGTGCTAAAGTTCTTTTGGCTTTAAAAGGATATTCTCTATGGTCTTCATTTAATATAATAGAAAAATATCTTGATGGTTGTTGTGCTAGTGGACTTCATGAAGCGATGTTGGCAAATGAAGAGTTTAAAGGGGAGGTTCATACATATTCCCCTGCTTTTAAAGATGATGAGATAGAAAAAATATCTAAAATATCACATCATTTAGTTTTTAATTCACCTTCTCAGTTTAAAAAATATTCAAAAAAAGCCAAAGCGATAAATCCTGATATTTCAATTGGTCTTAGAGTTAATCCAGAATATTCAAGCTCACCAACAGAACTTTATAACCCTTGTGGATTATATTCAAGACTTGGAACAACTATTAGCAATTTTGATGAAACTATTTTAGAAAATTGTGATGATTTGCACTTTCATGCTCTTTGTGAACAAGATTCTTCTGCACTAAAAGAGGTTTTACTTCATTTTGAAGAGAAGTTTGGAAAATATATTAAAAATATGAAATGGGTTAATTTTGGTGGTGGTCATCATATTACAAAAAATGATTATGACTTAGATGGACTTATTGATATTATTAATAAATTTAAAGAAAAATATAAAGTGGATGTATATCTTGAGCCAGGTGAAGCGATTGGATGGGAAACAGGAGTTTTAGTAAGTGAAGTTTTGGATATTGTAGATAATGGTATGGAGATTGCTATTGTTGATGTCTCTACAGAAGCACATATGCCTGATACTATCATTATGCCTTATCGTGCAGAGATTAGAGATGCAGATAAACCAAGTGTAAAAAAATTTAATTATCGTATCGCAGGAAATAGCTGTATTGCTGGTGATGTTATGGGTGATTATAGCTTTGATTCTAAACTTAAAATTGGTGATAAAATTATTTTTGAAGATCAAATTCATTATACAATGGTAAAAGCAACCACATTTAATGGTGTAAAATTACCATCAATAGTTGTAATAAAAGAGGATAATAGTGTTGAAATTATTAAAGAGTTTGGGTATAATGACTTTAAGAATAGATTATCATAATTAATTAAAATATAGTATAATATTAAACTAAAGTAAATTAATTAAAAAGGAAACTTATGCAAAAATATTTAATCTCATTAGTTATTGCTCTATTAACAGTGTATTCACTTACATCATGTGGAAGTAGTGGAGGTTCTAATTCAACACTTTCTAATTCAACACCTTCTGATCCAATGTTATCAAAAGATATTATTGTAGTACTTTATCACTCTCCCGCAGAAGAATGTATCAATAGTAGTTTGATAGATACATTAAAAGCTGAGATACCAGAGGGTGAAAACTTTATAGCTCGTGTGGCAACGAATAATGTTTCATGTTCAACTTATAATCATATAAATAGTATTGATTGTGAAACAAATGATTTAATCACTGAAGATCCTCAATTTGCACAATTTAAAACAAGTTGTGTTTTAGGTACTGATTTAAAAAATGCTATAGATGGTGATGCTTTCAATAATATGGCTCTAATAAAAGAGAGTGCTTTAAATTCTATTTAAGTAATTAATTACCATGGAGTTTTTATAGAGTAAAAGATATGATTTCATCTTATCCCAACTCATTGTCCTTTTTTGACTTCTTCTGTTAATTCACTTTTGGCGAGTTTAACTGCTATTTTATAGAAATTTAGAATATTACTTATTCCATAATATTCGTAGTGTCCTTGAAGTTTTAGAGATAATATTTTTCACCAATCTTTAGTTAAGACTTGATTTCTAATTTTCTTTAGCCAAAGCTTTAAATCTTTGGCTTTTAGTCTAAACTTTTTAGCACGGAATAACAAACTTTATAAATCCTAAATGATAGACTTTCGTCACCCTGAACTTGATTTAGAGTCTTATAAACTGATGTTACGCACTTTATATAAATATTTATAATTATCCATATTTTAGGGTACCCACAAGGGGATAACCCCTACGGATAATCAACCTTTTGTAGGGGCAATCCCTTGTGGTTGCCCTTGAATTTTAAAAATAATTTAAATATGCGTAACATCAGTTATAAACTGTAAACTACTTATAAAAGATGTTTATTTTTATCCCATATTTTCTGTTTAGGAACAATAAGATAAAATAAACTCATCCAAAGATATAACTTCTTGCTCTTTACTATCTAAATTCTTCACCCAAATTTTATTATTTTCTAACTCATCTTCACCAATTACAAGACAATATTTAGCATTGAACTTATCTGCATTTTTTAAATGAGCTTTAAGAGATTTTTTCTCATACTCTATTTTAGCTTTTGTAGTTTTTCTTAAAATTGAAGCAATATCAAAAAGTTTATCTGTAATATTTTCTACCATTGCACCGATATAAACACCATTTCTAGTATCTTCTGGCATCTTTACAAGTTCTAAAATTCTCTCAATTCCTAATGCAAATCCGACAGCTGGGGTAGGTTTTCCATCAAGATATTCTACTAACTTATCATATCTTCCACCTCCAGCAATAGCTGATTGTGAACCAATTTCATCACTTACAAACTCAAATGCACTTTTATTATAATAATCAAGTCCACGAACTAAGTTTGTATCTACTTCATAATCTATTTTTGCACCATCTAATAGATACTTAAGAGTATTAAAATCACTATCACAGTGTTCACATAAACTACTTATTAGTTTTGGAGAGCTATTTAACAAGGATTGACATTTTGTACTTTTACAATCAAGAACTCTTATGGGATTTGTATTAATCCTACGATTACAATCCTCACATAATTCCTCTTTTATATTATCCAGAAATGAGACTAGATTATCTCTATAAGTAGGCATACAATCACTACAACCCAAAGAGTTAATTTTAAGTTTATATCCAATTCCAAGAGCATCAAAAATATCTTTTATCATTAAAATTATCTCAAAATCTTCATATACACTTGCCTCTCCAAAACTCTCACAACCAAACTGATGAAACTCTCTTAAACGCCCTTTTTGAGGTTTCTCATACCTAAACATCGCTCCATAGTAGTAAAATCTATCTTTGCGAGGTCGTCTATCAAGTTTAGCTTGAACATAAGCACGAACCACACCTGCCGTCCCCTCAGGACGAAGACAAACATCATTATTACCCTTATCAATAAATTGATACATCTCTTTACCCACAATATCACTACTCTCACCAACACTTCGTTTAAAAAGCTTTGTCTCTTCAAGAAGTGGAGTTTCAATATAACCATATCCATACTTTTTAGAAATTTCTATGGCTGTTTTTATAATATGTGTAAATCTTTGACTCTCTTCAAATGTTATATCTTTCATTCCTCTTAGTGCGTTTATCATTATATTTCATCCCTCTAAAATTATTAATGAAATTATACACTATATTAACTTTAGTGAAATTTGGATAAGATGTTATTAGAGCAATTCTAACTCTACTAAATCACCATAAATTCCTCCAATTTAACCCCTCCTCCATCACTCTGCATCAATTCTAACTCGTCGCTACACCTCTAGTTCCATCCTCTCTCTCTAAGGTGGAATTCATAGGCAATAACAACTACAATCAACAACTAATATTCTTACCAAAATATATTAATATATCAATCCTTGACCACTTTCTTATAATTCCTATTGAATTATTTTATATCTAATTCTGCCTATTTGAATATTTTCTGTTCTTTTATCTAAATTTTATAAAGGCTGACTTTAATGCCTATAAATTCCACCTCAGAGAGGATGAAACTAGAGGCGTAGCAAGTAAGAGATAAAGGTCTAGCGAGTAAAGTTTATCATAAAACGATTAACCCGTAGGATGCCGTTTTCTAACGCACCACTATATCACACATCAACATATCATCGTTTATTTGTTAAAATGGTGCGTTGAAAACAGCACCCTACGCGAATGATGAATACTTTTTAGTCTAGTAAATCCATACTGTTTTGAATACTCTCATCTATAAATTCAAAAAGCTCATTTTTGTTATTAATAGCTGTTAAGTATTCAGTTCTATGTTCATTTTCAATTAACGGTGGAACGATATTATTTTGAATAGCTTGAAAAGCCATTATTAACCTTCCCACTCTTCCATTTCCATCGGCAAATGGATGAACTCTTTCAAATAAAATATGAAATTCTGCAATATCTAATAAACTCATTTTATTACTATGAAATCTATAAAGTAAATTTTCAATATCATTTGAAATCTTCTTAGGTGCTGATAGTTTTATATCTACACCTTTTATATATCTTTCATCTAGCCTATTATATGCTCCGATAGGTTTAGATACAAATTGTGGAGAAACTTTTAAAGCATCTTCAAACATAATAGCATGAATATCTTTTATAAAACTACTATCAATAATATTTTCTTTATTTGTAGCTTCACGAACGATTACATCATAAGCTTTTGCAAACCCTAAAATAACAAGTTGTTCATGCAATGGCTTATCTCCAGCAGTATTTCCATGTTCAAGTAACTCTTTTGTTTCACCAAAAGAAAGAGTTGTCCCTTCCATAGCGTTTGAGTGATGAGTGATTGAAATGCGAAGTTGTCTAAAAAGTTCTTCTCTTTGTTTTAGTGTTAGTTTATTTAGTTTTTTCATTTTGCCTCCATCCGACATTCATCACCCCTCTAAACTTAAACTAATATAAAACAACTAATCATAAAACTCTTCATAATCATCCCCTAAGCACTCCAAAATAATCTCATGATTTTCATTAAAATAATCCAATTGAGTC
>JAMOOQ010000007.1 GCA_027100635.1 Campylobacteraceae bacterium | reverse complement strand
AAAAACAAAATAAAAAACTAACAATTAGGCATCTTTCAAAAGATTGTAGAGTTATGCTAAAGAGTGCAGGACCATTTTGTGCTTATCAAGAGGATGACCCAACTTATAAGGTAGCTGTGAATGTTTAAGTAACTTAATGATATATTGTCAAAAAACAAAATAAAGAGAGATTATGTTAGAGACAGTTATCATTATATATTCTATTTATACTTTAATTAGATTATATATTTCATTTATGCAGATAGGTTATATAAATTTTGAAAAACGCCAGAGTGCAGTTTTAATGAGTGCTACAAAATATATGATAGCAGGAAATTATGCTGTGGCAAAAGAGAAGGTTTCTATTATAGAGACTTTTGTTGATTATTTAGTATTTTTATGGTGGGTTATTGCTGGTTTTGCATGGATTACCACTTGGGCAGGTTTAGAAAATCAAATATTTCAATCTGTAGCGTTTTTATTTGGCTTTTTTGCTGTTAATTTTGTCATTGGGCTTCCTTTTGACTTGTATAGAACTTTTAAGATAGATGAAGATTTTAAATTTAATAAGATGACCCCTAAAATGTATATTATAGATACAATTAAATCAACCCTTATTTTTATAATTTTGGGTGGATTACTGTTTGCTGGTTTGGCATGGATAATCACAAATTATGATTCTTGGTGGCTTTGGGGTTTTACTTTAATGTTTTCTGTTGCAGTGTTAGCTAATGTTATATATCCCACAATTATTGCCCCTTTATTTAATAAATTTAATCCAATAGAAGAGGGTGAACTTAAAGAAGCTATCACTAAATTGATGCAAAGTGTTGGGTTAAAAAGTGATGGTATTTTTGTGATGGATGCTAGTACAAAAGATAGCAGACTAAATGCATATTTTGGAGGATTAGGAAAAAGTAAAAGAGTTGTTTTATATGATACTTTGATAGAAAAATTAAATAAAAATGAGCTTTTAGCCGTGCTAGGTCATGAACTTGGACATTTTAAACATGGTGATATTTGGAAAAATATTGCACTTATGGGGCTTTTGTTACTGATTAGTTTTTACACTTTTGGACACCTTCCTGATTCACTTTTTACAGAGATGGGAATTATTCCAACAGCAGGAGCTAAGATAGCAGTTTTAATGTTACTTATGCCAATAATTGGATTTTTATTTAACCCTTTTATGAGTTTTGTTAGCCAAAAAAATGAGTATGGTGCAGATGAATTTGGAGCAAATATGGCAGGGAAAGAGCATCTTGTTACAGCACTTTTAAAACTTGTTACAGAAAATAAATCATTTCCAAAATCTCATCCATTAGTTATCTTTTTTTATCATACTCATCCTCCTGTGTTAGAAAGACTTAAAGAGCTTGGATATGATGCTGATGCCGTAATTGAACAAACTTCACTTGATAAAGATGGAATTTTTACATTTATGAAAGATGATGAAAAGTGATAGTTAAAGATGCTTTAAAAGAGGCTTCGTTAAGGCTAAAAGATAGTTGTGAAAGACCTCAATTTGAAGCAGAACTTTTGTTAGCATTTTTTTTGCAAAAGAGCCGAGTTTGGCTTCATACTTACTCAGATAAAAGAGTAGAGAATATTGAGTGGTATTTTGTTTTAATTTCAAGAAGAGAGGCAAATGAACCTTATGAGTATATTGTGGAATCTGTTAGTTTTTATGATATAGATTTATATATTAAAGATGGCGTTCTTATCCCTCGCCCTGAAACTGAGATTTTAATTGATAAAGTGGCAGAGTTAATAGAAAAAAATTCTATTAAATCAATTGCTGAGATTGGTGTGGGAAGTGGAGCTATATCTATAGTTTTAGCAAGAAAATTTAAAGATTTAAAGATAGTTGCAACTGATTTGTATGATACTCCTCTAAAAGTAGCAAGGCAAAATATACAAAGCTTTAATTTAGTAAATCAGATAAAACTAATCAAAAGTAATTTGATAGATAAAGTTGAAGAGAAAATAGATTTAGTAATCTCTAATCCCCCTTATATTGCTAATAATTTTAAACTTAAATCTAATGTGGTTGATTATGAACCAAAAGAGGCTTTATTTGGTGGAGAGATTGGTGATGAATTACTTAAAAATATTATTTTAGATGTACAAAAAAGAGATATTAGATTTTTGGCTTGTGAGATGGGATATGACCAAAAAGAGCCATTAGCAGAATTTTTTAAGCAAAATAATATAGATAATTATCAGTTTTATCAAGATTTAGCAGGATTAGATAGAGGATTTATAGTAGAGTTTTAGCCGTAGGGTGCAATTGCTATTACACCATTAGATATTAAAGGTAGCACCCTACGGCACCATTTTAATAAAAAAGAGAAAAGATGAAAAAGAATTTTAGATTAGTAACAATGTGGTATATAATATTTTTAGGTTCACTTCTTGGTGCTGGGCTTTTTGCAGGAATAGTAGTTGCTCCAACAATATTTCATTCAGAGATATATCTAGGTTCAGAGATTTTATCAAATTTTCAAGAGGGTTTAATTATGACAATTAACTTTCAAAAATTGGCATATTTAGTAGATTTTTCTTTAATTGTGATATTTTTATACGAGGGTTATAAATATAAAAAATTTGAAAGAGATACTATCACACAAATAGCAATATTTTTTGCAATTGCTACAGGAATGTTATTTTCTCATTATTATATTTCTGATATTATTACAATGCAATTAGCAGGTGAAGAGATGACAAAGAGTATAGAGTTTATAAATACTCATAAAGGTTCAGAGATTAATTTTAAAATATTTTCTGTTGCAATCTTGGTTATTTTAGTTAGAAATTTACAAAAAGCCTTAAAGTGATATTATTTAAAGATACAGAAATTTTAATAGTAAGTTCATCTTTTGATGATAATTTTTGGGAATTTTTATCTAAAATAACGGGGTATCCTATCAATAATAAAGATCAAAAGTTTTGGTTATTAAAAGAGTTTAATCTTGGATTATCTAATAAAATAGAGCAACAAAATAGTATTAAAAAAATTATATATATTAAAGACAATAATTATACTGAGATAGAAAATTTAGGACTTAAAAGTTTAAAAAGAGGTGGAGTTTAACATATGGCAACTTGGGCGATAGGAGATATTCATGGATGTTATAATTCACTAATAGAACTTTTAAAAAAGATAGAATTTGATCCATTAAAAGATAAATTATGGCTAACGGGTGATATTATAAATCGTGGTAGTGACTCTATTAAAACTTTGGAATATATATATAGTATTAGAGATAGTGTTATTATGATTTTAGGTAATCATGAAATATCTTTAATTGAAGGATATTATGGTCTTAGAAAACCAAAAAATGATATAAGAGAAATTTTATTGATGGATAATATTGATAATATTATTTTATGGCTACGATTTCAGAGAGTTTTTTATAAAAATAACAAGTTAGGATATTGTATTACCCATGCTGGAATATCTCCTGATTTTACATTGTCTATGGCTAAAAAAAATGCCAAAATAATTCATAAACGATTAAGAGAATATAATCCTACAAGTTGGCTAATGGAAATCTCTAAAAGAGAAGTTAATAAGTTTTCAGAAAATTTGTCAGATATAGATAAAGAGGTATATACTTTAAACTCTTTTACTAAAATGCGTTTTTGTGATAATCAAGCCTCTTTAGATTTTAAGGAAAAAGGAGACCCCTATGGTCTAACATTAAAGCATAGTCTTTTGCCTTGGTTTAGATATCCTCTACGAAAAGATATTAAACTTAAAATTATATTTGGACATTGGGCAACACTAGGATTTTATGAAGATGAAAATGTTTGTTGTATTGATAGTAGTTGTGTATGGGGTATAGCTTTAAGTGCATATAGTTTGGATAATCAAAATATAGTCTCTGTAAATTGTAAAAGATAAATATTACAAGCATCCTTCATAGAGTATTAAAAGTAGTAGACACTTTTGATTTCAGAGATTCCGTGTCAAGCACGGAATGACAAAAAATCAAGCACGGAATGGAATGACGGTTCTCAAGCACGGAATGGAATGACGGTTCTCAAGCAAGGAATGACACGGTTGGTTGTATTACACGGAATGACGGACTTTCGTCACCCTGAACTTGATTCAGGGTCTCATAAACTGTACACTACTTATGAAGGATAGTATATTACAATAGTAAATAATATTAACTGATATGAAAAAATATTAATATTATTTCATATTTAAAGACTCTTTAAAGATAAATAGCATATTATTACATATTAGTGATTAATAAATTAGATTTAAAAAGGAGTCGAAAATGAAAAAAGTGCTATTTTATTCATTGGTTGTCTCATCTATATTGTATAGTGGACAAGGTGATAATCCAGAAAGT
>JAMOOQ010000006.1 GCA_027100635.1 Campylobacteraceae bacterium | reverse complement strand
TTAAAGAATACCCAATTAAACTAAGCCATAAAGAGAATCTACTGTTAGAACTTCTTATAGAAGCAAAAGGGAATATCGTCCCTTTTTATACACTAGAAGAGCATATATGGGAGGGAAACCCTGTCTCAAATAGTGCTTTAAGAACATTATTATATAGACTTAGAGGAAAGTTAGAATACAAACTAATTGAAACTATCCCTTCGTTTGGACTTAAATTAAGTTCTATTAATTTTTGTGACGCTAATTGTGACGCAGATATAGTATAATTTTATAGATTTAATTTTATGAAAAAGGATAAAAAATGTTAAAGTTAAAAGAAATTTTTATAATAGTGCCATTAGTGGCTTTTTTAGGCTGTGGAGGTTCTGATTCAACTTCAAAGGATATTGATCAACAAAAAGTAATGGAAGATAAAGATAATGAGAACTTATCATTAGAATTAGGTATTTCTAGCGATGAGGTTTCTAATGGCAGAAGTTTTATAGATAATTTTTATGAATATGCAGAAACTGTACGATTGGAATATCCAAATAAAATATCTGCTGTCTATGCAGATCCTTTACCTGATGCAAAAGGTCACATAAAATTTGTAGAAACAATACCACAAAAAGTTACAGATGAAGTTATGGCATTAGGATTTGAAGATAATTATATTTTAACTGCTAATGGAGGCATATCTGAACAAGAACATCAAGATAGAGTAAATCTTGTAGTTAAATCACTTAGAGAGATGAATTATACAAATTTTATCACTTTTTTTGATGTTATAAACTATAAGATTAATATAGAATTAAGAGTATCAACAACAGAGGATAAACCAACAAAAGAGTATTTATTAAGTTTTATAAATACTGAAATTGATAAATCAGATTTAGAGGGAAGAGCTTCTATAGTAGAGATGGATGATATTAAATGGACAATAGATGTAAGCGATGAACCATTGGTCTCGTGGGATTAATTATATTAAACTAAAAGGAAAAAAATGTTAAACTTAAAAGAAATTTTTATAATAGTGCCATTACTGGCTTTTTTAGGATGTGGAGGTTCTGATTCTACGAATCAAGATTCTGAAGCAACAGAAACTATAGCAACTATGTGTCAAAGTGATTCTATAGGACGAGAAACAAATATGGGTGAAAAGATAGAAAATAACAAAACTTATATCACTTATAAATATGAAAATAATACATTAAATTTAATGCACTATAACAGCTCTTTTAATTGTGAGGAAGGTTCTATTATATCATTTAAGTCAAATGTAAAACCTAATAAAATTACAATTACAGAATCTCAAACCTTGCCCTTAGGAGGAGTTAAGTGTTTATGTTTATATGATTTAACAATCAAAATTGAAAATATTCAACCTGATGTATATGAGATTGATTTTAATGATGGTTCTATTGATGATGAGATTTTATTTACAATAGATTTAGAAGAAAAAATAACAGGTTCTGTAAGTTATGATAGATTATATTATCCTTATAATCTTTAAGATAAGAAATTAAAAGAAAAAATCGTTTATGGGATTTGAAAATTTCATCTTTAAAGCCTATCATCTTCATATGGTTCATGACTTGGAACTTGATTTAAAGCATTTAAAAAATCTTTTTTTGATGCTTTATTAGCTTTTTTCTCAATAATATCAACAGTTTGTAAAGCTGATACTTTTTCACTTAAAGCATTTACTATAAATTGGTTTAGTGATATTTTTTCACCCTGACAAACATCATTAACGGCTAATTTTAAATAATCTGGCATTCTTAAACTCATTGTATGCATTATATCTCTCCTATATGTTGTAAAAATTCTTTTGGTGTCATAACTTTTAAATTAAATTCACTTGCAGGTTTAAAATCTTTTTCATTTAGCGTAATTATAATAGAATTTGATTTAACAGCTAGTTCTAATAAAAAATCATCATCTGAATCTTTTAATTTTGGTCTCCAAAGATAAAAAATCTTATTCTTTTTTCCAATAGAACAAATATAGTTTAAAATTGAGTTAATATATTTTATTTCAAGGTGTGATTTTAACTTTAATATCTCTTCATACTCATAAATTAATGTAGTTGAAATATTAACTTTGAATTTATCACTATCAATTATAAATAATAATTTGTAACTAGCACATTTATTTGAATAAATGGCTGACAATAATACATTTGTATCAATTACTATATTTTTCATAATGGTATTATATACGGTATCATATAAAAGTTTGTTTATATTTCCAAAAGAGTATGGGTGTTATTAAAAATTTAACTTAATAAAGACGAAGTCTCTTTTTGATATAATTAATCTAATTTATTTATTAGGAATATTATGTTTACAGGACTTATTAGAGAGATAGCAAAAGTTAAGAATTATCAGAATAATATATTAACAATTATATCTAAACACAAAGTAAAATTGGGTGATTCCATTGCAATAAATGGGGTATGTTTAACAGTTATAAAAGTTAATAGTGATGGGTTTGATTTGGAACTTGCCGATGAAACTCGCTCTATCATTGACGAGAGTAAAATTAGTGGCAGTGTGCATATTGAACCAGCGATGCAACTAACAGATAGATTTGAGGGGCATATTGTTCAAGGTCATATTGATTGTATTGGTGTGGTAGATTCAATTGTGCAAAGAAGTAATGCAACTGATTTTATTATTAAAGTGGATGAAAAAGATATCAAATATATTGTGCCAAAAGGCTCTATAACAATTGATGGAATTAGCTTGACGGTTAATGATGTAAATGATGATAGTTTTAGACTTACGATAATTCCTCATACTCTTAGAGAAACACTAATTAGAGATTATATTATTGGGACTAAAGTTAATATAGAGACTGATTTGTTTGCAAGATATATTGAACATATTTTGATTAATCGTAATAAAAAATCTAAATCTATAAGTTGGGAAGATATTGATGATATTTCTGGAAGTTACTAGATGAATATTTTAGATAATATAGATATTCCACTTCAAGATGAGAATTTTAAAACTCTTCTTGAGCATAAAAATATTAAAATAATCAGGATTGTTAGCTCTGATAATGTAGAACTTATTGAGTATATTCAAGATGAAGATGAATGGATTTTACTTCTTGAGGGTAAAGCAATTATTATACTGGAATTAAAAGAGATAAAATTATCTAAAGGTGATACTCTTTTTATCCCTGCCAAAACAAAACATAAAATAACTTATACTCAAAATGGCACAGTATGGTTAGCAATTCATATATCTTCAAATTTATAAATAGATTTCTTTTAAAACTCATTTTTAGATTCCGTGTCAAGCACGGAATGACAGTTATTTGTCATTCTGAAATGGTTATTTGTCATTCTGAATTTAATCCAAAATCTATAATATTATCTAAATATGGCTCATCATCTATAATCCTGACATTCATCACCCCTATAAACTTAAAGTAATATAATAAGAAATAAATATATATATTAGGAATATACCATCTGTTTTACAAAAATAAATAAAATAAAAACAAAAAAATTAGGACATCTAGGCTTAGTGGCAGGGATGTGTAAAGAGCTAAATATATCTGAAATAGTCAATAACCATATAGTTACAGGAGACCAAAGAACCCTAAGCCATGGGGATGCTGTGGTCGCTATGATCATCAATGGCTTGGGATTTACAGGTACTCCACTATATATGACTCCACAATATTTTGAAGATAAACCAATAGCCCAACTATTAGGAAAAGATATAGAGGCAAAAAGTATAAATGATATAGCATTAGGACGAACTTTGGATAAAATATATGAGTATGGAGTTAGTGATTTATTCTCAAAAATAGCTTCAAATGCTGTAAAAACTCTTGGGATTTCCTCAAAAATAGGACATTTGGACTCAACTGCCTTTGCAACTCATATAGAAAAAGAGAAAGATACAGGTGATGGAACAGTTGAGATACGAAAAGGTCATAGCAAAGATTATAGACCAGACTTGAATCAAATAGCTCTCAATATGATAGTAGAAAATAGGGCGAATTTACCAATATATCTACAAGTATCCAGTGGAAATCAGAGTGATAAAGTGAAATTTACTGAAATTATTCAAGCACAAGTAGATAATCTAAAAAACTATTATGGGATTGAGTATATTGTTGTAGATTCTGCTCTATATACTAAAGATAATATTGAAAAATTAGAAAAAGAAGAGATATTTTGGATAACAAGAGTACCCAATAGCCGAAATATTGTTAAAGATATAATCTCAACAATAGAGCTAAATCAACTTGAAATTATTGATGATAACTACTCATATTTGGAGATAGGAAGCAACTATAATGATGTAAATCAAAGATGGATAATTGTACATAATAAAGAGATAGAATATCTAAAAAACA
>JAMOOQ010000005.1 GCA_027100635.1 Campylobacteraceae bacterium | reverse complement strand
CCATCGTTTGTTGGACGCGTATTATAGCTGGTTTTTTATCACTTGTCAAGTGTTTTCTTAATATTTTTAAAGTTTTTTTCATTTTTTTAATATTTATCGCTTTAAAGTATATTATGCTTACATTATATATAATATATTATTTAGATACAAGCCCAAAGATAGTTAAGCTTTGATAGAATTACAAAGAATTTAAATTATATTGAGGGAAAAATGGCTAAAACTAGAATAAGAGATATTAAACAAGGTAAAATTAAAGAGAAAGAGATAGTTAAAAAAGATAAGAAATATCAAAATAATATTTTATATGCTTCAATTCCTGATAAAATAAAAGCATTTATAACAGATCTATTTATGCTGCTTATGCCATTGATGTATTTTGTTGTATATTTAATTATGGGCAGTAGAGAGGAGTTTGAAAGTAATATGAGTATTGGGTGGTTATATATTTTAATACCAAATTTTATTATAGTAGTTGCTTTCTTTTTTAAAAAGGGTCAAACCCCTGGATGTAAAGCATATAGAATTAAATTAGTTAATCAAGACAATAATAATACACCATCTCTATTTGCTATTATTTTAAGATATTATATAGAACTACTATCTTTTATTACAATTATAGGAATGTTTGTACCATTTTTTAGAAAAGATAGAAAGTCACTACAAGATTTAATCTCTGCTACACACTTAATTAAAACAGATAAATGATATACTCTTTAGGACTCTTTTATCTATTTTATTTTGCATTAGTTGCTGTTTATATTATTTTTATGCCTCATGCTCTTATTGGATTTGGTTATTCAACATCAGAGATTGGTATAATATTTTCAGCAGCTCCATTTATGAGATTTTTATTACCTTTTATATTTAAGAGATATATAGAACTTACTCATAGTATTTTTATTCAATCATTAATCTTAACATTTATTGGAACAATTTTAATATACTATTTTGTGGATAACTTTTGGCTATATCTTATGGCAAACCTTATATTTGGAGGAGCAATGGGAGTATCTTTACCATTTGTTGAGACTATTGCACTTCAATATCTTTCAAGAAATCGTTATGGAAAAGTAAGATTATATGGTTCTATTGGTTTTATGGCTATATCTCTTTGGCTAGGTAAAATGCTAACAGAAGATATTCAAATTTTTTATTATCTTAGTACTATGGCATTTTTAACACTTCTTATGGGATATTTTGTTGCTAAATATGATAAAAATATCTCTTCAGAAGTAGTAAAAGAGGATAATAGCTCTTTCTCACTTTTACAATATCCATATTTTTGGATCTCTGTATTTTTAATGCAAGTTGGATTTGGTGGATTTTATAATTTTTTTACTATTTATGAAAGTTCAAATGGAATCTCACTAGAGGTTATTACTTGGATGTGGAGCTTCGGAGTTATTTGTGAAATAGTTATGCTATATTTTCAAGGTCCTCTTTTAGAAAGAAATCTTCTTACAATTTTAAAGTTTGCAACTTTTATGACGGCAATAAGATGGTTGATTTTATATCTATATCCAGAGTCTCAGATAATAACTTTTATATCTCAATCTTTTCATGCTATTAGTTTTGCACTCTATCATACTACAGCTATTACATATATTTTTATATTATATACTCAAAAAAAATTGGCTCAACAGTTCTTTTTAGGGATAGCTTTTGGTCTTGGTGGATCAGTTGGAGCTATGTTATCTGGGCTTATTTATGGAGATAATATGTTTTTGATAGAAGCAATTATTACACTTTTAGCATTTGCTATTTTATTTTTACATGAACGGAGAAAATTTAATGAACAAAATATATGATGTAATTGTTATTGGTATGGGAGTTGCAGGTTGTAATATGGCATATAACTTAAAAAATCGTGGACAAAATGTACTATTGATAGATAAAAGTAGTGTTGTTGCAACAGGAGGAAGTAGGGCAGCAGGTGCATTTGTATCTCCAAAAATTGGTAAAGGTTCACCTCTTCAAACATTAACAAATGAAGCTTTTAGTTTTGCTGTAGATTTTTATAAAAAAAATTTTAGTGAATACTTTAATCAAACAGGAGTAGTAAGAATTCCAAAAGATATAGAAGATAATAAAAAATTTGATATATATAAAGATTTTAATGATACGCCATATAAACACTTTAGCCATAATAAATTAAAAGATAATGGTATAAATTCTGAATATGATGGATTTTTATTTGAAAATGCAGGAGTTTGTGATAGTATAGGATTGTGTAATGCACTTGTAAAAAATATTGATAAAGCCTCATTAACAGTAAATAATATAATTCAAAAAGATAATTTATGGTATGTTGGAAAATATATGGCTAAAAAAGTTATTTTAACTACAGGATATGAGGATAATTTATTAGATATAAGATATATGGGGATTCATGGAACTTGGGGTTCAAGAGGAGATTTTGAGTCATCTTTAAAAATACCAATATCCATTCACAAAAGTATCTCTATATCTGCAAATTTAAATGGAATTATCAAAATAGGTGCAACTCATAATAAAGCAAAAGACCCTTGTCTATTATGTAAAAATCCATTAGATGAATTAATGGAAAAAGCATCTTATTTAATTGATACAAAAAAACTTCATCTAACAAAAATATTTTGTGGTATGAGATCAGGCTCTAAAGATTATTTCCCCCTTGTTGGTAGCGTAATTGATACAAAATATATGCTAAAAACATATCCAAAAATTACAAAAGGTGCAAAAGAACCACTTAAAAAAATAGATAATCTATATATTTTAAATGGACTCGGTGGAAGAGGCTTTGTTTTTGCTCCCCTTATGGCAGATATTCTATCAAATCATATTATTAATAATCAAGAGATAGATAGCAGAATAAATCCTGATAGACTTTTTTTAAAATGGTGTAGAAAAAAAAATAATATATCATAATTATTTATAGTTTTTTTCTTATACCCCATAAGAATTTGTCTTTATACCAACCTGTGATAAGATTAGAAATTGTCACTCCATAAGCTTTTCCAGAGCTTGAGTGAATAAAATCACCATCTCCAAGATATATACCAGAATGATTTACATGACCTTTTTTACTTGTATCAAAAAATACCAAGTCACCAACTTCTAATTCATCTTTAGTAAGTTGCTTAACCTCTATTTCTGACTGAGTTTTTGATGATCGTGGTATATCAATTTTATTAGATTTAAATACAAAATATACAAAACCAGAACAATCAAAAGTATCAGGTCCTGCTTTTGTACTCTCATATTTACTCCCTATCTTACTTTTTGCAAGAGTTAATATATCTTCAACACTTCCATTATAATCAAAAGTATCTATCTTATTTGTTTCTAAATTATCTACAATTCTTAAATTTATAATACAACTCTTTTCATTTATTATATTTATATCTGTTTTTGAACCATCATTTGCTAATATATTTATGTTTACGATACATTCATTAGAAAATAAGACTATAGATAATATTGTTATTAATGCTATTTTTTTCATTGTTTTTCCTATTTCAAAATTCCAATTAATATCTTTATTATAATATCTAACTCTTTAATAGAGATATAATCAATATGTTGAGTAATCTCTTTCTTTTCTCTATCTAATATCACAAAACACCAAGTATATCCAATAGTAACAGCACCATATATAAATTCACTCTTATCTTCTATAATTTTATCAATAGCGATTAGTTCACTTACTAATTGTACCACTCCTTTTTCTATCTCAGAGTTTTTTGCCTCAATTGCAATAAACACATTCCTATCACTATTCAAAACATAATCAATACTTCCTCTTAAAGTCTTATCAAAATATGTATTTGCTTCAATATCAACCTCTATATCAATATTTTTAACCAACTCATATATAATAGGAGATACCAAAAACTCTCTTTTTGCCATCTTACTATTTAAGTTGATTTTAGTTTTAATTTTATTAAAATTTTTGTAAAAATCTTCAATAAAACTATTTAGCTCATCACTTAATATATCTTGTTTAAACTCAACTTTATCTATTAAAAACTTATAGCCAAATATATTTGCCAAATCTCTTGAGCGAATATTCATCTTAAAATAATCACTAAATGAATAACTACCATTCTCTAAATCAATTATATTTTTATTTAGATACATATATTACTACTTCTTATTTTTTCAAAAAACTTTAACTTATCTTTAAACTCTTGCTTCATATTTTTATCAAAATAAATAACTTTAATTCTATTTGATATAGAAGATATATTTATATTTAATATATTTTCTTTCTCATATAATATTGTAATAAAATAGGCTAAACAAATTTTCTCACTATCTTTTCCTTGATTATAAAAAGTTGGCAAAGCAGGAGTATATTCTCTTTTAGGTTCAAATGAATCACTAATAT
>JAMOOQ010000004.1 GCA_027100635.1 Campylobacteraceae bacterium | reverse complement strand
GCCTAGATGTCCTAACTTTTTTGTTTTTATTTTATTTATTTTTGTAAAACAGATGGTATATTCCTAATATATATATTTATTTCTTATTATATTACTTTAAGTTTATAGGGGTGATGAATGTCAGTTAAGTGAATATCTTCGCTACTAGGCTTAACTATTTTTTTACCTGATAATTCTATAAAGTCAATACCTGTCTCATTTTTTACAGCAGAGTTTGAAGCTATTGCTAATTCATATTTATCAGTAATTCCTATTTTAAAAAAAGCTTTCTCAAAAATATCAAGTTGTTGCTGTGCATATTCTAACTCTTCTGTTCTTTGTTTGAGAGGGTTTTTTTGTGGTGTTGAAGAACTCAATATTAAATCTTCTGCCCAATCTCTAAATCTCTTTGCTTGTTCAGATTTAATAAAAAATCCTAATCTTACAATTCCTCTTTTTGTCCAATGGATAACTTTTTGCATACCACCTTTTGTTTGTACTTGAAGTTTTAGCCAATGTTTATTTTCTATAAGTTCGTCACAATGATTAGTTTTCGCTTGTGATAAACTCTGTATAGCTACTCCATATCCTAACGCAACCTCTTTATTTGATAATAAAAACTCATGAGTTATATCTTCTTGTATATGTAGATGGATATTGTTAAATGTAGCAATTTGCATAATTTTCCTTTAGTATGATTTCAAAGAATAAATACAGAATAAATCTGCCTTATAAAGGGTATTATACATAATAAATAGTTTTTTATCAAGACTAAATATAGAATAAATATGTAAAAATTCATTTTATATATAAATAATCTACAAAAGGGGTTAATATTATATTAACCCCTTGCTTCTTCAATAAGAATAAAGGCTGTTTTAAACTTTTCTAGCTTAAGTTTTAACAATTTATTTTCTTTTATTAATTTTATAGTTTTTTCTGCATTTAATGGAAATTCATTTGAAGATACCCATTTTTGAACCGTAGTTAAATGTATTCCTAATTTTTCTGCCAACTCTTTTTGCGTAACACCCAACTCTTTACATGTCTGTTTTACTATATTCTCTTTGTTCAATTATTTTTTCCTTTTAGATAAGTGAATTTATATATCATTAAACTTCGTGGAATCTACGGAGCTTAGTTATTCATTATTTTAACAACCCTTTATCAAAATCTGTCTAGATAGGAATCTACATTATTATATACAAATTAAATTTTGATGGTTTTTTTATTGCAAATTCTTGCTTGATTTTTATATTTTTCATTTATGTGGTATTATATTATATTTAGATTAAAGTATGTTTTAAGGGTGATTAGTTACTAGAAAGTTATAAAAATCATATTTAGCTTTTAGGAACATTATCAAGATTTAATTGTATATTTATAACCTTTTCCAGGAATAATAGTCATATTCCATAAAATAGAAATTTTCTCTTGAAGCCATCTTCTCATCTTTTCACTTTGATAATATCCAGCTTTAGCAAGTAAATTTCTTTGAGAAATTCCATGAGGATAATTAGTAAGTACATCTGAAATATCTTTATAAAATTTCTCTTTTTTCTCTATGTTCTCACCTATTAAGTGATTATTGGTTACTATAGTTTTTGTTAGCTGAATATCTTCGCTACTAGGCTTAACTATTTTTTTACCTGATAATTCTATAAAGTCAATACCTGTCTCATTTTTTACAGCAGAGTTTGAAGCTATTGCTAATTCATATTTATCAGTAATTCCTATTTTAAAAAAAGCTTTCTCAAAAATATCAAGTTGTTGCTGTGCATATTCTAACTCTTCTGTTCTTTGTTTGAGAGGGTTTTTTTGTGGTGTTGAAGAACTCAATATTAAATCTTCTGCCCAATCTCTAAATCTCTTTGCTTGTTCAGATTTAATAAAAAATCCTAATCTTACAATTCCTCTTTTTGTCCAATGGATAACTTTTTGCATACCACCTTTTGTTTGTACTTGAAGTTTTAGCCAATGTTTATTTTCTATAAGTTCGTCTTGATGATTAATTTTTGCATGAGCAATATTTTGGATATTTGTTCCATATCCTAAAGCAACTTCTTTGTTAGATATTAAAAACTCATGAGTTTTATCTTCTTGTAGATGTAGCTGAGTATCATTAAATATAGCAATTTGCATAATTTTCCTTTAATTATAATAGGAGAATTATATTATAAACAATAACTTATGTCAAGTAATTTATGATAAATAGTCATATATATTATATTTTATATGATAAATAATCATATATACAAAGGGGTTGTAATTTTTACAACCCCTTTGTCTCGTCAAGTATTTTAAACAATTTTTTAATACTTATTAACTGTTCTTTATGTTTTTTATCTTCAACTAAAACTATCATAAATTTTTTAGCCATATTAGGAATATCTCCTTTTGAACTCCATTGTGCAGGAGTTCCAACATTAACTCCCATAATTTCTGCCAACTCTTTTTGCGTAACACCCAACTCTTTACATGTCTGTTTTACTATATTCTCTTCATTCAATTATTTTTCCCTTTTAGATAAGTGAATTTATATATCATTAAGCTTCGTGGAATCTACGGAGCTTAGTTATTTTAACAACCCTTTATCAAAATCTGTCTAGATAGGAATCTACATTATTATATACAAATTAAATTTTGATGTTTTTTTATTGCAAATTCTTGCTTGATTTTTATATTTTTCATTTATGTGGTATTATATTATATTTAGATTAAAGTATGTTTTAAGGGTGATTACTTACTAGAAAGTTATAAAAATCATATTTAGCTTTTGGGAACATTATCAAGATTTAATTGTATATTTATAACCTTTTCCAGGAATAATAGTCATATTCCATAAAATAGAAATTTTCTCTTGAAGCCATCTTCTCATCTTTTCACTTTGATAATATCCAGCTTTAGCAAGTAAGTTTCTTTGAGAAATCCCATCAGGATAATTAGTAAGTATATCTGAAATATCTTTCAAAAATTTCTCTTTTTTCTCTAGGTTATCACCTATTAAGTTATTAGTGGTTACTACAGTTTTTATTAACTGAATATTTTTGCTACTAGGCTTAACTATCTTTTTACCTGATAATTCTATAAAGTCAATACCTGTCTCATTTTTTACAGCAGAGTTTGAAGTTATTGCTAATTCATTTTTATCAGTAATTCCTATTTTGAAAAAAGCTTTCTCAAAAATATCAAGTTGTTGCTGTGTATATTCTAACTCTTCTGTTCTTTGTTTGAGATGGTTTTGTAGTGTTGAAGAACTCAATATTAAATCTTCTGCCCAATCTCTAAATCTCTTTGCTTGTTCAGATTTCTTTAAAAACATTGCTAAAAGAATAACACCTGTTTTAGATAAAAGTTTTACATTTTTTATATTAGAGGTAAATAATTCTAACTCGGACAAATTGTCCGAGTTAAAACTTTCGCCCATTATTTCAAGGGGTGCGACAATTTGTCGTACCCCTTTGCCATATTAGAATATTTTTCAAATATTTTAAAAAAATTCTTTATCTCATTTAGTTCATTTTGCATATTATTATTCTTAACAAGTAATTTAAGAAAAATAATATTTTGTTTTGGGATTTTATTTGAAGAACTCCATCTTTCTATTGTTGGAAGTGAAATAGATGTTATCTTAGCCAACTCTTTTTGCGTAACACCCAACTCTTTACATGTCTGTTTTACTATATTCTCTTCATTCAATTATTTTTTCCTTTTAGATGAGTGAATTTATATATCATTAAAGATTAGAAAATAAATAAAACCTATAAAATTTTTTGGATAAGATAGCTTCAGCCCAATGCCAATGAATTAAGCTTTTTTTGGATGAGATGGCTTTAGCCTCTCCATAATATACGGAGCTAAAGCACCGTGTCCAAAAGCATAATAATCCTTATTTCATTGAAGCCATCGTGTCCGAGTAATCTTAAAAATTTGGTTTCAATTTACTTCTATTCCTAAGCTCTGTGGAATCTACGGAACTCTAGGGTCTTGTGATTACTTATTACTTTTATAAAAAAATATTATAAAATCCTTAACCAACCATATTATAACATAAAATTAAATCTACTATTTTAAAAGAAAAGATAAAACATATGAAAAATATAATAAAAATCTGATAAAATACATAATATATTCTATAAAATAAGGAAAGATATGAAATTAAAATATATTTTAGTTGCTTCAATGGTATTATTTTTTGCTAGTTGTACGCAAGAGACACAAAACAAACTTAGTCGTTCATTACAAAATTGGACAGGAACAGCAGGGATACTTGAAGTATATGCAGGAGATAAATTGGTAAAAAGATTTATGAAGATAGATAAATTATCAACTGCTTATGGTACAGACTCTAATCAAGCAAGACCATATAGATATGGATATGGATTTAATGATAAAAATTTAAATGGTATATTAGAAGATGATGAGAAAAAAGTATATTTTGAATTTTCTGATTACTCTAGTAGTTATATATTTTATGAAGATAAATAGGAGAGTTTAGTGAAAGTAATTTCAACAAAAGAAGCACCACAAGCAATTGGACCATATTCACAAGCTATAGAGGTTAATGGTTTAGTTTATACTTCTGGTCAAATTGGTATGGATGAGAATGGTGTAATGGTAGCATCAGATATAGAGAATCAAGCTCATCAAGTTATGAAAAATCTATTTTATATACTTGAAAAAGCAGGATGTCATTTTAACGATGTAATTAAATGTAATATTTTTTTAAAAGATATGGATGATTTTGATAAAGTTAATAAAATTTATGCACATTATTTTGCAAGTCATAAACCAGCAAGAAGTACAGTAGAAGTTTCAAGATTGCCAAAAGATGCTTTAATTGAGATAGATTGTATAGCATTAACTAATACAGAGGTTCATTTTTAATAGTTGATTATGCTTATATTAAATATATTTTAGATATAATGCAACACTTTTTTAAAATAATATAGATATAAAGGGTTTGCAAATGTACGCAATCATAAAATCAGATGGGCAACAATTTAAAGTTCAAGAGGGTGATATTATCTGTTTTGATAAAATGAGCCTTGAGCCTAAAAGTGTAGTAGAATTCGAAGTTCTTGCTCTTGATAACGATGGTGATTTAACTATCGGTACTCCACTAGTTGAGGGTGCTGTTGTTAAAGGTGAGGTTATAAATGAAGGTAGAGATAAAAAAGTTATCATCTACAAAAAAAGAAGAAGAAAAGATTCTAAGCTAAAAAGAGGTTTCAGAAGAGACTTTACAAGAGTTAGAATTACTTCAATAGCATAAGGAGAAGAGATGGCACATAAGAAAGGTCAAGGTTCTACACAGAATAATCGTGATTCAGCTGGTCGTCGATTAGGAGTTAAAAAATTTGGTGGGGAAGTTGTAATCCCTGGTAATATTATTATTAGACAAAGAGGTACAAAAGTACATCCTGGTAATGGTGTTGGTATGGGTAAAGATCATACAATCTTTGCATTAGTTGAAGGTGTTGTTAAGTTTACTAACAAAACTTCAAGACAGAAAAAAGTATCAGTAGTACCTGCTGCTTAATTCTTTTTTAATAAAATTATGCAGAAGTGGTGCTTTTGCACCCTCTGCTAATTAACTCTTTAATTATGAAAATAATTACAATTAACTCAGGAAGTTCATCAATTAAATTTAAACTTTTTGATATGCCAATCCAAAAAGAACTTTTATCATCTCTTGTAGAAAAAATAGGTGAAGATTTTAGCACTATTCTAACTACTATAAATAATCAAAAATCCATTACAAAAATTAAATTAAATTCTCATAAAGATGCTTTTAAACTTATGGCTATCACACTTAAAGAAAATAATATAAAACAAGATGATATATCACAAGTGGTTCATAGAGTTGTTCATGGCGGAGATTTTTTTAACAGTGCTACTATTATAGATAAAAAAGTTATAGATAAAATAACAGAACTTATACCTCTTGCCCCACTACATAATCCATCAAATTTATTGGGTATTAAAAAGGCTCAAAGTTTATATCCAAATGCAATACATATTGCAATTTTTGATACTTCTTTTCATCAAACTTTGCCAAATTATGCCTATAGATATGCTATTTCAAATAATTTTTATGAAAAAGATAGAATCAGAAGATATGGATTTCATGGAACTTCTCATCAGTATATATTATCAGAGATGTCAAAAATTCTAAAGAAAAACAAACCAAATCTGATAACTCTTCATATTGGTAATGGGGTTAGTGCAACAGCTATCAAAAAAGGTAAAAGTATTGACACAACAATGGGATTTACTCCTCTTGAAGGGTTAATTATGGGAACTCGTTGTGGCAGTATTGACCCATCAATTACCATATTTTTAGCAAAAAGTAAGAATCTAACTCTTGATGAAATAGATAAAATTTTAAATAAAGAGAGTGGTTTAAAAGGCTTAACTGATACTCAAGATATGCGTGATATTATAAATTTATCAAAAAAAGGTAATATTTATCATCTTGCTATTGAGATGTTTTGTTATGCTATTATAAAACAAATTGGAGCATATATCGCTACTATTAATGCAAAAGTTGATGCTATTGTTTTTACTGGTGGAATTGGAGAAAATTCTCCATTTATTAGAGAAAAAATTTTAGAAAAGCTAAATCACTTAGGTATTAAAATAGATAGAAAAAGAAATATAGAGTCAAAAACTTTTATAAATAAAAAATCATCAAAAATAAAAATTGCAGTAATTCCCACAAATGAAGAGTTACAAATGGCAAGATTAGCTTTTAATTACACTAAGGATAACAATGTTTAATCATCCAAATATCATCACAATCTTTATATTAAATCTTATTATTTTTATTTTTACTATTATTGCATTATATGTTTCAATTAGAATATCACTTTATTATGATAAAAATAGCACAACACAAAGGCAATACAAGTTAGATAAACTCTCATATCTTGGCTCAATTGTTATTAAATTTATACTTTATATCAAAATCCCAGCATTAATATTTTTTGTATATACACAAGATGTACTTTCAGATTTTATCTCTGGGGCAATGTGTGGGGCAGGAGTTGTAACAGCTTCTAGCGTTGGAGCTTATCTATTGATGATTAAAATCATAAGTATATATCTTTTTGGTCTTTGGTTACTTTTAGATAATATAGACAATAAACGAGTTGATAGAAAATTTAGCCATCTTAAATTTATACTTTTTATACCTATTTCATTAATACTTTTTGCAGAAATTATTATGGAATTTTATCACTTTAATGCTCTTGACCCAAAACAGATTGTATCATGTTGTGGTAATCTATTTAATGCAACTCAAAAATCTTTTGTTGGTTCGCTAATAACAATAGCGCCAACTAATGCCTTAATCTTATTTTATTTAAATTTCATTGCTCTATTTTTAAGTTTTAAATATATTAAACTATTTAGTGCTTTAAATATCTCTTTTTTTATTATATCTTTAATATCTTTGATAGTTATATTTTCACCTTATATATATGAACTTCCAACTCATAAATGCCCATTTTGTATATTGCAAAAAGATTATTACTATATTGGATATGTTTTATATACATCAATTATTATAGGAACTTTTAGTGGCATAGCAACTATTGTGCTACATCTAACAAATTTAAAATATAAAAAATGGCAAATAGTATCATTACTCTTTAATAGTTTTTATTTAACTGTTGTTTCATTTTATATTATAAGATATTATTTTATAAATGGTGTTTGGTTGGGTGTCTGATTAAAATAACCTAGGGTACCTACAAGAGGTACCCCTACAAATTATTATTGTAGGGGCAATTCTTTATGGTTGCCCTTTAAAACTATAAATAAAAAAGGAGATTATTATGTGTGATTTTAACAATTTAAATGAAGAAGATAAATTAAAATATCATCTTGAACTAACTAACTGTGCAGATTCATTTGGAGGGCAAAACTTTTTTCTTCAACTTTTAGAAGAGATAAGAGCAACAAAACCTCATCCATTAACAAGTAGACATTCTGATTTTAGATTTCATTTAGGAACTATAAAATGGAATAAGGTTATCTTTAATGATAAAATTAACCTTTTAATTAAAACAAGAATTGATGAAAGTAAAAGAGGAAATTTCTTTCCAAGCAAGAGTGATAAAAGTTATAAAAGTGTTATGAATCTTGTTCGTACTTTAAAACCAATTGAATTTACAATTAAACCTCTTCATAGAGAAACAGGTTCAGGATTTAAAATAAAAGCTTTTAATTTGATCAGTGAAGACCAAACTAAGCTAAATCCTGTCTTCGATGCAGTGTTTTTTTGCTCAATTGATACAATAAAGAGGATATTAAACCATAAAATAGAGAAATAATATTAAAAAAGACTATTTGTCTTATTTATTTAAATAAAAAAAAGATATAATATGGTTGATGAAAGATATGGCTTGAGTCTGTCTTTTATGTGTAACTGAAACTTTTTTTTATACTAAACGAACGACTCTCCTATCCTATTCCACTTTATTATTAAGTGTATTTTCCCATAGAGGTATAACAATGGCAGATTTGCAAAATGGAACTGTAAAATGGTTCAATGAAGAAAAAGGTTTTGGATTTATCCAACAAGAAGATGGCGGTAAAGATGTATTTGTACATTTTCGTCAAGTAAACCATACTGGTTATGGAAGAGTATCTCTAGCAGAAGGTCAAAAAGTAACATTTGAAGTTGGCGAAGGTCAAAAAGGTCCTCAAGCTGAGAACGTAACTCCACTATAATTAGATCTTCATAGATTTATTACAGTAGTTTCGCATACCTTGAGAGAGATGTTTATTCATCTCTTTCAAGCTTACAAATTTAAATTAAACTTATAACTCCATTATCTATATTAATAATTCCCTCTAATTCAGCTTCATAAACTCTTTGACCAAATTTATTAACAGCATCATTAAGAGTAGGAAAAGTCTGACAAAAATAAAAAAAATCATCTTTAGGTATATCACTATCTATTGACAATCCAAATCTTAAACAAAATTTATCAATATCAAGTATAGGTGTAGCTAACCCTTTTTTAAGCAATTCATTTGTACCTTCACTATCACCTAATCTATGAGGCAAAACAAAAATCTCTTTTTCCATTTTAAGTGCATATTCTACGCTTCTCATTGAACCACTTTTAAGATCAGCTTCGCAAACAATAAGAATATCTCCCAGTGCCACTACAAGCTCATTACGAGTTACAAAACTCCAAGAAGTTGCTTTAAAATCATCATCAAACTGGCTTATCACTAAACCATTATTCTCAATATTTTCAAGTAAGGTTTTATTAACAACAGGATATTTAATATCTATTCCTGTAGCATATATAGCTATTGTGTTAGAAACCCCTGCTCCATGATGGGCAATAGAATCTATCCCCATTGCACCACCACTAACAATCACAACACCTCTGCTGGTAAGCTCTTTACTTAGTTTGGTTGTATATAATTTACTATAACTTGAGGGTCTGCGTGATCCCACTATAGATACTTTTGGTCGTTTTAAAAGAGATAAATCACCTTTATAAGATAAGGTTTTAGGATATTTTTTCATGCTACTTAAAGCATCTATATTAAAATTAATTATTGGCATTTTAAATTCTTTTTTGAATAGTTAAATTATATATAACACAAGAAGAGATTCTTGTGTATTAGTTATTTTAGATTAGTTTCTTAAACCAAGTTCTGCTTTAATAACATTGTATCTTTTTAAGTTACATTTTCTAAGGTATCTCATTAATCTTCTTCTTTGACCAACTAGTTTAAGTAGTCCTAATCTTGAAGAGTGATCTTTTTTATTTATCTTTAGGTGCTCAGTTAAATATGTAATTCTTTCTGTAATAAGAGCTACTTGAACTTCTGTTGAACCTGTATCTTTGTCACCTCTTGCATATTTTGCAATAATTTCTGCTTTTTTCGCCGTATCTAAAGCCATAATGACCCCCTTGATTGGTAGTTAAATTTTCATAAAATATTTTTTATGATTTGAACTGAAATTATACATAAATAATAGTTAAAATAGACTAAAATTTATAGAAAAAAAATCATATTAACTCTATCATCTTTATTAATGTTACGCACTTTGTATAAATATTTATCCATATTTTAGGGTATCCACAAAGGATATCCCTATTTTATAGGGGGGCTTAATTCCAATGCTAATGAATTAAGCTTTTTTTTGGACGAGATGGCTTTAGCCTCTCTCCAATATACGGAGCTAAAGCACCGTGTCCAAAAGCATAATAATCCTTATTTTATTGATATTGGGGCAATTCCTTGTGGTTGTCCTTGAATTTCAAAAATAATTTAAATATGTGGAAGATGACGATCTTACAAGAAATATATTAACAGATATATTGAATATGTACTTTAAAGAAGTATATGTAGCCTCTGATGGAAAGATAGGATTAGAGTTATATAAAAGAGTAGACGCAGATATAGTTTTAAGTGATATTCAAATGCCAAATATGGGTATATCACAATATATATTTAAACCATTAGATTTGGATCAATTCTTTGAAGCTATGATATCTATGGCAAAAATATTACAAGATGAGATAGACTGTAAAAAAAAATTTCAAAGTAATCTTAAAAGTTATTCACAATTTTATCTAAATTATATTAAAGAAAGTAGTATTAAATTCTATGGCTATTTTAATTCATATAAAATTCACATTAGTATCATATAATTCTTTAAATAAAGTAAAAGGGAATAAAATGAAAATATTATTATCTATTCTTAGTATAGGATTAATATTAGTTGGATGTGGAGGTAATGGTGGTGGAAAAGGAAATAGTGCCAATGGTACTACTCCCCCTACAATGGAGGTAAGTGATACTTTAATTGAACTAACAGAGGCTCAAAAATATGCTCTTGCTTTTATGTGGCATGAAGAAAAATTAGCATTTGATATATATTATGAATTGAATAAAATTCATCCTGTTAAACAATTTACAAATATTCAAAAAGCAGAATTAAAACATATTAGTGCAGTGGAAACTTTAATAAAAAATTATGATATAAACATTACAAATATTGAAGATTATACAATTAATTATTCTGTAAGTGAGCTTCAAAATATGCCTGTTGGTAAATATGCTATCGCTCCTATTCAATCACTTTATGACATGCTATATAACAAAGGGATAAAATCTACCAAAGATGCTTTAGAAGTGGCTTGTATGGTTGAGGTTACGGATATTGATGATTTAGATAAATATATAATTGATTCGCAAGGTAAAAATGATTTGATAGAGACATTTACATTTTTAAAAGAGGGTAGTTATAGCCACTATTGGGCATTTGATAAGGCTCTTAAAAATATTGGTGTAAGTAATGGATGTTGTTCAGCAGGAGAAGAGTGGTGTCATAACGAGTATCCACAATCTCACTAAGGATTATTATGCTTTTGGACACGGTGCTTTAGCTCCGTATATTAGGAAGAGGCTGAAGCCATCTCGTCCAAAAAAAGCTTATTTTATTGGTATTGGGGCAATTCCTTGTGGTTGCCCTTTGGAAATTAAATCCTAAAAGAGAACTATTCATTCTCTACTCCAACTGCATTAACAACACTGGAAATTGCTCTAATTCGAGATAATAAATCATCTCTTTCAATTAGAGTAAGGTCTAAAAGTTGAGTAGCTTCAAGATACTCTTTTTCTAAGAATATTAGTCTTTTATCGTCTCTCGTAATTGAATTTTTATAATTATCATATTTGTCATATACCTTTTCATATATTATTTAAATATAGTATAATTTTATTTTTAAATATTATTAAAAAAGATTCTATTCTTTGCACTTTTATTTATCCTCAAAATTTATTCTGTGATTATACCTAAATTTCAAGCTTATATTAAAGTTTTTTCTCTCTTTTATCTTCTAAATAAGATGCAATTAATATCCAAACAATAGCAATATCAATCATCACATCAGCATAATTAAATACAGCAAAGTTAAATCCACAATGCCATGCTACATAATCAACTACACCTTCATGATAAAATCTATCAACAATATTACCTATCGCTCCACCAACTAATAATCCTAAAGCAAAAGGAAATTTTTTGATATATCCCTCATAAAATATAAATCCAATCACGAATGTAACCAAAGTTATCTGCAACCATTTTACATATTCACCCAATGATGCAAACATAGAAAATGCCACACCTTTATTATAATGAAGTTCAAGAGATATACAGTCGCCATCTAAAAAATATCCGTTTACAAAAAGAGATTTAATATTTTGGTCAATAATAAAAGTACCGATTATTACGAGCATAAAGATAGTAAGATGTCTCATCATATCAAAACCTTTTTGAAGAATTTAACTGTTTTTTCCATCATCATATTAACAATCTTTTTATCTTTCCCTTCAATCAAAAGTCTGATTTTATTTTCTGTTCCTGAGTATCTGAAAAGCTCTCTTAAACCTTTTGATTTAATCTCTTTTATAAGCTCATTATAACCAGCTATTTTTGTAAAATCTTTTTTATCATGAATAAATAAATTAACTAATTTTTGAGGATATGAATCATAAGGATTAAATGCTTTACTTGCTTTTTGTTTTGAGATAATTAGATATGCTAATGCCTGTAATGCACTGCTAATTCCATCTCCTGTTTTTGCATAATCACTAAAAATTATATGACCACTCTGTTCACCACCAAAATTTGTACCTTTTTGATGCATAAGTTCAACAACATGCTTATCTCCAACAGCACTTCTATAAAGTTTTATATCCTTTTTTTCAAGATAATCCTCAAGCCCTTGATTACTCATCACAGTTGCCACCATACAATTAGCTTTAAGAGTTTTTTGATTTTTCATATGAACGGCAAGAACAGCCATTAGTTTATCCCCATCAACAACATCACCTTTCTCATCAACGACAACCAATCTATCAGCATCACCATCAAGAGCAATACCAATATCTGCACGATATTGAACTACAGCTTTTGCCATAGTTTTTGGACACATAGCCCCACAATTATCATTAATATTAAATCCATCAGGGGAGTCACCTAAAATTATTAAATCTGCACCAAGTTCAGATAAAATGGCAGGAGCAACTTTATATCCAGCACCATTAGCACAATCTATAACCACTCTTAATTTTTGCAAAGATAAGTTTTCTGGAAATGAATTCTTAATATGAACAATATATCTACCTATTACATCATCTATCCGTTTTGATTTTCCGATATATTTGTCTATCACCTGAGATTCTTCAATAAGTTCAAGGTTATTATATATTTTTTCTATAGCTTCTTCTTTGGTTCTATCAAGCTTATTTCCATCACCATCAAAAAATTTAACACCATTATCAAAAAATGGATTATGACTAGCCGAGATCATAATTCCAGCATCACAACGCATACTGTGTGTTAAAAATGCAACAGCAGGAGTTGGCATAGGACCAATCTGTATCACATCAAAACCAACTGCAGTCAAACCTGATACAATAGCATTTTCTATCATATAACCACTTCTTCTGGTATCTTTTCCTACAAGAATTTTATTTGTATTTTTAAATTCTCTAAAATATATACCTGTTGCCATCGCTAATCTCATAGAGTTTAAAGCAGTAACTTTTACACCAGCTTTACCTCTTACTCCATCTGTTCCAAAAAGCTTCATTAATTCTCCAAATTATTGGTTTTTAGAATTTTACCAAATTAAATGAAATTATATATTAAATATGAGTGTTTATTATTAAGGGAGGTGAAGATAGATAAAAATCTATCTTCAATTTAAAAGAGAAAATCTATTTTTTAGATTTCTTTTTTGTTTTTTTAGCAGACTTCTTTTTACTAGCTTTTTTAGCAGCTTTTTTCTTGTTTGCTTTTTTCTTTGCCGCTTTTTTAGCTAATTTCTTAGCCTCTTTTTTAGCTAATTTCTTAGCCTCTTTTTTAGCTAATTTCTTAGCCTCTTTTTTTGCTAACTCTTTTTTAGATACTTTTGCCATATATGGACTCCTTTTAAATTTGTTTTTTATTACGATAAGTAATAAATTATAGTAATAATATATTAATTATTCTTAAATACTCCTTAATTATATAGAATAGTAATAAAATATGCTACAATATGACAATTTTAATACAAAAGAGACAATATGACCTTTATAGAATTTAAAAAACTTTTATTAGATGCTGATATTACTTTGCCAAAATTTAGTAGATTAATTAAAGTTAGTGAAAAAAATTTACAATCATATAAAAAAAAACATGAAGTACCAAATACAATTGCTGTAATTGTAAGATGTTTTGCTCAAATGGAAAAAGAGGGTATTGATTATAACAATATTGTTGAATCATTAGAGCTAAAAGCTAAAACAAAAGAGGGTGCTGGGTTTTCAAAAGGAAAAAAAACTAAAAGTGAAGAGATAATAGAACCAAAAAATATGATTAAATAAGTCTGACGAGTGTATCATTAGAATTTTTAATATTTCCAAAATCTGATGATTATAGAGGTGGCTCAAGCATATCTAAAAAAGTTTCAAAAATTATTGATGCGATTGATAAACAAGGTGTGGCATATCAACTAACTCCAATGGGTACAATTAATTATAGAAACAGGTTCAATCTTAGATTATAGAATTAGCATATAATCAATTAACCTCAAAAATAGAATCTATTGAAAAAAATCTAAATAGAAGCATAAATCATTGATTATCACTTAATAGATTTTTCTATTACCTAAAAAGCTTAGAAAAGTCTACTTTAGTTTTACATTTTTCTGATATATCAAATTTAAATTTATCTTTTTTTGTAACTTTTTTAAGAAGTTTATACTCACCATTTATAAGCTCAAATATATCACTAATCTCACTATTTGGTTCAATTATAATATAAAACTTAACCCCTTGCGTCTCATATAATTTCATCTTTGTTGTAACATCTTTATAAGCAGTTGATTTAGATAATACTTCAACAATTAATGGAGGAGTTTTACTAAAATATTGCTTGTTAGTTTTTTCACAAAAAATCACAACATCAGGTTGAACCACAGTATTATCATTAACTTTCCAATCTATAGGAGAGATATATACCTCACAATTATCACTTGAACACTCTAAATTTTCATCAAGCTCTCTCCAAATACTTGCCACAATTCTTTGATGTTTTGGGTATGGAGCAGGAGACATTGCATAAGCTATACCATCTATAAGCTCCCATGAATCTTCCCAATGTTTATAATCTTCATAAGTGTAATATACAAAATTATCATATTTAAATGCACCCATAATAACTCCTTTTTTATATTATACAATAAAAATTTTAACTTTACTATATTTTAATTATTTCTAAAATTCAATGGCAACCACAAGGGATTGCCCTTTGGAAGTTATTCTTTACATCTATAATGAGCCCCTACACTTTCTTTTCTATCTAAAGCACTCTGTAGTAATATCTTACAAAGTTCTAATGAATTAATAAACTCCACAAACTCCATTAAGTTTTTATTATACTCTTTGCTCTTATCTCCAATTCCCATAAGTTCTATCTCTGATTCTATTTTTTTTATCTCATCTAATGCAATAAGTAAATCTTTTTCATTCCGTTTAATCCCTGCATTATTGTATAATAGTTTACCTACAAATTCTTTTTTCTCATAAAAATTAATTTGGTTTTTATAGTTATAAATCTGCTCAATAAACTCTTTGTCTAATGATAACTGGGATGATTCTATATCTTTAGTATTAGAATTTTTTGCATAGTTATAAGCATTTTTTCCTGCTAATCTACCAAAAGATATAATCTCTAAAAGTGAATTTCCTCCAAGTCTATTTGCACCATGAACTTTAGAATTACTACACTCTCCAACAGCAAAAAGCCCATCTAATCCATTAACCTCTAATGAGTGATTAACATCTATTCCACCCATTGTATAGTGTGCTACTGGTTTTATTGGAATAATTTGCTCTATTGGATTAATCTTTTCATGAAGTTTACATAGATGTATCTCTTGAGGCAAAAGTTCCATAAGCTTTTCTTCCCCTAGATGTCTTAAATCCAAAAATATATCTTTACCTTTTTCAATCTCATCCATAATTGCACGAGAAACCTCATCTCGTGGTTTTAGCTCATCTACAAATCTATCTCCATCACTATTTAAAAGATAACCACCTTCACCTCTTGCACTTTCAGATATTAAAATACTAGAACCCTTAAGTGCTGTTGGATGAAACTGTACAAATTCCATATCACTCACATCTCCACCTGCTCTAATAGTAGCCGAAATACCATCTCCTAAGCTTTCAAAAGAGTTTGTTGTGAATCCATGATAAATTGAACTATATCCACCAGTTGCAACCACAACACAAGAGGCTTTAATCTCTATAGCTTCACCTTTTGTTATGTCAAATAGTGTTGCCCCTATAACTTTTGGCTTTGATTTTGAATTATCAGTTATAAAATTAAGAAGATAATGTTCATTTAAAAATTCTATATTCTCTTTTAGAGCATTGTCGTAAAGAGTATGAAGTATCTTTAATCCTGTATAGTCTTGAGAATAACAAGCTCTTTTATGAGTTGCTCCCCCTAATTTTCGTTGAGCTATATTACCATTTTTATCTCTTGAAAATCCAACACCAATTGACTCTAACCATTTTATTGAATCAGGAGCATCTTCACACATTTTTCTAATCATTACCTCATCTGCCAAACCTTTTGCTGACTTTAAAGTATCTTCAATATGAGAAGCTACACTATCATCATCCATATTCCCAAGAGCAGAATTTATTCCACCTTGAGCCATACTTGTTTGCGAATTTGTGGGATATGATTTTCCTACTACTAACACTTTTGCACCATTTTGAGATGCTTCTAGTGCAGTTGTAAGCCCTGCTCCACCTGAACCAATTATTAATATATCTATCATTTTTTTACCTTAATTTTATCTCTTAAACTTTTAAAATAGAGAATATTCTAAATTTTTTTTCATATTCTCTACCCTTTTTTTAGCTATTTCAAAATACTCTTTATCTAACTCATATCCAATAAAATCTCGTTCAAGCTCCAAAGCTCCAACTCCCGTACTTCCACTACCCATAAATGGGTCTAGTATTAATTGATTTTCAAATGTTATAAGTTTAATTAAATGATGCATAAGTTCAACTGGTTTTAGAGTTGGATGAGAATTAAAATCATCTTTCTTTTGCCGAACTTTTGGCACAACAAAAAATTTATCATATCCATCATCTTGAGTTTCTGTTCGTATTATATTAGATGGAATTCTACCTTTTGGATGTGGATTATGTCCTACTTTCCCCTCTCCATCTTGATATGGTATTCTTGTATTTTCAAAATTCAATGCACCAGTTCCATATTTAATTATATTTTGAGATACATTTAATCCCTTTTTTAGTGGTTTTTGAATGAGTATAATTGGCTCATAGGCTGGTTTAATTCCTAGTCCTGCTCCATCATATTTTATACCCAACTCTGAAGCTGGAGATAGTTTATCTTTTTTAGTTGCTTTATAATCTTTTTTCTCTTTATAACCTTGCACATATTTATATTCACCAATTTTTTTACTCTCTACTCCCAACTCTTTGTCAATAGAAAGCCCAACATTACGACTCTTTGGCATTCCATTAAGATATGACCAAAATAGTACATCTTTAATAATAAATCCACTATCTTCTAAATCAACCATTAATCTATGCATTAGTCGAACCGAACTAAAAACCAATCCAAAACCACCATATTTAAGAGTTCTAAAACTATTTTCCCAAATCTCTTTTAATGGTAAATCTTTATCCCAATAGTTATTTTGATAAGAGATTCCATAAGGTGGATCTGTTATTAGTGCATCTATTGAATTATCCTCTATCTCTTTAAGTGGATATGAGTTTTTATTATAAAGTTGCAATAATACCTTTCATCTTAAATGAATTTGGTATTATTTGATAATCACCTTTTTCGAAAATATTCACCATATTAATGTAATCCTAAATTAAATGGATCTTCTATATCCTTTTTTTTCTTCTTTTTTTCTTTAATTTCTAGCTCTTTAATTACCTCTTTCACCTCTTCTATCTTATCATCTGGGCTATCCTCAATTGGATTAGTTTCTAAAAATTTTCTTATATTATTTTCTAGACCCTTAATAAGTTTTTTTCTTGCTTCAATACTTGTCCATGCAATATGTGGAGTGATCAAAAGTCTATCTTGGTTTTTTACACTATTTAATGGGTTAAGCTTTTCAATTGGTTCGCTCTCTAAAACATCAAGTCCTGCGTATATCTCTCTTCTATTCATCTCAAAAGCCAAATCAGTTTCGTTTATAATTCCACCTCTTCCAAGATTTAATAAAATAGCTTTATCTTTGATATATCCCAAATTACATTCATTTAATAAATATTTAGTTTTTTCATTTAATGGTGCATGGATAGAGATTATATCACAAGTAGCCAATATAGTATCAAGTGCTTTATGAGGATATGCAGATTTTAAGTTGTTTCCAGTAGTTGAATAATATGATACTTCTGCTCCAAAACTTGTGGCAATTCCTGCTACCTCTTGACCGATTCTACCAAATCCAATAATTCCCCATTTTTTCCCTGAAATTTCAAAGAATGGTTTAGATACATCTGTAAACAGTTTAGATTCACTCCAGATTCCATCTTTAACAACTTTATCATAATATGACATCTTTTCTAGTAAAAAGAATAGCATTGCAAAAGTATGTTGAACTACACTTTTAGTTGAATATCCAGCTACATTTTTTAGATATATATTTTTTAAATTAGCATATTCAATATCTACATTATTCATCCCTGTAGCAGAGATACATATTAATTTTAATCTATTACACTGTTCTAAAATCTCGGCAGATAAAACAACTTTATTTGTAATTACAATATCAGCATTTTGTACTCTTGCTAATGTCTCTTCTTTTGTTGTTGTTTGGTATATTACAAGATTACCAATATCTTTAATAGATGTTAAATCTAAATCATCACCTAGAGTTTTTGCATCTAATATTACAATTTTCATTATAACTACTCCCATAAATAAGTTTTTAAAATAATTATATCAGATTAGAATAACTATTGATTGATTTTTTATGATATAATTGTTTTAAATCATATTATCAGGAGAAATCGTGAACTTAATTGAACCTAAAAACAAAATAAATTGTACACCTCACTTTTTTGTTATTTTATCTATTCCACTTTTGGTTTTTATTTTTATAATACTAGGCTATCTAAATATTATATCTTTAAGTGTTGAGATGCATACTATTATAGTTATAGGATTTATATTTCTTATATTCTTTCTATTTATTCAACATAATGCTAACTTTTCTGTTTGTAAAATGAACGGTAGTTATGAAGAGATGGAGAGTTCTTTAAAAGAAGCACTAGAAGATAATGCTCTTAGCATAATGGATAAAACTAAATCTACATTAAATATTCGTGCATATATTAATGAGTATTATAAAGATATTAGAAATGATAACTTCGCAAATATAGCTTCCAGTATTTTTCCTATGCTTGGAATTTTGGGGACATTTATTGCCATTGCATTATCTATGCCAAATTTTACTGTTAGTGATATGAATGCTCTTGACAAAGAGATAACAATTTTACTTTCAGGTGTAGGAACAGCTTTTTATGCATCTATCTATGGTATATTTTTATCTATTTGGTGGACATATTTTGAAAAAAGAGGTTTATCTAAAGTTGATAATAATATATATAAATTGGAAAAAACTTATAAAAATCATATTTGGCAACAAAGTGAATTAATCAAGCATCAACATATGCAGACTCAACTTAAAGATCAAGAGATAATTAAAACGCTTAAAGAGACTTTTAGTATGGAGTTTGTAAAAGATTTAAATGAGCAATATATGAAAAACTTTAAAATTGTGGTTGATGATACAAGTAGAGTATTTAGCACTCTTAGCAAAAATATGGATAATGCCTCAGAGAATTTAAAAGAGACTTTAGAGATAATTCATACAAGGCAAGAGAGTATAAATGCTGTTGATACAATCTCTAGCAATATTGAAGCATTTAATAATAATGCTAAAAACTTAGAGATAACTATTAATAAATTTGATAATTCAGTTGATAAAACTTTTGTTAAACTTGATAGTGAAATTGGAGATATAGTTGGGAAATTAGCCGATTTTGCAGTTATTATTAGCAAACAAAATAGAGAGATACAAGAGAGTATAAATTTAAAAAATAGACAAAGAGAGATTAAAAATTTAATAAATGATGATAATAAAAACGAAGTGATATAGTTATGTTTATTAAAAAAGATGAGAAGCAAGAGAGTAACTTTTGGATATCTTATGCTGATTTAATGGCAGGATTGCTTTTTGTATTTATTTTAGTAATAGGTGCAATTGTATCAAAATCAATTATTCTCAAGTCTCATCTTCAAGAAAAAGAGAATAAATTAACAAAAGTAGAGGAAAATCTTAAGATAAAAGAACAAAAATTATCAAATTTAAATAATGATTTAGATAAAGATAAGAAGATTATTTTATTAAGAGATGGTGAGATTAAAAAATTAAATAGATTGCTTCTTCAAAGTAATACTCAAAAAGATAGATTAAATAATAAAATAGTTATTATTCAAAATGTATTAAGTGATACAAATACAACTCTTAAAAAACAAGATAAAAAACTTAAAGATTATAAAAATAAAGTTGTGGTTTTATCGAATACAATTACAGATATGAAAAGTAGTGTTCAGTTAAAAGATAATAAATTACTTGAACTACTTAATGCTCTTGATGAAAAAGATAGTAAATATAATCAAATTGTAGAAAATTTACAAAAACAAAGAGCTAAAATAAGAGGTTTAACTGGAATTAGAGTTAAGGTTATAACAGCTTTAAAAAGAGAATTAGGAGATAAAATCTCTCTTGATTCAACTAATGGTTCCCTTAGATTATCTTCTAATATTCTGTTCACAAGTGGAAGTGATGAGCTTAAAGATGTGGCAAAAGATGCACTTAAAAAATCATTTGAAGATTATGTTAAAGCACTTTTATCTAATCAAGATATTAAGCCACATATTGACCAAATTATTATAGAAGGTCATACAGATAGTGATGGTGGTTATATGTATAACTTAAAACTTTCTCAAAATAGAGCATTGGCTGTAATGGACTATATATTAACATTGGATATTGTAAAAAAATATAAAATAAAACCTTTAATTATTGCAAGTGGAAGAGCATATATGGATACAATTAAAGTTAATGGGAAAGAGGATAAAGAGGCTTCAAGAAGAATTGAAATTAAATTTAAACTAAAAAATACTGAGGCTATGCAAGAGATTGAAAAGGTATTAGATGCTGAATGACTTTAGACCTTCAAAAATAAGAAAATCAAAATATTATCTTGAAAATATGCTGAAACAAGAAGAGGTTATAAATAGATCTAAGAAATCACATATTACTAAAAAAGATAAAATAGGGATATTTAAAAAAGTAATAAACTGGTTCAGATGGTCTTAGAGTGTGAATCCTTTCGTCATTCCGTGCTTGACACGGAATCTAAAATGGTGCGTTGAAAACGCACCCTAGCAATCTTAATCTTTCCAAATTGGTTCTATAGCATTTGCTCCTGCATCCAGCATAAAATCTCCATGGTCTGTAACATTACTGACATTCATCACCCCTATAAACTTAAAGTAATATAATAAGAAATAAATATATATATTAGGAATATACCATCTGTTTTACAAAAATAAATAAAATAAAAACAAAAAAATTAGGACATCTAGGCT
>JAMOOQ010000003.1 GCA_027100635.1 Campylobacteraceae bacterium | reverse complement strand
TACTTAGATTACTAGTCATATTTACCAAAACAGTATACTCTGTAACATCTTTAATAGCATCTTTTTTAGGTTTTCCCCTTGTTGAATATCTCTTATGTTCAACAAGCCTAAAGCCCTCTACATCGGATATAGTCAGCTTTTTCTTTAAATCTTCTAATGCTTTTATCGCATCAATTTCACAAGCAAATTTCTGTTTTTCATATCTTATTTTAGCTTTTAAATCTTTTTTACTATTTATATCAAATTTCTTGATTGTACCCTTGTTTTTTACATATTCTATCTCTTTGTTATGTACAATTATCCATCTTTGATTTACATCATTATAGTTGCTTCCTATCTCCAAATATGAGTAGTTATCATCAATAATTTCAAGTTGATTTAGCTCTATAGTTGAGATTATATCTTTGACAATATTTCGGCTATTGGGTACTCTTGTTATCCAAAATATCTCTTCCTCTTCTAGTTTTTCAAGATTATTTTTGGTATATAAAGCAGAATCTACAACAATATACTCAATCCCATAATAGTTTTTTAGATTATCCACTTGTGCTTGAATAATTTCAGCAAATTTCACTTTATCACTTTGATTTCTACTAGAAACTTCCAGATATATTGGCAAATTCGCCCTATTTTCTACTATCATATTGAGAGCTATTTGATTCAAGTCTGGTCTATAATCTTTGCTATGACCTTTTCGTATCTCAACTGTTCCATCACCTGTATCTTTCTCTTTTTCTATATGAGTTGCAAAGGCAGTTGAGTCCAAATGTCCTATTTTTGAGGAAATCCCAAGAGTTTTTACAGCATTTGAAGCTATTTTTGAGAATAAATCACTAACTCCATACTCATATATTTTATCCAAAGTTCGTCCTAATGCTATATCATTTATACTTTTTGCCTCTATATCTTTTCCTAATAGTTGAGCTATTGGTTTATCTTCAAAATATTGTGGAGTCATATATAGTGGAGTACCTGTAAATCCCAAGCCATTGATGATCATAGCGACCACAGCGTCCCCATGACTCAGGGTTCTTTGGTCTCCTGTAACTATATGATTATTCACTATTTGAGATATATTTAACTCTTTACACATCCCTGCCACCAAGCCTAAATGCCCTAATTTTTTTGTTTTTATTTTATTTATTTTTGTAAAACAGATGGTATATTCCTAATATATATATTTATTTCTTATTATATTACTTTAAGTTTATAGGGGTGATGAATGTCAGAAATATACTTAATATCAGTAATTAAAGAGATTCCGTGCCGAGCATGGAACGATAGACTTTCGTTATTATTATTCCAAATGATAATTTTCGTCATTCTGAACTTAATGCAGGGTCTCATAAACCATAAACTATTTATAAAGGTTGCTTTGTCAAGGTGGATATTAAATCTATACCCTCTGATTTTTATCCTTATTGAGGTGAAAAATTAGAGGTGTGACGAGTTGTTAGAAGGAGTAGCATTCCTTAAGAGTCTATACTCCTAAGATATATCTCCGTATTAATATTTAGTTTATCTAATTCATCCTCATATCTAGTAATATATCTTTCAACTTGAGTATAATTATGTTTTATTAATAATTTTTCTATCTCTACTAGCATGTTATATAAATCATGTGATCCTATAATTTGAGCAAGACCTTTTACATCAATAACTAATTCTTTTGCTTTATCATATTCTTTCGCTTCCATAAATTCAGCAAATATCTCTGCACTCTCTCCATAAGCATCTCTAAATCCTTTAAGAACATCTACATATGCTAAATAATTATTATTAGACTGCATAATACCTTTAGTAATATCCAAAATATGTTCACTTTTAGAAAGACTAAATAGTAGTGAATCTTTCTCTAAATCTATTTTATCTAAGAATCTTTCACAAATAGCATATATACTACCTATCTTAATAGGTTTCATCATATAACTATTTATTCCATAATCTTGCAGGTTATTATCTATTTTATCTGCAATTGCAACAATTGGTATTTTATTAAAACTTTTATCTAATCTAATCATTTTAGATAATACAAGCCCTGCCGTATTAACAATGGATATATCAACTAGAATTAAATCAAAGTTATTATAATATTTTTTAAGTTGTCCCATTGTTTCATCTAAATCTTTGGCGATAACATATTTAATACCAGTATCTTTAAATAATTCCATTAATATTTTTTGAGTTATTTTATTTTCTTCTACTATTAAAATAGTTGCTCCATAAAATTCTCTTAAAGAATCTTTAGTGATATTTTTAGCCTCTTTAACCTCTAAAGAATTGTTATATTTTGTTAAAGTGTTATCATCTTCATTTTCATCTTTATCTTTTCTTGTTACCAATATTTCATCTATATTCTTTACAATTTTAAGATGGCTATAGACCTCAATAAATACATTTTTCATATAATAAGGGGTTAGAGGTTTTGCTATATTCCTCTCCACACTCTTATCTTCTATATTTTTATATTTTTTATCTAAAATATTATACATCACAACTACTTTAAACTCTTTTTGACTTTTTATCTGATTAATTAACTGTTTCATCACTTCATCTAACATTATATTATCAATATATAAAAAATCATATCTAAATAATGTTTCATAATTTTTAATATTATTATTTTGTATAATATCTACATTTTTACTAAACTGTGAAGCCATTTTTCTAATAGAGTATGCAGTATCTCCATCACTATCTACCACTGCTATATTTTTAGAGGATAAAGCTTGACCTTGACTATCTCTATCACTATCTAATAAACTATATGATTGATTAGTTGTATCAATTTCAACTGTAAGAGGTATGGTTATGGTTACTTTTGTTCCTTTATTAACCACACTTTTTATAATTAAAGAACCACCCATTAATTTTACAAGTTCCCTAGACATAAAAAGACCAATAGTTTGTCTATCATTCAAAAGTCCAACATTTTGAAAAGGTGTAAATATAGCTTCTAATTTATCATCTTTAATACCTACACCATTATCAGTAATTATAAAATGAATCTTTTCATCAATAATCTCTATATTAACTCTAATTTTACCTCTTTGTGTATATTTTACACCATTTTCTACCAAATTAATTAAAATATTTGTTAATCTTTCTTCATCAGACTCTATATATTTAGGTATTGTTTTATCAAGGTCATAAACAATTTCTACATTAGCTTTATCTTTATGCATATTAGATACGGATGATGTAATATTCCAAAGCATTTTTGAAACATCTATTTTTTCTTTATTTAGTTTTAATTTACCAGATTTTGCCTTTAAAAAATCTACGACTTGATTTGTAGTCTCTGTTAATATTTTATCCGTTTTTTTGATAGATTGAAACTTCTCCTCTATACTCTCTAGAGTTAAATTACCTATAGGTTGTTCCATAATCTTATCTCTTTCTGTTATCATTTTTTTAGCAGAAGTCTCTATTTTATATCCCAAGTTATTTAATAGCTTTTCATGTTCTTTTTCAATAAGTTGTTTTACTCCACTCATCTCAGAAAGTTTATCATCCAATTTATCATACTCTTTTTCCAACTTTTGATTCTTTTTTGATAATTTAGCAATAAATATAAATCCAACAAAAATCATAAAAAAGGCTAAAGATGAAAAAATAATTTTAGTTATAAAATCAGTATCATTTTTAGAACTTGTCTCTGGTTTATACTCAATTGGAATATCAGAGAACTTCTTTTTTAAAATATCATAAATTATACTAATTACTCTACCATCAGAAAAGTTATTTAAAACTACAAAAGATTTTCTATCTTTTTGAGTTAAATTTATTTTAAAATAGTATCTATTTTTTAACTCTTTAAAGAGTATATCACTATTTATAACATCCAGAGTTTGATTTGCATCTTCTTTAACTTCTAGCGATATAAAGTTCGTATCTAATTCATTTGCAAACTGTACAGATATAGCAAATATCATTAAAACTAAAATATTTTTCATTTTAAATCCCGCCTATAACTAAATTTTAATAAACATCATTATATAATCTTTAGATTAAAAAAGGTATTAATTATACACCATAATACTATATTTTAAACTCTAAAACTATATCTCTTATTCTCTTTTTGTACTCATCTCTAATTTTATCTTTTTTTATATAACTATCTTGTATCTTTTTATGAAGATGATTTAATTCTTTCTTGCTATTTCTATTAAAATATTTTTGTGATAAATTTGATTGTTTACTTAACTCTATCCCATTTTGAAGTGCATGAGAACGAGTTGCAATATGCTCAGTATAATATATAACTCTTGATAGAACTATAAAGATGAAATTCATATCTTTAATAGGTCCCAATTTAACTCTATTTGAACCTATGCTTTTACCTAATATTTTTATATCCATAAGTTTATTCATCCCTAAAGCTGTTGATACTCCACCAATCACACCACCCATTGCTAAGCCAAGTAACATAGTAGCTCCACCAGAAAGAATGTCAATACCACTTCCAACTATTGCTCCACTCATAGCTCCTGTTGAAATTAGATCTTTTTTATTTAATCCAAATATTGATTTACTTTCTTTAGAAAACAGTTTCACCTCATTTATGTTTAAATTTATATTATCTTTAAATATATTTTTATGATTCCAAATTTTATTTATACTATCTTGAAACTCTAATTCAAACTTAATAATATCAGCTTTATATTCTTTGCTTATTTCGTCTATCTCTATCTCTAAAATAGGACTACTTGATACTTGATACTCATTAATATAAGTAATTATTTTAATAAGTGTATCGCTAATAAGTTCCACGGAATTATCTATTTTTTGTTTATGAAATTGTTTAAAAATCTCTATAGAACTTTCCATAGACTCTACCCATTCCTCTTTAAGTTGAGATATACTTTTAAGTATAGCAATATGAGTTTTATAATTTGCTTTCATTGGATTATATACTCTAACTAATCTAAAATATTGACCAAGAGCCAACCTCCACTGCTCTATATAATCATCATCTCCAATTAGATTAATCAGTGCCATGGAAGGCTGAGAACTCCATCTTAATATCTCCATTTGAGCTTCATATTCAGGACTATATGGTTTTGAACCATCAACAACATATATTATAGAAGCACCCTCAATAATTGGTTTAAGAAGCTCTATCTCATCACTATATTTTTCATCATCTATATGCTGATAAACAAACTCTCTAAGTACACTAGCTTTTTTATCAGCTGACACATCTTTTTGTTTTAACCAAGCTAAAACTTTTCTGGCTCTTTGAAATCCTGGTGTATCATAAAGTTCATAAATAATTTTACCATCAACTATTAATGGAAAACTTCTACTTCTTTTTGTTGTTCCTGATGTATCTGAAATTTGAATTGTATCATCAAGAGACAAAGATGCCACTATACTACTTTTACCCTTATTAGGGTGTCCAACTACTGCAAATTTTGGGTAAGAGGTCACTATTTTAAACCTTTAAATTTATAAATTCTCTATTTTCAAGTGATGCTAACCACCTGCTATATATATCTAATTCATTTGGCAAGAATTTAAGATTGTTACTATCTAATCCAACAAGATATATATCAACTACTCCATCAATATGAATAATCAAATCATCCAAAAAATCCACCAAATCCATTGTTGGAGGTTCCCAAGATTTCAAATATAATAAAATATCATTACCTAGCAAAGATATAACCTTTTCATCATCTTCCAAACTATTATTACCTGCTACTTCAAAAATATTTTGACTAGATATTGATAATTTTTTATTAAAATATTCAATTTCATTACTACTCATTGCCCAACCCAAAATAAAATCATAATTATTTTTTTTCTTATTAATATTAACTTTTTTATCACTTTGAACAAACTTTGTTTCATTATATTGAGAAGTTGTTGTAATAATTGGACTTTGAATCTCTTTCATTATATTATCTACACCATCTATTAGCAAAATCTCTTTTGTCAATCTTACTAAAAATACCCTATTAAGAATTACAATCATAATGATTCTTAAAAAAATAGAGTAAAAAAGAGTACTTAATACCAAGAATTTCCACCACTCTCCAAGAATAGAAGCATTTAATATCATCTCTTTATTAACAGCCCCACCTAATCTAAAATAGTGACTCTCTGAAATTAGCTCTAAAGATATTGATGAAGATATAAAATTACTCCATGGATAAGAGATAATAAGCATCATTTTATAGAATTCTTTTGGTGTAATATTAAGAGTTGTACTCCATGCAAATGCAATATCAGTAGTAGTTACTATCAAAATGAGTGCCAATCCTAAGCCAATAGCAAAGGATAGTGATAAATATTGAGCTCTTTGTAAAAAAATTAAATTTAAAAATGATGGTTTTATTTTGATATTTATACTATTTTGATACCATTGAATAATCTTTTGTAACCAAAATGTTGGTAAAATATCCATTAATATATTATCTTTGTATTTTACAGTAAAGAGAGCAAAAAGAGATATTAAGATACTTACTATAGGTATAATAATAACAAAAAATAAAAAATATATAATATTAACAGGCTCTTTACCATTATAACTTAAAAGTCCAAGACCAGTAAAGAATCCAATACAAAAGAATATCGTTAATAGTATTACACTTACTAACTTTAAATTTTCCAGAATAACTTGTGATTTAATGGGTAAAGGGAGTCTAAATCTATTTTCCTCTATCCAAAGTGATATTAGTTTACTTGGTTTTAAGATATTGTGATATTTTATACCAAATTCTCTATTTTGAGTTTTTGACATAGTTTTATTCTCTATTAATTCTGTTATATCTATAAAATCTTCTATATTTAGATTTTTTATTCTTTTTGACATATAGTTCTCAATTTTTTATGTATTATAGCTTATCTCTATTATATTTTTATAAAATGGTATAAATACTCTACATTTCCCTCTTTCCCTGCCAGTTTTGATACACTTTGATATTTGATAATCCATCCAAGTTTAATAACTATTTTTTCAAAACTCTTTTTTGTTTTATCAATTAAATCAATATCAACAACAACACCACGACTATCTCGTGAAGCACTTTTCCCAACTTCAAATTGTGGTTTATATAATAAAATTATATCTGTCTTTTTATTCGCTAATTTATCAATATATTCTATAATCTGTAAAATAGATATAAAAGAAACATCGCAAGAGATAATACCAAACTCTTTATCACTTCTAAAATCTCTTATATCACAATTCTCAAAAAGCTGTAATTTTTTATTATCTCTTAAAGAATGATGCAATTGGTTTGAGCCAACATCTACACAATCTATACTCTTTATATTATTCTCAAGTAGTATTTGTGCAAATCCACCTGTACTAGAACCTATATCAAGAGCAACTTTATTAAGTAAATTTAAATTATACTCATCTAAAAATCTTTCTAATTTTTTACCTGCACGAGATACATAAAACTTCTCTTGTTCTATCTCTATATCAGAGTTTTTATTTACTTTAGTAGATGCTTTGGCAATTTTACCATTAACTTTTATCTTTGCATTTTTAATAGCATCTAAAGATCTATTTCTACTCTCAAAATATCCATTTTCTACCAAAAATTTATCTAATCTAATCATTATGAACTCTTTAAAATTAGCTCTTTAACTCTCTCACACTCATCTTGTAAGTTTTTTAAAGTTTTACTATTATCAATAATATAAGAGGCTTTATCTTTCTTTTCATCTATTGACATCTGAGAATTTATCCGTCTTAAAGCTTCTATCTCATCAAAACTATCTCTATTCATAAGCCTTTTTAATTGTTGCTTTTTTGTAGCATAAACTACAATTGATTTTAAAATTGGGTATCTTGAAGTTTCAAAAAATAGTGGTATATCTATAATGTAAGGTTTTTTAAATCTATCTTGTTTAATCGCTTCTTCTTCTATTTTAGCATAAATTAGAGGGTGTAAAAACTCCTCTAACTCTTTTTTCTTCCTTGCATCTTTAAAAATTAAAAGACCCAATGGTTTTCTATCAACTTTATTATCTTTGATATACTCTTGCCCAAACATCTCTGCAATTTTAGTTGCATTATCATCCAACAACTGATGAGCTATCTTATCTGCATCAATAAATCTAAAACCAAATAACATAAGCATAGTTGTTGTAGAGCTTTTTCCTGTGGCAACTCCTCCTGTGAGGGCAATAGCATATTCAAAAGCCATTATGATTTAATTAGACCCAAAAATCTTTTGCGAATAACTGTTGAAAGTAAAAATGCACCAATTGCAATATCACAATTATAGTAATTAAATCCATCAGTTAAGTCTGCTCTTTGAAGGTTTATATCAGCAGTTGGGTGAGCCGAATTACTCAGTAGCAATAAATTTTGCATATTTAAAATACCATTATTATCATCTTCATATCTATATGGCATCACAATTTTAAAAACTTCACCAGCAGTTTTAATCTCTGTTTCAAAAGAATCTTGACTTGTATACATATTACTTGATAATGACGAAACTATACCTTTTTCTATAATAACTTTAGCAATCAATCCCCAAAATACTCTATCTGTAATCATCTCATCTGTATTAATTATTACCACATCATAACTACTATCATCAAGTTTTGCTAACTCATCAGTTATATTTTCTGATATATTTGTAGTTATACCAATACATTTATGTTTAGCCAATTCCTCTAAAATACCCTTACTATCTCCAATAATTAATACTTTATTAGGATTAACATGTGTACAAACTGGTACATGTGTTAGCATCTCATCTTTTATATATTTTAAATTGTTCATTTTTATATTATCTCCAATTTTTTTCCGATTGTATCAAATAAAGTTCAAATTTACCTTAATTTATCTACTATCTCTTTTACTCTTTTTTTATCTATTATTATGCTTTTATCTCCAGCTTTTTTTAGATACATATCTCTTACTAATTTTTCTATTTCAGCACTTTTACCAATATTAGCATATAATAATTTAAATACTACATCTTCATTATAAGAATTATCTTTTTTAGAATTCTTAATTTTAGGTAAAATATAATTTATAAATAACACACTAATTACCCCAAATATAAATGCCAATAGTAAGTAAAGCATATTTATAGGATTATCTTTATATATAATAACCTCTTTTATCTCTGGTTTTATATTTGCAGATATTACTCTTGAATTTGACGATAATATAGCACTTGAGCCTTCTACCGTGATTTTATACTCTGGTATCTTTAATATCTCAATTTTTGATATAATAGGATTATAAACCTTTATCTCTTTAGCCTCAATTGTAAAATTTCTATCTGCAATAAAAGCAAATGATTTTTTATAGTTACTGACAACATCACCATTTGAATTAAAATCACTCTTAATATCAGCTCCATCACTAAATAAATTTACATCACTAATATCATAATTTATCTCTTCAAAACTATCAAGATTTCCAATCCCTTTTATCTCTATTTTTAGTTTTACAGGTTTATTTACTTTTACTATATTTTTATCAATAGATGATTTAATTTTAAATGAACCAATTAACATTACATCTTCTGGAAGGGGTTTTACATCAATATTAATACTATTTGATACTACTTGACTCCATTTAGGTGAACTAATCATCTGACCAAAAAAATCTCTTCTCGCACTTCCTGCTTTTGGAGTTGCAATTTTAATGGTTGCAGGAGATATAGTCAAATTACCATCTATTTTTGGATATAGTGTATAATTCACTATTTGAGTTTGATAATTCCCACTTCTACCTTTTCTTATGTTTTTATTCTCTTTAACTTCAAAATTATCAAAAGTTGGTTTTATATAATTTATCTCCATAATATTAGCATTATTTTGTATAGATAACTTCATTGTAACATCTATACCCTCTCCTACAACTGCACTCTTTTTTGAACTGATTAATTCCACTTTAATTTTAGAATTATTATCACTTTTAGTTGTTACAGCTTTTTGAACATCTATTTTTATAGGTTTTGTTTTATATTTTTTAGAGTTTATAACCACCTCAACTTCTGGGATTATCATACTTTTAGAAGGATAAAAATAAAATTTTAAAATACTTTTTTGAATACTAACAGTACCATTAGAAGACCATTGATAAGAGGATTGTTTTGATGAGTTTATATTTTCAACATCAAAACCCATCACACCACTAATATCAGATGGAAATTCTACATTTTCTCCATTTGCTTCAATTGTAACCTCCACCATCTCACCAGCAGTAATCACTCTATTATCAACACTTGCCACAACACTATCTGATAATACTATGCTACTTAAAGCAATTATAAATACAATAACTCTACCAAGGGTTTTCATCTTCTCTCCTTTGACCATCTTTTGGTTCTCCTATTTTATAAATCATTGTTGGCATCTTGTCTTTTTTTAATTTTCTCATTAATCTTCTTAACTCTTTTTGCTTTGCAACTTCTTCTTTACTCATTTTTGGTTTGGCATCTTGAGGTTTACCCTCAGAATCTTTCTCACCTTTTTTATCCTCTTTTTTATCACCTTTACCCTTATCTTCTTTTTTCTCTTTCTCTTCCCCATCTTTTTTATCTTGCTCTTTTTTCTTATCTTTATTCTCTTTATCCTTTTTATCGTCTTTATTCTTTTTGTCTTGCTCTTTTTTGTCTTGCTCTTTTTTCTCTTTATCTTTTTGATTCTCTTTATTCTTTTTGTCTTGATCTTTTTTTTCTTGCTCTTTTTTCTTTTCTTTATCTTTTTGATCCTCTTTCTTCTTTTTGTCTTGCTCTTTTTTCTTTTCTTTCTCTTTTTTCTTCTTTTTCGCAAGTTCAAGGTTTGCTTTTGTATCATTACTATCTTTATATTTTAAAGATTTTTCATAACTCTTAATCGAATTATTTATATCACCACTTTTAAAATAACTATTTCCTAAATTATATAACCTATCTGCCTCATAATCTCTTGATTGATTATTCTCTGCTTGTTTATAACTTTTAATGGCACTCTTATAATCACCATTTTTATAATAACTATTTCCTAAATTATAACTAAGCTCTTTTGATGGGTCTTGCAGTTTTTTATACTCTTTTATGGTTTTATTATAATCACCACTATCATAACTATTTTTAGCTGTTTCTATAATCTCAAAATCTTTTATAGAGGCATTTGATATGGATATAATAAACACCAATACTAATACTATTTTATTCAATATTTAACCTTTAATCATTATTTGAAAATGTAATTTTATATATAGTAGTTAAATCAAAAGTTAATATCAAAATATTCTAAAATAGTTTTAGTTTTGCAATAAGTCTACTACTTAATTAACTCTTTATAAATAATAGGAACTAAATTATCTTTTATAAGCTGATAAATTTTGATAAATTCATTATAGTCTTTACCATCAGGGTCATCAAATCCAATGTGAATTATTTTGCTTTTTTTAGGAAAAACTGGGCAGGATTCTTTTGCATTATCACATACTGTTACAATTAAATTATAATCTATATTGATTACATTTTCAATAATTTTAGAGTGATATTCATCTCTCCAACAATTATTATCTTCTAAGACTTTTTTAGCATTTGGGTTTACTTTACTACTTGCTTTTACACCAGAACTATATGCTTTTATATCATATTTATTCAACTCTTTATTTATTAAAGCCTCTGCGATTATACTTCTACAACTGTTTCCTGTACACAAAATTAGTACATTTCTTAACATATTTGACACTCCTTATAAATGAATATAATGATATAATAACACTAAAAGAGTTAAAAAAGGATTTGAATGTTACTTGGAGTAAATATAGATCATATTGCTGTACTAAGAGAGGCAAGACGGGTAAATGACCCTGATATTATGGATTCTTTATCTATTGTAAAGATAGCAGGTGCAGATCAAATTACAATACATCTAAGAGAAGATAGAAGACATATTCAAGATATTGATGTAACTAAAATTATCTCATCTTCGTCTCTACCTGTAAATTTAGAGTGTGCAAAAAGTGAGGATATTATTAGTATAGTATCAGCACTAAAACCTCATCGTGCAACTATTGTACCAGAAAAAAGGGAAGAGGTTACAACAGAGGGCGGATTATTGGTTGATGTGAATGATGATGTACTTAAAAATGCAATTTCAATTTTACAATCTCAAGAGATAGAGGTATCTTTGTTTATTGACCCGTCAAAAGATGCTATAAATTCGGCAATATCTTTAGGTGTAGAATGGATAGAGTTTCACACAGGAGAATATGCAAATATATATGCGATGCTTTATGGAAACTTATCATCATCTCATCATGCAATATCTGAGCTTAAATTACCAAGAAAAGAGCTTATTCAAAGATTATCAGATGAGATAGAGAATTTAGAGAATTTATCTAAATATGCATCTGATATGGGTTTAAGAATAGCGGCAGGACATGGATTAAATTATCAAAATGTATCTGAGATTGCTAAAATAGAGGATATAGAGGAGTTAAATATTGGTCAAAGTATTATTGCTAGAAGTATTTTTACAGGCTTAGAAAGAGCAATAGTTGATATGAAAGTACTTATTTAAAAAATATGCTAATTATCCTCTAATTCACTTTTGGTTATAATCGCAAAAATTTAAGGGTAACTATATATGATAAAAAGAGTTTTAGTAAAATTTTCTGGTGAAGCATTGGCAGGTAAAAATGGGTATGGGATAGATACTCAAATTTTAAATTATATAGCAAATGAGATAAAAGAGCTTTTTGATAATGATATTGAAGTGGGAGTTGTTGTTGGTGGTGGAAACATCATTAGAGGTGTAAGTGCAGCGGCAGATGGTATCATTAAAAGAACAAGTGGAGACTATATGGGGATGTTAGCAACTGTTATTAATGGTGTAGCAATCCAAGAAGCATTAGAACATTTAAATGTAGATGTAAGGCTTCAAACAGCAATTGAGATGAAAGAGATTGGTGAATCATTTATTATACGAAAAGCGATTAGACATCTTGAAAAAGGTAGAATTGTTGTTTTTGCTGGAGGAACAGGAAATCCATATTTTACAACAGACACAGCAGCGACTTTAAGAGCTTCTGAAATTGGTGCAGATATGATTATTAAAGCTACAAAAGTTGATGGAATATATGATAAAGACCCTGCTAAATTTGATGATGCAATAAAATTATCAGAGATATCATATGATCAAGCATTAACAGAACATATTAAAGTGATGGATGATACATCAATCGCATTGGCAAAAGATAATAGTTTACCAATTATTGTATGTGATATGTTTAAAAAAGGTAATCTTTTAGCTATAATAAAAGGTGATATGAGTCTTTGTTCAGTGGTTAAATAGGTATTAAAAATTTAAGGGCAACCATATATTAATTATGCGTAGGGGTATCTCCTTGTGGATAGCCTAAAATTTGGATAGATAGTTAGATAATTAAATAAAAAAGGAATATAAATGAGAGTAGAGCAAATAACAGCAAAAGCATTAGAGAGATTAGATAATGATAAATATTTACTTTCTGTTGCAGTTGGAAAAAGAATTAAAGAGTTAGTAGAGGGTGGAACACCATTAGTAGATGTAGATACAAGAAAATATAAATTTGCAGATATAGCACTTCTTGAGATAGCAGAGGGTAAAATTATTGTGAGTTTAGAGGATTAAATCTTTTGGAATTATTTTTTAAAGAGATAAAAAATTGTAATACTATTGAAGGCTCTAAAAAGATTCTATATAAAATAGTTAAACCTTCTATTATGGTAAAAGAGGCTGTAGAATTTGCAATTAAAGCTCATGATGGAGTGATGCGAAAAAGTGGAGAACCATACTCCACTCATCCTATATTAGTTGCTGCAATTACTGCTTATATTAGTGAAAATGACGAGATGATAGCTGCAGCTTTACTTCATGATGTGGTAGAAGATACATCAATTACAACACAGGAACTTACAGATAAATTTGGTAAAACAGTATCTCATTTGGTTGAGGGGATGACAAAAATCTCTGATATTAAAGAGGAAGAATTTATTTATACGGAGTCAAATAAAAAGTTAATTACTTCTGCTATGAGTTTTAGAAAAATGTTATTAGCTTCTATAGAAGATGTAAATGTATTGGTAATAAAACTTTGTGATAGAGTACATAATATGCTTACTTTAAGCTCTCATAATAAAGATGCTCAGTTAAGAATAGCTGAGGAAACCTTGGTAGTTTATGCTCCAATTGCTCATAAATTAGGGATTTCAAAACTAAAAAATCATCTTGAAGATTTGAGCTTTTATTATATTTTTCCAAAAGAGTATACAAAAATAGATGATTATATTAATGCAGAGAGACAAAATCTTCAATTGAAACTCAATAATTTTATAGAAACAACTAAAGATTTAATGCATCAAAATGGTATTGATTGGGAGAGTTTTGAGATTTTTGGAAGAGTTAAACATTATTATTCTATACATCTTAAAATGCAAAGAAAAGGTGTTTCAATAGAGGAGGTTTTAGACCTATTAGCTGTAAGAATTATATTAAAAGATGAGATTACATGCTATAAAGTATTAGGTCTTTTACATATTAACTATTCACCTTTAATAGCAAGATTTAAAGATTACATCGCTATCCCTAAAGATAATGGTTATCAAACTATTCATTCAACTGTTTTTAATGATAATGCTATTATTGAGGCACAGATTAGAACTAATAAGATGAATGATTTAGCAGAATTTGGTGTTGCCTCTCACTGGAAATATAAAAATACTATAAAAGTAGATGATACAGTTCATAATAATATTAGCTTAGATTGGATTAAATCTATGCAGTATACAAAAGATTCTCCAGAAGAGTTTTATGAATTAGCAAAATATGATCTATTTTCTGAGGATATCTCGGTATATTCTCCAAGAGGTGAGTTATATACACTTCCTCGTGATTCTGTAGCTCTTGATTTTGCTTATGCTATACATTCAGAGATAGGAGATAGAGCGAGTGGAACACTTGTAAATAAAGTTAAATCATCACTACTTACAATCTTAAAAAATGGTGATATAGTTAATATTTCAACTGATAAAGAACCAAGACTTAGATGTTCATGGATTGATACAGTAAAAACTTCAAAAGCAAAAGATGCAATAAGAACTAGATGTAAAAGTAATCTGAAAGAGTGTGATAGAGTAACTGCTTATAATATTTTATCAACTCTTTTTGACAATAAAACAATAGATATAAAAGAGATTGTTTCTGATTTAAATATTAAAAATATGATGGATAGAGTACCAAATGAACTTCAGGTTTATCAAAATATAATTAATAGATTTGCAAACTATCTAGGTCATAAAAAAGTTAGAGTATGGGAGTTATTTAAAAAAGGATACAAAGTTCCTATGATTAAAAAAATTGATCATTTTAATTTTTATACAAATAAGTCTATTGATAGTGTGAATTTTGACTATTGTTGTCACCCTAAATTAAATGATTCTATAGTTGCATTTTATGATTCTAAAAAAGTGGTGATTCATCATAAACTTTGTAAAGAAGCATATAAACAAATGAAAAATTATAATCGTATGTTATTTGTTAGCTGGAATAGTACAAAATCGTATAAATATAAATTAATCATATCTTTACAAAATCAACAAGGTGTCTTGGTTGATTTACTAAAAAAATTATTAGATTTGAATTTAAATATTTTAGCTATTCAACTTGGAATTACTAATAGTGAAAATGCTGAATATTGTCGTATAGAGGTTGAATCACATGAGATTAATATAGATACCCTAAAACAAAAAATTAGTCAAAAGTTTAAACTTATAGAGATAAGTAGTCTTAAAGATGCATATAATAATTAAAAAAGGTTTATAATGGATAGTAATATAGAAAATAAAGTATCAGAGGCTCTTGCAGAAATAGCCAGAGGAAGTGTTGAGATAATAGATTCTGATGCAATTAAAAAATTAGTAACAAGATTTATAACTACAAAAGAGAATTATTTTGTGAAGGTTGGATTTGATCCAACTGCTCCTGATTTACACTTAGGTCACACTGTATTACTTCAGAAATTGTCAGTTTTTCAAAAATTTGGTGCTATCGTACAGTTTTTAATTGGTGATTTTACAGCAATGATTGGTGATCCAACGGGAAAGAGTGCAACAAGAAAAGTTTTGACTTCTGATGAAGTTAAAAAGAATATACAAAGTTATACAACACAAGCATTTAAAATACTAGATAAAGATAAAACAGAAGTTGTATATAATAATGATTGGTTAGGCAAACTAACTCCATCTGATATGTTAGAACTTTTATCTAAAAGAACTGTTGCAAGAATGCTTGAACGAGATGATTTCAAAAAGAGATATAAAAATGAAGATGATATAGCAATTCATGAATTTACATATCCTTTACTTCAAGGTTACGATAGTGTATATCTAAAATCTGATATAGAACTAGGTGGAACTGATCAAAAGTTTAATTTACTTATGGGTAGAACTCTTCAAAAATCTTATAATATTGGTAAACAACAAGCAGTTTTGATGATGCCAATCTTAGAAGGGCTTGATGGAGTGAATAAGATGTCAAAATCTTTGGGTAACTATATTGGTGTAACAGATGAGCCAAATGATATGTTTGGTAAGATTTTATCTATTAATGATAATTTAATGTGGAGATATTATGAACTTTTATCATCAAAAACTATTTTAGAAATAGAAGATTTAAAACAAGGTGTTCAAGATAAATCTCTTCATCCTAAAAAAGTCAAAGAGCAATTAGCCTCAGAAATAGTTGATAGATTTCATGGAAAAGGTGCAGGTGAGAGTTCGAGAATTGAATTTGAAAAGATTTTTGCACAAAAAAAGATACCAACTGATATGAAAGAGTATAAACTTGAAGCTAATATTGGTATTATACAAGCATTAGTTGATTGTAATTTGGTACCTTCTACATCTCAAGCAAGACGAGACATAAAAGCAGGTGCCGTAAGAATCAACCAAGAGAAAATAACAGATGAAAAAATGTTACTAAAAAATGGTGAATTTACATTACAAAAAGGTAAAAAGAATTTCGTAAAGATTATTGTAAAATAGTATAAGGTGTAAAATATGAAAATAGGAAAATATGAGATAGAAAAACCAATTATCCAAGGTGGTATGGGTGTCGGTATTAGTTGGGATAAATTAGCAGGAACAGTTTCAAAAGAGGGTGGATTAGGAGTACTTAGTTCAATTGGTACAGGTTATTATAAAAATAAACAATATGCAGATAAACTTGTTAATGGACGACCTTTAGATTCTCTTAATTTTTGTTCTCGTGATGCTATGATTGCCATGATAAAAGATGCAAGGGAGATTTGTGGAGATGCACCTTTGGCAGTAAATGTACTCTATGCTTCAAATGATTATGGAAAAGTAGTTAAAGATGCTTGTGATGGTGGTGCTGATATGATTATTACAGGTGCTGGTTTACCTGTAAATATGCCTTCATTTACAACAGAATATCCAGATGTTGCACTTATTCCAATTGTGAGTTCTGCTCGTGCTTTAAAACTGATTTGTAGAAAATGGAAAAGATATAATAAAGTTCCTGATGCTGTTATCGTGGAAGGTCCTCTTAGTGGTGGACATCAAGGATTTGGTTATGATGATTGTGCCAAACCTGAAAATCAACTTGAAGTTATTGTTCCACCTGTAATTGAAGAGGCAAAAAATTGGGGTAATATTCCAGTGATTGCTGCTGGAGGAATTTGGGACAAAGATGATATAGATAAATTTATGGATATGGGTTGTGCTGGAGTTCAAATGGCAACACGATTTATTGGAACATATGAATGTGATGCTCACGATAACCTTAAACAGATTTTATTAGATTGTAAAGAGGAAGATATAGAGCTTTTAAAATCTCCTGTTGGTTATCCTGCTAGAGGAATTAGAACAAAACTTTTAGATGATATAGATAATAATACAGAACCAAAAATTAAGTGTATAAGTAACTGTATCTTCCCTTGCAATCGTGGTGAAGAGGCAAAGCAAGTAAAACTTTGTGTAGCAGATAGATTAGCAGATGCTTATGAGGGTAAAACTGATACAGGACTCTTTTTTACAGGTACAAACGGTTATAAATTAGATAAATTAATAAGTGTAAAAGAGTTAATGGATAAGTTAATAAATGGCGAAAAGAAATAAATTTAATAGATATTTAATAATATTTTTATTGATTATAGTTAGTTTTACATCTTTGTATTCAAGTGATAATTATTTAAAGAATGTAAAAATAACAAAAGGTGAACTTAAATTCACCTTTTTTTCTAAAATGGCAAAATCTGATATACATACTTTTACTTTAAATAATCCATATAGAAGAGTCTTTGACTTTAAAAATGTAAAACTTTTTAATAAAAATTTATTAAAAAATATATCTGCAAAAAATACATCTTTTAGAATTGCTCAATATAAAAGTAATATCATAAGATTAGTTATAGAGTCCACTTTACCTTTTAAATGTAGTTACTATTCACCTTTATTATCTACTAATATTTATAATATTGTACTACCTTATGATATAAAATATAAAAAATCTTCAAATATTAATCTATCAAAAATAGTTAAAGAATATGAATATCCTATTATTCAAAAGCCAAAGCCAATCATAGAGGTGAAAAAAAAGATAAAAATGGAGACTACAAAAGAGGTTTCAGAATCATCATGGTATAAAAAATTGTTAGAGGGAAATAATAATACAGGAGATCATAAATTAAAAAAAAGATATAGAATTGTGGTAGATGCTGGTCATGGTGGTCATGATAGTGGTGCAACATCTGGTGGATATAAAGAAAAAGATATTGTATTACAAATCTCTAAACGTGTAAAAAAAATGCTTTTGAGAAAGGGTTATACAGTTTATATGACAAGAGATACTGATCATTTTGTTAAATTATCAAATAGAACAAAATTTTCTAATAAAAAGAAAGCAGATATTTTTGTATCAATTCATGCCAATGCTGTTGGTAAAAAAAGTAGAGCTTCAATTGTAAATGGGATAGAGACATATTTTTTATCAAAAGCAAGAACAGCAAGAGCAAAAAGAGTTGCAGCAAAAGAGAATCGTGCAGTATTAAACTCAAAAGATTATTATACTAGAAATGTGATATTAAATGATGTTCTAAATGGACCAAAAATTGTCTTATCTAATAAACTTGCAATTGATGTACAAAATAGTATGTTAGGATATACAAGAAGTATGTATAAAGATGTGAGAGATGGTGGAGTTAGATCTGCTCCATTTTGGGTATTAGTTGGAGCTCAAACACCATCTATCTTAGTTGAAGTTGGTTATGTGACTCATTCAAAAGAGAGATCAAGACTTCTTAAACCAGGTTATCAAACAATGATAGCAAAAGGGATTGTAGAGGGGATAAGCAAGTATCTAAAAAATAGAGAAAAAGAGTTAAATTAATAAATTTAATATCTTTTTTTAATAATTTAATAAAATCTAAGTAAACAGTATGTTATAATCACTTTATTTTAAAATAAAGGAAGAAAATGACTAAAGCAAAATTTATAGAATTAGTACAAGAGAAGGGAGGTTTTACTAAAGCAACGGCAGAAAAAGCAGTAAAAGCTTTTACTGAATCAGTAACTGAGGCTCTTGTAGCAAAAGATAGTGTGTCTCTTGTTGGTTTTGGAACATTTACAACAATGGAAGTAAAAGAGAAGAGTGGTAAAATACCAGGAACTGATAAAACTTATACAAAAGAAGCACATACTGCTCCTAAGTTTAAAATGGGTAAAACTCTTAAAGATGCTGTAGCTGAGGCTAAATAAATTTATCCTTATTTTTAACAATAATCTCTTTAGAGGTTATTGTATTTACCCCTAGTCACCTTTAATTAAACTACTTATTTATTTTAAATCTTATTTTTAAATATTATCTATATTGATAAAGTTTTTTTAATTATATTGATGTAAAAAAATAAGGAATATAATAGAGGTTATATAAATAGTAACAGAAGTCGTCAAATTCAGATAGCATCTAAAAGAGATGATCATAAAAAAGTTATTAATCATAGTGGTGAGTGGGATAATATCTTATCGTGGTAGTATAGTAAAAAAAGAAGGAGAATTTATGGGTGTTATTGATCTACTTTTAAAATTACTTAGTTATAAATCTATAACTCCAAATGATGCAGGGTCTTTAGAATTTATAGAAGATTATCTTAAAGATTTTGAATCAATTTGGATTAATGAAGGTGGAGTTAAAAATCTATTCTTAAGTAAAAAGTTTTCAGATGGAGACCATCTATGTTTTGCAGGACATGTAGATGTAGTTCCAGCAGGAGAAGGTTGGAATAGTAATCCATTTATTCCTAAAATAGAAGATGGAATTATTTATGCTAGAGGTACGCAAGATATGAAAAGTGGAGTAGCATCTTTTGTTGAAGCTATTAAAAATTCTAAAAATTTTCAAGGTACTCTCTCTATTTTATTAACAAGTGATGAGGAGGGTGATGCAACCTATGGCACTCAAATTATGCTAAAACATCTTAAAAATATCAATTTTTTACCAGATTATGTAATTGTAGCAGAACCTACTTGTGAAGATAAAATGGGGGATGCAATAAAAATAGGTAGAAGAGGTTCTATCAATGGGTATATCAATATAAAAGGTAGGCAAGGTCATGCTGCATATCCAGAAAAAACAGATAATCCAGTACATAAGATTGCTCCAATTTTAGGTAATATTGCAGGTAAGTTTTTGGATAATGGTGATGAAGATTTTGCACCTAGTCAAATAGTAATTACAGATATTAGAGGAGGTATGGAGGTAACAAATGTAACCCCTAACTCTTTAAATATAATGTTTAATATAAGAAATAGTACAAAAACTACCCAAAAAAATATAAAAGAGTTAATAGACTTAGAGCTAAATAATCTGAATTATACATTTAAAATGACACAAGGCTCATACCCTTTTGTTACAAATAGAGATTCTAAGATTGTTCAGAAATTATCTGAAAGCATTAATAGAGTTATTAATATTAAACCAAAACTTTCTACTGCTGGTGGAACTAGCGATGCTAGATTTATGGGGGAGTATAATATTGAAGTTGTAGAATTTGGTGTTATTAATGATACAATTCATGCAGTAAATGAGAGAACTACAATTAAAGAGGTAGAAAATCTTTATGATATATTTTGTGACGTGATAGATAATTTTTAAGTAAAATAGAAGTATAAAAAGATATACTTATAATTATAATAACTTAAGGTTTTAAATGGGGAAATATATTTATAGTATAATTATTATACTTTTTTTATATCTTACATCTAGTGAGATATATAAACATATTAATAAAAAAACAGCGAGATCTAGTAGGATTACATGTCAATCTAAAAGTATCACTTTTGAAAGAATATATGATGCTAATAAAGTAGCTATAATGAAACAAAAATTCTTAACAGGTAATTTTATTCTAAACTCTTCTATTGTTAAATCTAAGTATATGGTTAGTCAAATAGATAATTATATAAAAATAGATAAGTTAAATAATTTAATAAAAAAAATAATAGGAGAGAGTAAAAAAACTAATTTGCCAATGAATATAAAGTTTATATTGCGTGAAAATGACAAAGAAGATCCAGGAAAGAAAAGTCCAAAATCAAAATTATTTATGGGATATATAAGAGTAACTTTTTATATTGATAATAAAACAGTATATTCAATTCAAAGCGATTTTAGAGATAGTATGGGAAAAGATATAAATAATAGAATAGAGTGTATTTTTGACTCTTTAAAATCATTGTAAAAGATATTTTTAGATATAATTTAAATTAATCTAAAAAAATTTATAGGAGTTATATTTATGAAAAAAGCACTAGTTTTATTATCATTATTAGGAGTTTTTGGCATTGCAAATGCTGGAGATATGGCAGTAGATGGATATACAGGTCTAACTTGGCAAGATAACAAAGAGATAGTAGATAATTTATATACTTATGATAAAGCTTATAAATATTGTGATGCTTTAGTACTTGGTGGTCATGATGATTGGAGAATTCCTAAGATTGCTGAACTATTATCACTTGTTAATTATCTAAAATATAAACCAGCAATTATTAATGGATTTAATGTAGTTGATGATAGATTTTATTGGTCATCTACAATATTTAAAGGTGATACAATAAAAAATTGGGGTGTAGACTTTAAAGATGGTACAAGTTCTGGGAATGGTATATCTTATGACCGTCGTGTTAGATGTGTAAGAGTTACAAACCCTACAAAAATTAAATAGACTTCTTTATAAATTTATGGTAAAGTAGGGGTCATGTATTGTAAAATTAACTCACAAAATGGGTGGGTGGATTTTCAAGATATGACCCCAATATTCGAGGTCATATATATTGACCTGACATTCATCACCCCTATAAACTTAAAGTAATATAATAAGAAATAAATATATATATTAGGAATATACCATCTGTTTTACAAAAATAAATAAAATAAAAACAAAAAAGTTAGGACATCTAGGCT
>JAMOOQ010000002.1 GCA_027100635.1 Campylobacteraceae bacterium | reverse complement strand
TTTAATTTTATTTGAAGGAGGGACTCAATTGGATTATTTTAATGAAAATCATGAGATTATTTTGGAGTGCTTAGGGGATAATTACGAGGAGTTTTATGATTAGTTGTTTTATATTAGTTTAAGTTTATAGGGGTGATGAATGTCGGTGCATATTCATTTGCATAACTATTTTGAGATAAGCATAATATAGGCAAGAAAGATAGTAATAATTTTTGTTTCATAGATTACCCTTTTAAGTTGTTGGTGCTGGTGATGGCATCGCTTTTGCAGGTTGTAGCCATATATTTTCTTTTAATCCATTTGTCTCTGAATTTCTTTGAGTACCTTTAAAATCATTTAACATACCTTTTCGTACTCTTCTAAAAACCTCTGCAATAGGGATTGATTCATTATCAAGATATTTAACCAAATAATAAGCATAAGGACTCATTTTAGGATCTTTTAATCCACTATCCTTTGCTTTTTCATTTGGTTCTGCTGAGTATGATATTATGGTTGAAGGTGGTCTTTTGTAAGAATATTTATCATCAATAATTTTTTTAAGATTTATTGTTCCATCTTCATAATTTATCACTTTATATCCAGTTCTATATAAACCTTTACTATCTTTATTATTTTTACCTTTTTTATAATCCTGACAGGCATCAATAGATATTATATTATTTCTTGCTCCTGCTTGGTTTAAAACTTCATATAATTTATGAATACTAACCCAAACATCTCTGTTTTGTTCTACCATTATTAAAAATGTTTCTGTGCTATTTTTGTGTATAGTATTGCCATGACCAGAGAAATAAAAAAATGTAAGAGTATTTGGATCTATTTTTGATTTAAATTTTTCTAGTGCTAAATTAAACTTTTTTTGGCTAACATCAGTAAGATAAATTACATCAAAATTAAGTTTTTTTAGAATTTTTGTTATCTCTTTAGCATCATTAATAGGATTTGCAAGTTTTTTAGTTGGATAGTTTTGATTACCAATAACTAATGCTACCCTTTTTTCAGGATTTTTAATTGGGATATTATTGCTACATCCTAGTAAAAATATAAAAATAACTATAATAATTTTCATTAAACTACCCCTATCTAAATTAAAATATTGTACAATTTTTATAATTAAATTAAGAGGAGATTAAGACAGATGAAGAAATTATTATTAATACTGAGTACTTTGGTAGTTGGGGCAATGGCAGAGGATAATAAACCAATATTGACTAAGGGTGAGGGAGATGGGTCTGTAAGTAACCAAACAGTAGAAAATTATATGGATAAATTTTATGGGAATGCAGAAGTTTTAGCAAGATTAATTACAGATGTGTTAGTGGCTGTAACAAATAGAGGTGATGGTAAGACTATTACACAAGATTTAGTTTTAGATAAAAAATATGGTGAGTTAGCTATTATTCTAAGAAAGAATATAGGAGATTTTAAATCTAATGTTAAAGGTACTAGATTTAAAAGAATTAAGAACCAAACTATAATTCATATACCTGTTAAAAATATAGGTGAAAAAGTTATTATCTCAGATGAGAATGGTAATACTTTAATTGAGTATACTATAATTAAAAAGTAATCTAGCTATGGGCAACCATAAAGGATTGCCCCAATGCCAATGAAATAAGGATTATTATGCTTTTGGACACGGTGCTTTAGCTCTGTATATTAGGGAGAGGCTAAAGCCATCTCGTCCGAAAAAAAGCTTAATTCATTGGCATTGAGGATTGCCCCTACAGTTTATTGGTTTGTAGGGGTACCTCTTGTGGGTACCCTAAATTTACATCCTAAAATCTATCAAAAATAGTTTTATCTTTAATAGACTCTTTATCTATACTATATTGTAATGGAATAGTTGCAAATAATAATTCCATAGGAGTATATTTTTCATGCTCTAAATATTTTAATGATAATTGATAACTCTTTTCATCCATTAAAATACCTATACCTTTTATAAACTCATTAATAGGAATAAGACCATATCTTAAATCTGATGAAACAACCGAAGGAGGATTAACTAAATCTAAATATATCTTTTCATTTTGTTCTTGATATTTATATATGTTATATGTCTCTTTCTTTTTATTATCATTAAGATATATATAACCTCCATCATCAAATTTTAAATATGCTTTAGTGGTTACTTCATGTGGAATATAGTATCTATTTTCTTTATATACATTATATATATCACTTAAATTATAAATATCTATATAGATATTACTGATATTAGCATCTTGATTATCAAAAGAGTATAAAAAACCTTTATTATTTAAAATATATTTAAATCTAGGTAATTGAAGCTCTTGTTCTATTGGGTTATAAATATCTCTATAATCAATAATATCCAAAGACATAGTACCCCATTTTCTAAAATAGAATATATTATTTTTGTAATATTCTATGTTTAATTTATCTTTAATCAAAAATTCTGATGTAATCTTTAATTGTTTTATATTAGATATATCTATTGCTACAATACTTCCCTCATATTTACTAACATAATTAAATATAATATTATTTTTACTATCAAAATATATTTTTTCTTTTAACTGTCCTTCTCCCATCAGTACTAAAGGGTCATGGTCTAATATTTCACTATCATCTTGGTCTATATATAATTTATTAACTAAAGTATTATCATATATACTATATATATTAAGATGAGATTGCTCAAAATTATATATAAAATCTCCCATTACTTCAAAGTTTCCTGTAAATCTTCTAAGAGCTTTAGTATCAAAAATAGTTTTAATATAATTTCTACCATTACTTCTAATATTATCTGCAACAGATTGATATTTATTATTTCTTAAAGTAATATATAATTTATCTTGATCATTAATTGGATTAAATACCATTATATCTCTTGCATTTATTGAAAAATCATTATCTAAATCTTCTCTTAATAAAATTTTTGAGATTTCATTTAATTTAGCTTCAAGTTCAATATAGTTATTCTTTATATATGCCACTGCATATAGATATAACATCTCACTAAGAGCTGTAACTCTGATGGTTTTAGTAGCATTTTTTACCCAAATTCCTTTTACAACCAATCTAATTACCCCATTATTTGAAGTTGGTAAATCATCTTCTATATTATCATTATTTATATCTACATCTAGTCCACTAGTAACTTCATAGATATAAAAACTATTATCTTCTAACAATTCAACTTTTAAATCAAAATTACCAATCTGATTTAAATCTCCACTGCTAGAAGTAATATCTTCATCTATTAATTCTTCTGTATTATCACTATTTATTTTTATAATTTTAACTATAGCGTTAGATAATCTACCGAGTTGTGCAATACCTAACCTTCCTGAGTCTATCACATTAATAGTAATTCCTTGAGAAGTAGTACCATATCTATTTGTAATATTAACCATAAGCTTAAAGCTATTAGATTGAGTTAAATTTTGTATTAATGTTAAGCTTCCATTATTATTAAGTTGAAAATTATTAGCTCCCTCTCCTGTAAGAGAAATATTTGTTATATCACTACTAGGACTCTCAAAAGTTATTTGACCGATAATATTCCCAACACTCTCTGATATTGATATATCAGTAATAAATTCATATATTATAGGTAGAAAATCTAATACATCAATTACCTGTATTTCAAAATTTTTAGTTGCTTCATTTCCTGATTTATCAGATACTTTTACTTCTATCTCATAAATATTATTACTATCTTCATCTAAAGGTACTTCATAATCTGGTCTATTTTTAAAGGATACTTCACCTATTTCAGATATATTTAAATATTGGCTATCAATACCTAAAATAGAATACTCTAATCCATAATCCTTATTAATATCTTCTACATCTATATTTGTGACTATTTTTACATTCTCTTCTACGGATAAATTATTAGGTGTTGTAATAATAGGACTTATAGTATCTTTAACTATTACAAATAGTTTTGGTTCACTTTTTGTACCATTCTCATATCCTAAAATAATATTATGCTCTTCTCTTGTATTACCCGACATTCATCACCCCTCTAAACTTAAACTAATATAAAACAACTAATCATAAAACTCCTCATAATCATCCCCTAGGCACTCCAAAATAATCTCATGATTTTCATTAAAATAGTCCAATTGGCTCTCTCCTTCAAATAAAATTAAAACCACAGAGAAAAAATATTGAAAAACCCATCTCATAGTAGGATTTGATATTGGTTTTCCCTTCTGATTTGGAAAAGTTAGGTGATTTTTCTTCATATTTTTGCGAACTTTATGTTCTAATGCAGAATACACTAGTAAGGATAATGTCATAATCATTAATAATGATGCTATCCGTTCAGGTTTTTTTAAAAAGATAGAATCGGCATGAAATTTTTGGTCTTTTAAAAATCTAAAACCTCTTTCTACTTTTTGTTGATTTTTGTACTCATTTAAAATTTCTTGGGGTTTTAATGACTTATTTTCTAGCTCATTTGTTGCTAAAATAAAAATTCCATTTCTCTTTTTCTCTTCATGAAATTTACTTAGATTACTAGTCATATTTACCAAAACAGCATACTCTGTAACATCTTTAATAGCATCTTTTTTAGGTTTTCCTCTTGTTGAATATCTCTTATGTTTAACAAGCTTAAAGCCCTCTACATCGGAGATTAATAGCTTTTTCTTTAACTCTTCTAGTGCTTTTATCGCATCAATTTCACAAGCAAATTTCTGTTTTTCATATCTTATTTTAGCTTTTAAATCTTTT
>JAMOOQ010000001.1 GCA_027100635.1 Campylobacteraceae bacterium | reverse complement strand
TAGTTAGTTTCGGTGTAAGTGTTAATAGACTTACAACAGAAGGTAGAGGTGAAAGAGAACCAAAAGCTACAAATTCAACAGTAGCAGGAATGGCGATGAATAGAAGAACAGAAGTTCAACTAACATACCCAGCAAATTTAAGATAAGGGAGTAATAGTGAAATTATTAGTAAAAAAGTTATCAATAGTTACAATGACTGCCATCTTATCTATGAGTTTAAGTGGTTGTGGTAGTAGCGAAAGTGATAGATTTGATGATATGAATGCTCAATCTTCTTTGGAAAATGACTTTAAAGCAAGTGAAGATAATGATGGTGATGGATTAACAAACGGACAGGAAGATACTAATGGTAATAAAAAGTTTGATGATGGTGAAACCGATTTTAATAATAAAGATACTGATGGTGATGGTTTATGGGATGGTAATGAGGTAACTAAATATCTTACTGACCCTTTAAATCCTGATAGTGATGATGATAGTATAGATGATGGTAGAGAAGTTTACTCTTGTAACGAAACTGAATTTGATACTCAAAAAGTCTCTAATCATAATGCTATGAATAACCATACAACTGATAAAGGTGATAAGATAGATGCTCTTGACCCTTATAATGATAGCGATGGTGATAAAAGATCAAATCTTGGTGAAAAGTTAAAAGGTACTCCTGCTTGTGATAAGTCTGATTTTTATCCATGGGTTTATGAGACAAAAAATGGTATAAGAATGCAAGATAAAGGTGCTATCTATATTCCTGGTGGATTTGATGTTGATAAAGATGGTCAATTAGAAACAGGTTTTTGGTTTACTAAATATCCAGCAAGTGCTACAAGTTCTCAAATAGATGCAGAGTATGGTGATTTATCACAAGAGATTAATGATAATTTTCTATCTTTGACTAATAGTAGAGCAAATTATGATAATACTGATTCAGATGATATAGGTCATGCAGGAAATCTTTATAAAGCACAATTTGTTGATCAAGGTAATGAGGGTAAAAATTATATGAATGCTATATATGCATTTGATATACCAACAATACTAGCTCAGTCTGATTTACCAGTTTGTCAGCATGCAGGGAAAGATTATCCACCTATGATACCTACAAATAAGCAGTATACACATGTGTTAAAATTGCAAGAGGCATCTAATGATGGAGATAAAAGTGTTAAAAACTATACACTAGAGTATGGATATGACATTAATGTTGAAGAGGATTATCAAAGAGATGTATATCATCTTTTAGGGATAATTAAAGAGTTTACGAAAGAGATAGTTTTAGCAGAGGAATTTAAAGATAATCTTCCAACATTTTGGGAATCAGATGGAAGAGTAACATCAAGACTTGATGGATTAACAAGATCAGATACTGATATAGGTTTTGGTGCACCTGGATTTAAAGATAATTATGCTGTAATCGTTAGAGATGGTTGGGCTGTTGATTTAACTTATGGTATAGGTTCTGGTGATAGTACAATTGGTCAAGAGATTGGCTTTAGAATGAGTACAAATTACTTACCTGCTGTTACAGATAGTAATTAGTAATAGTATAATATATAGAGTATTTGTGTTACTCTATATGCATGGCATTGGGAGAGGATAAAAATGGTCAAGAATCTAATTAATTCAAAATCACAAATAGCACAACTTCACACTTCAAGATCATTCTTCTTGTCCAATGCCATGAAAATATCATCACTGATATTTTTCTCTTTTATATTCTCCAGTATGAGTTTAAATAGTAACATTAAAACAAATCATTTTCTTGATGGTTCTGTAGAGTCTAAAATACCAATGATTGATGGTCTAAAAAATGGTATTCAAAAAGTCTATAGCAAAAAGGGTGATCTAAAATATACAATAATATTTAAAAATGGTAAAAAAAATGGTTTAGAGAGATGGTTTGACAATAATGGTAAACTAATTTCAACAACTATGTATAAAGATAATATTCTAAATGGAACTCAAAAACTATATTACTCTAATGGTACTGTAATGATAGAAAGAAGTTTTATTAACGGTATACAATCTGGAATAGAGACTAAATTTGATGAGAATGCTATGATAATATCAATTGTATCACATGAAAATGACCTTATAAAGATTTAAATATGTTATAATTATCCAAATTTTATTAAGGATAAAAAATGGATATATATCTTCTACTATTTCTAATAATTATATTTGCTGGTTCAATTATATCTTATATATATTATCTTAATGACAAAACTTCTCAACTAAATATTATTCAAAAAGGTATTTGTCCATCATGCAAAGAACCCACAATCGAAATGAGTGATCAACGAGGTGCAGGGTGTGGTCCAAAACTTGTAACATTTGAGTGTAATAGTTGTGGTTATGAAAATAGCTTTAGTATTAATAAAGGAAGTTGTGGAGTATAAGATATTTCTTCAGAACTTAGATTCCCAGTCAAGCTGAGAATGACGAAATCTTCTGAAAATGATGGTTGGTTTGTCATTCTGAACTTACGGTTGGTTTGTCATTCTGAATTTAGATTCCCAGTCAAGCTGAGAATGACGAAATCTTCTGAATCTACTATATAAATTAAAAATTCTTACTTAAAATTCCCAAAAACAAGTGGAGCTTTTAAGTCTAATTTTTTTACTTCACTCATTACAGATTGTAAATCATCAATTTTTTTTCCACTTACTCTAACTTCATCACCTTGAATAGATGGTGTAACTTTAAGCTTCATTGCTTTAATTGCTTTTACTATCTCTTTAGCTTCATCTTTTTCAATAGTATCAACTATTCTATAAATGATTTTTGTATTTCCACCACTCACACCTTCAGTCTTTACCTCTTCAAGAGATTTTCCTGCGATATTTCTTTTGATAAGTTTTGCAATCAATATATCTTTCAGTGCATCTATTTTTTGCTCACTAGAACTTGTAAGGTTTAAAACCTTAGCAGTTTCATTTAAATTAATCTCTGCTTTAATCCCTTTAAAATCAAATCTGGTTGTCAACTCTTTTTGAGCCATTACCACTGCATTTTTCATCTCTTGCATATCAAGTTTTGCACTTATATCAAAATAATGATCTTTCGCCATTTTATCCCCTTTTGTTTTAATTTGGTTAGTTTAAAATTATATCTAATATAATCATAAATAAGAACATAAATCCTAAATAACCATTAACTATAAAAAAAGCTTTATCTATTTTTGTAAAATCTTTTTTTATTAAATAATGTTCATATCCTAACATAATGGCACTTAATAAAATAGCAATCCAAGCATATATTCCAAGAGAGGCTTTAGTTACAAAAAATATCCATAATAAAATTGTAAAGATATGAAAAACTTTTGCAATAATCATTGTATTTTCTGCCCCAAATTTTGATGGTATTGAGTGTAAATTATGTTTTTTATCAAACTCTATATCTTGAAGAGAATACAACAAATCAAATCCTGCAACCCAAAACATCACACCACCTGCCAAAAAAAGTGACCATATTGTAATTTCACCTGATACAGCAACAACACCAGCAATTGGTGCTAGCCCCAAACTTACACCTAAGATTAAATGAGCCAATGATGAAAATCGTTTAAATAAAGTATATGTACCCAAGATTAATAAAATTGGTACAGATAAAGCAAATGCAAGGTTGTTAATAAAATATGCAATAGTTATAAATATAATAGCATTTATTGTTATAAAAGATAGCATTTCTAAATCACTTACTCTACCATCTACAGATGGACGATTTTTGGTTCGTGGATTTAAGATATCAATATCTTTATCTAAATATCTATTAAGACCCATTGCAAAATTTCTTGCACTTACAGCAGCTATTAATCCAAAAATAAATAGTTCCCATCCAAACCAGCCATCTTTTGCTACAACCATTGCAATAAATATAAATGGTAAAGAGAACACTGAATGTTTAAACATCACTAATTCACTAAATTTATTGATAGAATTCATTAATTTTTGCACAATCTAATCTTAAGGATGAGGTATTTTAATATTACTATTAAGTGAATAAGCAATAGCAATTACAAACGCACTAATAATATAAGTATTATCAATAAGACCATAACTATAAATTAGATAAAGAATCCAAAGTAAAATCGCACCTAATGGAGTTGGTACACCATCAAAAAACTTTGCCACTCCACCAGCTTCTGATTTAAGATTAAAATCTATCAATCGTCTAAGCCCACTAATTATATAAAAGATAAATATTATACCTATAATAATCTCTTGTGTTGTGGATGATTTTTCTAATGCATAAAATAGTAGAAATGATGGCATAACAACAAAAGATAAAAAATCACCAAAACTATCAAGTTGAACACCAAACTCTGTGGACAAATTATATTTTCTTGCTACTTTACCATCAGCAATATCTAATCCCCCAGCAATCCAAGCTAAAATTATTGCTGTAAAAAAATCACCCTTTACAATAAAATATATAGCACTTACACCACAAGCAATATTCGTAAATGTTATGATGTTTGCTAGATTAAAATGGTCGTGTTTATCAAAAAGTCTCATATTTAATTCCTCTAGTTTAGTGTTAATATAATATCAGTTTTGTCTTTATGGTATCATTATATAATTAAAATTTGACAAATAGTAGATAAATTATGTATAATATTTAACAAAATCATTATATTAATGGAGAGATAAAATTTTAAATTTAAATCAAATTAAACAGATTGCTATTATAGGTGCAACTGCTTCTGGAAAAACAGGAGTAGCTATTGAGATAGCACAAAACAACAATGCTTACATATTATCTTTAGATTCTTTAGCAATATATAAAGAGATTGATATAGTTTCTGCAAAACCTACGCTAAATGAAAGAGCAGGAATTGAGCATTTTGGTATAGATATTATAAGCCCAAATGAAAATTTTAATGTAAATTATTTTATTAAATTATATCAAGAGTTATACAAAAAGTCGCAAAATACTGCAAGACCCATTGTGATAGTTGGGGGAACAAGTTTTTATCTTAAAATGCTTATTGATGGTATTAGTCAAATTCCCGTTATATCCAATAAAACTACTTTAGAGGTAGAGAAAAAACTGATTAATCTTTCAAAAACATATCAAGAATTAACTAAAATAGATAAAGATTTTATGCAAAATATAGAAATATCAGATAGATATAGAATTCAAAAAGCTCTTGAGATATATATTCAAACACAAATGATACCATCAGAATATTTTAAACAAAATCCTCCAAAACCAATAATCAAAGCAGATTTGCCAATATATGAGATTATAACCGAGAAAGATGATTTAAGAAAAAAGATAGCCCAAAGGACTCAAAATATGATTGATGATGGATTGATTAATGAGATAGCATATTTAGAAAAAAAGTATGGCAGAAAACCTAATTCAATGAAATCAATAGGGATAAAAGAGACTCTTAATTATCTTGATGGAATTTACAATAAAGATATGATGAAAGAGAAAATTATTATAAATACTGCAAGACTTGCAAAACGACAAAAAACATTTAATAGCTCTCAGTTTGCAAATAAAACTCTAATAGAGGTTAAAAAGTTAAGAGAGTTATTTTAACTCTTTTTCAATACCATTATCAAGATGTATTATAATATCATTTCTTTGTCGCAATAAAACAATCTCATCACTTAAAAGATTTAAATATACTCCTCTTAATACACGATTAATCATCTCATGAGCTATAATAATAACCACATCTTCATCTTTAATCTCATCAAGCCAAGATTTTAATCTATCAGAAACTTTGATATAAGAATCACCATCTTCTATCTCATATGACCACTTATTAGCCTCTCTCTCTTTTAGTTTATTAGAATCTATCTCATCTCTGGTTTTACCCTCAAAAATACCATAATTAAATTCTTTTAATCTATCTTCAAATATAATTTTTTTTCTATCAATATTTAAGTTATCACATATAATATAAGCTGACTTTTTTGCTCTTCCTAAGGGTGATGAAAAGATTTTAATATTATCAAAAGTCTTAAATTTTTTGGCTAGTTTTAACGCATTATCTCTTACTTGTTGCTTCCCTTTTGTTGTCAAATCAGAATCTAAAAGCCCTTGATAACGCATCTCTAAATTCCATTTTGTTTCTCCATGTCTTATTAATATTAGATTCATAGTTTATTATATTTTTTAGTAGGTCGGGGTTATCCTGACCACAATGCCAATAAATTAAGCTTTTTTTTGGACGAGATGGCTTTAGCCTCTCCCTAATATACGGAGCTAAAGCACCGTGTCCAAAAGTATAATAATCCTTATTTCATTGGCATTGATCCTGACCACCCCAATTTACCAATTTATATCTTACTACTCACAAACTCATTCATCATAGCAACAATCTCTTCAATAGTACCCTCACCACTAATCACTTTATATAAATTTTTAGCATTATAAAAATCTTGAATAGCACCTAATGGTTCTGTATAAACTTTCATTCTATTATAAAATACCTCTACACTATCATCATCTCTAGCAACTTCTGCCTCCTCTGCTCTTCCAATAATTCTATTTTTAGCAGTCTCTTGGCTCACTTCAACTTCAATAACACTTTCTAATTTAACACTATCTTCATTTGCCAAATATTTATCAAGTTCAGTCATTTGCTCTGTACTTCTTGGATAACCATCAATTACAACAACATCAGTTGGTGCTTTTTTGATAGCTCCTACAATTGTTTCAATTACTATTTCAATTGGAACTAAATCACCTTTTTCAATAAACGATTTAATCATCTCTCCTCGTTCACTTCCACTTGCAACTTCTGCTCTAAACATATCACCTGTTGAATAATGAGTAATATTATCATTTGCTTTTGCAATTAATTCTGCATCTGTTGTTTTTCCACTTCCTGGAGCTCCAATTATTAAAAATAGTTTTTTCATTATTTTCCCTTTTTTATACATTATATTTTTTGGTAGGGTGGGTTTCCTAACCCACCATTTTACTTATTATGCTGTTGGTGTAGCTCTTATTCTAAGACTCAAATCTTTTAACTGCTCATCATCAACAACACTTGGTGCTTTAGTTAATAAACATTGTGCTTTTTGAGTTTTAGGGAATGCAATTACATCTCTAATTGAACTGCTTCCTGTCATCAACATTATTAATCTATCAAGTCCTAATGCAAATCCACCATGGGGAGGAGCTCCAAATTTAAGAGCATCAAGCAAGAAACCAAATTTCTCATTTTGTTCCTCTTCACTAATTCCTAAAAGTTTAAATACCTCTTCTTGAATATCCTCTTTATGGATACGAATTGAACCACCACCAAGTTCTGTACCATTTAAAACTATGTCATAAGCAATTGATTCTATATCTTCAATATCTTCATAATCTAATGTTTTTGGCATTGTAAATGGGTGATGAAGAGCTTTTACTTTTCCCTCTTCCATTTCAAACATAGGAAAATCCATTACCCATAAAAATTCAAATTTAGTTTTATCAATTAAATCTAATTTTTCATGTTCTGCTAGAAAAATTCTAAATCTACCCATATAATCTAATACTCGTTTTTTCTCACCAGCACCAAAGAATACAGCATCACCAATTTCAAGTTCACATCTTTCAATAATAGCTTGTAAATCCTCTTCTTTAAAGAACTTTGTAAGTGGACCTTTTAGTCCATCTTCTTTCATTTGAAAATATCCAAGTCCTGATGCTCCAAATTTTCGTACATACTCTTCAAATCTTTTCATCTCTCTTTTTGAGAAAATCTTATCCCCATTTGGTACTTTAAGGGCTTTAATTCTATTTTTCTTTGGAGTAGAAGCAATTGATGAAAATATCTCATTATCACATCTCTCAAAAATATCAATTACATCAACCATAGATAAATCATATCTCATATCTGGTTTATCTGTTCCATATTTTTCCATAGCTTCATGATATGGCATTCTATTAAATGATGTTGGAATAGTAAATCCATTCTTATTAAATATATCAGAGATTAATTTCTCTGCTACTTTAATTACATCCTCTTGGTCACAAAAGCTCATCTCAACATCTATTTGAGTAAATTCAGGTTGTCTATCTGCTCTTAAGTCTTCATCTCTAAAACATTTTGCAATCTGAAAATATCTATCAAATCCACCAACCATTAAAAGCTGTTTAAATAGCTGAGGCGATTGTGGAAGTGCATAAAATTCTCCACCATGAACTCGCGAAGGCACAAGATAATCTCTAGCACCCTCTGGAGTTGATTTTGTAATAATTGGTGTTTCAACTTCTAAAAAGTCCATCTCATCAAGAGAGGTTCTTGTTGCCATTGTTACTTTTGAACGAAGTTTAAATATATCATAAGATTTTTTACTTCTAAGTTCTAAGTATCTATATTTTAATTTAATCTCTTCGTTTACTTTCTCATCATCAATATCAAATGGCATTGGCTTAGAACGGTTTTCAACGATAAGCTCATCTACAACTATCTCAACTTTACCAGTTTTTAGTTTTGGATTTTCTAACCCTTCACCTCTTGCACGGACTTTACCTGTAGCAATTAAAACAAAATTATCTCTAATTGTCTCTGCTATTTTATGTATATCTTTATTATCAGCTGGGTCACAAACAAGTTGTACCACTTCATCTTTATCTTTTAAATCTATAAAAATTAATCCACCATGGTCACGACGGCTATTAACCCATCCACTCACAGTAACACTTTGTCCTATATTCTCTTCATTAACTTGGGCACAATAATGCGTTCTCAAATCAAACCCTTTGTATTTAAATATTTTTATGATTATATCTTAGATTGTTTTTAATTAACTTATTGTATAGAATTAAATAGAAGAAAGAAAAAATAAGTAGGGGCAATCCTTTATGGTTGCCCTTTTGTGTTTCTTAAATTAAAATATCATTCCATCAACAGGAGAAGAAGCTGTTGCAAAAGGTCTTTTAGGAATTCTACCTGCTTCATAACTCATTCTTCCTGCTTGAACTGCATATTTCATAGCCTCAGCCATTAATATAGGATTTTTAGCCTGTGCAATTGCAGTATTTGTAAGAACACCATCAGCACCTAATTCCATAGCCACACTAGCATCACTAGCACAACCAATTCCAGCATCTACAATTACAGGTACACTTACAGCCTCTCTAATAAAGTGAACATTAAATTTATTTTGAATACCAAGACCACTTCCAATAGGAGAAGCCAAAGGCATAATTGCGTGAGCTCCAGCATCTTCTAATCTCTTAGCAATGATTGGGTCATCATTAGTATAAGCCATAATTGTAAATCCATCTTTTGCCAACACTTCACAAGCCTTGATAGTCTCAATCACATCAGGATAAAGAGTCTTAGCCGTATCACCAATAACCTCTAGTTTAATTAAATCAATCCCTGTTGCCTCACGAGTTAATCTAAAAAGTGTAATTGCATCTTCTGCTGTTGTACATCCTGCCGAGTTTGGTAAAAATTTTACATTTGTATTTTCAAAATAGCTCATCAAATTTTCTTGAGCTGGGTCTGTGATATTTACTCTTCTTACTGCTACTGTAATTAGTTCACTTCCACTTGTCAAAGTTGCATCTAGTGTTGTTTGAAAGCTATCATATTTACCACTTCCTACTATTAATCTACTATTTAGTTCATATTTACCTATTTTTAAAATATTACTCATCATTATCTCCAATTTTTTTGATTGATTTATAACACAAAATTACTTATTTATCCTTTAAGTACAACTTTATTATCAATTACATTAACTATCTGAACTTTGTCTCCATTATTATATTGGCTTAAGTCATCATCACATCTCCAATATGTCCCATCAAACTTTATCATATCTTCATCTATATATCCAACTCCTGAGATATGTGTTCTCTCTTCTGGTTCTTCACTCGGTTTTGATAATTTATTTAATATGTAATTACGCAAAAAGAATGCACTTAAAAGAGCAATAACAGATGCTAAAGCAAGTTGAATAATAGCATTATCAAATGTATAAAAATATGAAATTATAGCTACAATAATAAGTGCAAAACCTAAAAATGATATAACAAAGGAGAATATAATAGCCTCTAAACCTATAAGCAATATTCCTATTGCTAATAAGTATGATGGTGAGATTGTATCCATAACTACCCTTTATCTCTTGTAGTTATAAACTCTTTTAAAATTGATAATGAACCGATAAGTTCTGTTGTCTCATAAGGTACAATAATTTTATCTTTAGCTGGATTTTTTGCTAATTCATTAAATGCACTTACTCTATCTTTTGCTAATAAAAATTCTGCTGCTTGAGGATTATTTGCCATAGCAGAATTAATCATAAGCATCGCATTTTGTTGCCCTTCTGCTACTTTTTCTTGCTCATATTTACTTGCATCTGCCATTCTTTCAATCGCTTCTGCTTCTAGGAATGTTTTTGCTTTTTCTCCTTCTGCTTCACGAATTACAGCCTCTTTATTTGCTTTTGCAGTAAGTTCAATTGCCCTTTTCTCTCGTTCAGCTTTCATCTCTAAATTCATCGCCTCTTCAATCTCAAGTGGTACAGAAATATCACGAAGTTCAACTCTCATCGTCTTTACACCCCACTTTGAAGATGCTTCATCAATAGCTGTTAAGATTTTACGGTTTAGCGTATCTCTTGATGAAAGTGTCTCATCAAGTGCAAGTTGTCCAATCTCTGCTCTTAGAGTTGTGGTTGATAAATTTGCAAGAGCATTCTTAAAGTTTACTATTCCATAAGTTGCTTTTTTTGCATCTTCTACTTGAATAAAGATAATTCCATCAACGCTAATATTTACATTATCTTTTGTAATTACACTTTGAGATGGAATATCTATCATTTGCTCTTGTTTTGTAAGTTTTATTCTTATATTATCCAAAATAGGGATAATGATATGAAAACCACCCTCTAAAGTCTGATTATATTTACCTAATCGCTCAATTACATAAGCATGAGCTTGTGGGACAATAACAATACCTTTAATAATAATAATTCCAATAGCAATAATAACTGCAATACTAATTATCTCCATATTTAAAACACTCTCTTCCATAATTCTCTCCTAATTTTAGTATTATACATCATTTATCTTTAATCTTTTAATCTCCTTTATATCTAAAATATCAAGTAAATTTTTAGCTATTTTAATTGCATTTAGCTCTTCCATCTCATCTTTTGTCCAATTATATTGATTTGCAATTTTAAAAGCTTCATCAAATTCTGCAATATCTTTAAAATCTTCTGGAATCATTTCTAATTTTTTGGCAACTGATAAGAGTTCAAAATATCTACATCTTTAATTGCCTTTTCGCCTTTGAAGTCTAAAACTGCATTTAAAAACGAAATCAAAACCCGTTATTTAAATCTATTTGAATTTACTACCACAAATAAAACTGGAAGATAAAGTAAGTTTAGCACAGTTCCCCAAGCAAGTCCAAAACCAAGAGCAACGGCTAAAGGTTGAAATATCACAGCTTGTCCTGTTGGAAAGAATATAATAGTAGAAAGTCCAACAAGTGTAGTAATAGTTGTAAGTACAATTGGGCGTAATCTTGATATAGCAGATTTATAAAACTCTTGCATATTTGTAGCTTTTTTTAGAGTTATCATCATAATAATTCCATCATTTATTACAACTCCTGCAAGACCTAATATTCCAATAAAAGAGGGCATACTAAGATTTAATCCTAATATCATATGACCTATTATAACTCCAAGGATAGAAAAAGGGATAACTGAAAGCATCATAAATGTTTCTCTAAATGAGTTAAAAAGATACATCATTGATAACATTATTAATATAAATGCAAGTGAAGAAGCCATCATCATATCTCTTTTAAGTTCTGCTTTTTTCTCTTGTTCACCCTTTTGTGAAATTTTGATTCCATTCTTTTTTATAATATCCAAATCATTATCTATTATCATTAATGCTTCTTCCGCAGTTATAATATTTGGGTCTATATTTGCAAAAAGATAAAAGTTTTTTTCTCCGTTATCTTTTGTAAGTTTTTCGAATGATTTAACATGATTAAATATTACAACCTCTTTAAGAGATACAACTCTTTTATCATCCAAAATTAATTGAAAATTTTGTAAAGCATCAAAATCATTTTTATCCATTCTCTCTATTTTAATCTCTAAAATTCCACTATTATCAAAAGTATTAGATATAAGCTTAGATAGATAAAAATTGCTTAAAGCAGAGCCAATCATCGCTTCATTTAATCCTAAGTATTCTCCATAAGAGTTAATCTCTAACTTTATCTCATCTATACCATATCTGATATTATCAGTTACACTAATTACACCATTAATGTTTGATAGCTTTTTAGTTAATTGGTCTATTGCTTGAATCATCTTTTGATTATCATCACAAGCTAATCCAATCTTAATATCACTTTTAATTGGTCCTGCCTTTTTTTGAACAACTAATATATCAATTAAATTAAATCTCTCTTTGTAATTTTGTTTTATCAAAAACTTTTGAAGCCTTTTTGATATGATACCTGAATCTTGTTCTCTTATTCGTCCTTTAGAATCATAATAAAAACTAAGATAAGGAGTTATATATTTATCCACAAAATTTTGAGCCTCAAATTTATGAAGTTCCACTGTAATGTCTCCAACATAAGGAAAGTTTTCACTATTAGATGCACTATCTCGTCTAAATCCAGCAATTGAACCTATATGTTTAATATATAACTCTTCCCTTTTTTCATATAAATCTTTTTGAATAATCCTTAGTATTTTATTTGAATCCTCTACAGTATTATTAACATCAGATTTAAATGATATATGTATAGTTTTAGAGTCAAATCTAGGAAACATCTGAAACTTACTTGCTTTTATTCCCATAATTGTTAATAATGGCACAATTATAATAAAGATGGTTAAAAATGTTTTTTTATATTTAATTAAAATGTGAATTATATATGAATATACTCTATTAACTTTATCCCATGAGAGAGTTTTGCTATTAGCTTTAAGAGTATGAGATGCGTGAATTGGTAAAAATATAAATGATTCTGCAAGAGATGCAATGACCAATGCACCAACGGCTATTGGGATAAGTTTGATAAATTCACCCATTGTTCCACTTATCATTAATGCAGGGATAAAAGCAAATAGTGTAGTAAGAGATGCAATAATAACAGGTTCTGCCATCTCTGAAGCCCCTTTTATAGTTGCCTCTTTTATATCATAACCCTTTTCAAGATATTGTTGAATATTTTCGCTTACCACAATTGCATCATCAACAATGATTCCTAATGCTATAAGAACACCAATAAGAGAAATCATATTAATGCTATATCCAGCTAAATAAAAATAAAATGCTCCAATAACAAAAGATGTAGGAATACCAATTGCTATAATAATTGCCATTCTGATATTAATTAGAAATGCAACTAACATAAAGATGATAATGATTCCTAAAAGAATATTAGAGATTACAATATTTAGTCTATCTAAAATTTTTTCTGAGCTATCGTCAAATACAAAAGTTTTTAAGTTTAGATTTTTAGATTGAAATTCAGTAATCTTTTTTTGTACATTTTTTGCAATCTCAATTGCGTTACCATTTCCACCTTGTCTTACCAAAATATTAAGAGCATTCTTTTTATTTATCATAAATAGAGTTTCAGAGTCTTCATATCTTTTATTAATTGTTGCAATATCTTTTAGATAAATATTAGTTTTCCCCAATTTAATCATACTATTTTCAAAAGATTTATTATCCTTTTTACTATTAGCTGTAGAGATATAAAAAAATCCACCTTTTTTATCCTCAATCAATCCTATAGGATAGATATATGATAATTTTGAGATAGCAAGAACCACTTGATTAAAATCTAATCCAAAAGCATTTACCTTTTTGGGATCAATTTTTATATCAAAATATATATCAGAGTCTCCATATATTATCACATCAGATATATTGTCAATATTTACAATCTCATCTTTTAAAGCATTAGCTCTATCTTTTAACAGAGATATATCCATTTTATCGGATGAAAATGCGATATTTAAAAGGTCTTTTTTGATTGTTAAAACAGATACAGTTGGTTCATCCATATCAGTAGGAAGAGTTCTTGACGCGATAGATAAAGCATCTTTTATCTTATCTAATGCGTTATAGGGATTTGTCCCAGTTTTAAGTTCTAAAATAATGGAATATTTTCCAGAAGTGATTACACTTGTTATATCCTCTACATCATCAAGATTTTTTAGCTCATTTTCAAGAGGATTAACAGCCATCTTGTCCATTGTATCAAGAGATGCTCCTGGATAGGCACCTCTTACAATTATCTGTTCAAGCTCAAATGTGGGAAATATCTCTTTTGGAGTTTTAATATAAGATACAATTCCTACAAAGAAGATAAGGAAGAAAAGAAGATAGTTCATTCTGCTATTCTCTACAAAAAAACGGATAATTTTAGACATATAATAACCTTTAATTAATTGGAATTCTTTAAAAATTTGGAACTGGTGCTTTAGCTCCAGCTTTTTGTGAGACTAAAGCCCCATGTGTCAATGAATCAAGCTTTTTTTTTGGACGAGATGGCTTTAGCCTCTCCCTAATATACGGAGCTGAAGCACCGTGTCCAAAAGTATAATAATCCTTATTTCATTGGCATTGGACTAAAGCCATCACTTCTGATAACTTTAAAAAATCTATATGTCTAATTATATATAGTTCTTATTAATGAGATATGAATTTTACTCAATTACAATTTTATCAACCACATTTAATCCAAATCCACCAATACCAACAAATTCAGTATCTTTATTTGATGTCAATAATTTAATATCTGTAACTCCCAAATCTTTTAATATCTGAGCCCCAATTCCAAACTCTCTTGCCTGTTCTTTTGAGATAACTTTTGTATCAAGAAATATTAAGATTCCACCATTAAGTTTAAGATAATCTATTGAATTAGTAAGATTATTAAATCTTTGAGAATTTAAAATCAAATCCACATCTAATCCAATATTATGAAATTTTACATTTTCTGTATGATGAGTTTTATAAAATTGTATCACTTTATGCTCCCGTTCAATATGATCTTTATATGTAATCTCCTGAACTTTTGCTCCAAAAAATTCAATCTCTTTGGTATTAATCTTTTCTATAAGTTTTTCATTTAATAATCTATATTCTACGATATCAGATATATATACAATTGGCATATTATGTTTTTTAGAGAAAATCTCCAAATCATCTTTTCTTGCCATATCTCCATCAGGTTTAATAATTTCACATATTACAGCACAAGGAGAGATTCCAGAAAGTTTACATAAATCAACAGACCCTTCTGTATGACCAGTTCTAACCAACACTCCTCCATCTTTTGCAATTAATGGAAAGATATGTCCTGGACGCAATAAATCACCTTTTGAACTAATTGGAGATGCTAAAAGCTCAATTGCCATATTTCTTTCACCTGCTGATATTCCAGTTGTAGCACCTGCCGCATCAACAGAGATTGTAAAAGCAGTTTCATGATTAGCATCATTATTAGTTACCATTGGATTAAGCTCTAATCTATTTGCAGTCTCTTTTGTAATAGGTGTACATATTAATCCTCTTGCCTCCATTGCCATAAAGTTTACCATCTTTGGAGTAGAGAATGTTGAAGCATAAACTAAATCACCCTCATTCTCTCTATCTTCGTCATCCATCATGATTACCATTTTACCTCGTTTAATCTCGTTAATGGCTACTTCTACTCTCTTAATCGCTTCTACTGACATATATTATTCCTTTTTATTTTTTTTGTTAATTTTTAGTTATTATACCCTTTATTTTGTAAGAAAAAAAACTTTTTTATCTTTTTTTACAAAAACACTTGACAATAAAGAAAAATTCGGTTATAATTCTGCTCACTTAACAATCATCACAAGCTGGGGTGTGGCCAAGCGGTAAGGCACCAGTTTTTGGTACTGGTATTCAGGGGTTCGAATCCCTTCACCCCATCCAGCTGTAATAGTTAAGAAACTTTCTAAATGTCGCGGGATAGAGCAGTTCGGTAGCTCGTCGGGCTCATAACCCGAAGGTCAGAGGTTCAAATCCTCTTCCCGCAACCAAAATCAAATTTCATAAAAAATTAAGATATTTTTTTTACCAAAAAGAAATGATAAAATAGTAAATTTATATTTTTCCAACCTCCGATTTATATAAAAGTAAGTTAAAGTGCGATATAATGGCACTTATAGATGATATTTGACTATTTATTGTTGAGTTATTAAATGGCTGGAAAAAATCAGCCAAAGTCCCTATTTAGGGCGTTAGAGAGGTGAGGTATTTTATAAGATGCCGATAATCCTTTCATTGAACCGAAACAAGTGTTGTATTGAAATTAAAATATTTAAAAAACTTAAGAACTGGTAAAGATGATTGAACCGAAACAAGTGTTGTATTGAAATTAACCTAGAGAATATGTAGTAATCTTTACTTTTGCATTGAACCGAAACAAGTGTTGTATTGAAATCCCTCTTTTAGGAATCGCTCAGCTAATTCTTGAAATTGAACCGAAACAAGTGTTGTATTGAAATCCATTGGTGATAGATACTCTATCTGCTCCAAATTTCATTGAACCGAAACAAGTGTTGTATTGAAATCACTAGAAACATTCCAGTTGCTTAAATCTTGATTGATTGAACCGAAACAAGTGTTGTATTGAAATTCAACATTTCCACCCAATTTTTCAACTTTATCTGCCATTGAACCGAAACAAGTGTTGTATTGAAATACCTCTACACCAATTGGTGGACTTTTAATACTACTAATTGAACCGAAACAAGTGTTGTATTGAAATTTGTATTTGTGGGTTCGTTAGCAAATGTGCAAAAGATTGAACCGAAACAAGTGTTGTATTGAAATAATTAAGCAAAATAAACACAATCTAAAACAATGGGATTGAACCGAAACAAGTGTTGTATTGAAATTCTTGATTTTGTACAGTAAAGTACTCTGATGTATAGATTGAACCGAAACAAGTGTTGTATTGAAATTTCATTTTTTTTCTTTCAAACCCCCAAGAGGAGGCTATTGAACCGAAACAAGTGTTGTATTGAAATAGACAACCTTTTATATTTGTTTTAAGAGCCTCAAAATTGAACCGAAACAAGTGTTGTATTGAAATGGAGACTTTACCTTATGCATTTTTGGGATTATTAATATTGAACCGAAACAAGTGTTGTATTGAAATATCGTCGCACTATCATAATTGATTGCATTAATACCATTGAACCGAAACAAGTGTTGTATTGAAATCCATTTTTGTTTTGAATATCTAAAAAATCTATAGTTATTGAACCGAAACAAGTGTTGTATTGAAATAATCCTCAATAAAAGAATCTTCAAATTCGCCTAAAATTGAACCGAAACAAGTGTTGTATTGAAATACTCTTTTTAAATAACTTGTTGATATATCACTAGATTGAACCGAAACAAGTGTTGTATTGAAATCTCAATTTAACCAAATCTCGGTTGAGGATAGACAAAGATTGAACCGAAACAAGTGTTGTATTGAAATCAAATTTTAGATAGCATTTTAATTAAATTTGGTTCATTGAACCGAAACAAGTGTTGTATTGAAATGGTGACTTCTTCGAAATTCCACCTCAACGTTATAGAATTGAACCGAAACAAGTGTTGTATTGAAATTAGTCATTTTCAATCACATTTGAAGAAATGACATTATTGAACCGAAACAAGTGTTGTATTGAAATAACTGATAAGTAGAAACTCCTTCAAAACTATCACTTATTGAACCGAAACAAGTGTTGTATTGAAATCTGGGAGATATAAGGCAAAGAAGAGATGGAAAGAATTGAACCGAAACAAGTGTTGTATTGAAATTTGGGAGATATAAGGCAAAGAAGAGATGGAAAGAGATTGAACCGAAACAAGTGTTGTATTGAAATATATTTAAAAATGATTTTTCATCATATCCACTTTATTGAACCGAAACAAGTGTTGTATTGAAATTTACTTACGTTACCTGCTTTAGCAACAGTTGAAGAATTGAACCGAAACAAGTGTTGTATTGAAATTTTCCAGAATTTTCTATCTCCAATTGTGGACAGTATTGAACCGAAACAAGTGTTGTATTGAAATATTGTTGGCGTTTTAACATTTGCATCTTCTATATATATTGAACCGAAACAAGTGTTGTATTGAAATGGGTGCAGGGTGCAAAATGAATAGTGGGGCAATCATATTGAACCGAAACAAGTGTTGTATTGAAATAATATCCGACATCTTTTTGAATACATAGTCCAACTGATTGAACCGAAACAAGTGTTGTATTGAAATTCGTCCACCTCCTCTTCTCTTGAGATTCTTTGGGTAAATTGAACCGAAACAAGTGTTGTATTGAAATTCCCAATTAATTTTTTTAAATTTATTTAAACCATTATTGAACCGAAACAAGTGTTGTATTGAAATAAAAAAACACGAGTGGGATGTTGAACTATTTAAGCATTGAACCGAAACAAGTGTTGTATTGAAATTATTCACTTCTCTTAAACCTTTTATACCCTAAAAAGATTGAACCGAAACAAGTGTTGTATTGAAATCTAAATCCTTGTAAAATCTCATTTTCTATATCTCTATTGAACCGAAACAAGTGTTGTATTGAAATTTTGGATGTATTTTTTTAACAGAAATTGGAAAAATATTGAACCGAAACAAGTGTTGTATTGAAATAAAGGAGATAAAAATGGCAAGTAATTACACTTTAACATTGAACCGAAACAAGTGTTGTATTGAAATAAGCCCCAATTCCCCCTTTTTGTCCTTGCCCTAACATTGAACCGAAACAAGTGTTGTATTGAAATTTGATTGGGTCTACCCATTCTCTCTTAGGTGGTAATTGAACCGAAACAAGTGTTGTATTGAAATAGGAGGAGATTCTTTTGGTATTAAAATATATTAAAAATTGAACCGAAACAAGTGTTGTATTGAAATAACCCTTTATATCTGCCTCTTATGTTCCGTGTACAATTGAACCGAAACAAGTGTTGTATTGAAATACTAAAGGCTTAATTATTTTTCCAAACTCTTTAGATTGAACCGAAACAAGTGTTGTATTGAAATAGTATTTTTAATAAATATTTAGTAATTTTTTATTTTATTGAACCGAAACAAGTGTTGTATTGAAATTTCTTTGTTTTCTCTTTTTTTCTTTATAAACTACAATTGAACCGAAACAAGTGTTGTATTGAAATGAAGGTAAAGTTTTTTTAGAAGCAGAGCCTTTAGAGTATTGAACCGAAACAAGTGTTGTATTGAAATAGGGGTAACGGTACATCTTCATTACTCAAAAATATGATTGAACCGAAACAAGTGTTGTATTGAAATACTTTAACCCATTCCAATACAAATTTAATACCTCTAATTGAACCAAAATAAGTGTTATATTAAAATAAACTATTAGTTTTATCATTAAAAAATCTAAAAATCATACTAAATAGACGCCTTTTGACTTTTAATTATAATATAATCTGTTATAATTTAAAAAAGAGAGATGAAAAATGAAATATTATGAACTAAAATGCACGGCATACCTCAAAAAAGATATTAACTTCCAAGATAGTTTTGAAACTATTAGTAAATATATAAGCTACTCAATGGCTCAAACTAGCACTCTAAAAGAGTTACATAACAAAAATAAATTTAAACATTATACTTTTGATATTTTTTATCCAATAGAAAAAACTAAGACATATAAACAAGGCAATACATATTCTTTTAATATTCGCTCATTAAATGAAGAATTAATAGATACTCTATCTAAAACTCTTAGAGAAAATATAAATAATCCAAATCTACTTATAGTACAAACTAACAAAAAAACCATCAAACAATTCTTTATAACTCAACTTTATTCAGCTACTCCTGTTATAATATCTTTAGCAAATAGAAGATTTTGGACAAAAGAGGATGATTTGATGCTCCTATACAAACAACTACAAAATAACCTAGAAAAAAAATATCAAGACTTTTATGATGAGGATATAAAATCATCCCAAAACTTTATACAACTCTTTGAACTTAAAAACAATAGATTACAAACTATAAAAACAAGTAAAACAGATAAACAAACTAAAAAAGTAACATCCTTTAAATTTTATGGCAATAAGTTTAGGATTGTTCCAAATGAAGATGAAAATTCTCAAAAACTGGCATTTATTGCTTTGGCTTGTGGACTTGGAGAAAAAAATAGCTTTGGTGGAGGATTTTGTTTGGGTAGGGGGATAAAAGTATGAGAACTTTAAAGTACTCAACTATTACACTTAATAAACTAGAAGAAATATTTGATATAGAGAAAAATTATGATAGACAAATATTTGATAAATGGTTTTTTGCAGAAGATAAAATTTTAAAAGAGGATAAGATATTTTTAGAGGCTTTGATTAAAAGACATATCAATAAAATTGTCAATTATACGGAATTAGAATTAATTTCTAAATTTATTGCTCCTATTTTAAATAGAATTGATTTTGAATTAGAAGATAAACATATTAGAGATTTTTATAAGACACCTTTAAAATATAAAATTGAAGATATTACATTTAATGGTAGATGTGATTATGTGGTAGCTAAAGGATATTCAAGCCCAGTAAAACCATATTTTTTCATTCAAGAATTTAAACAAGCTTCTGCATCTTTCCCTGAAGAGCAACTTTTAGCAGAGATGATAGTTGCTACATATATTAATAATTCTAAAGATATAAAAGGTGCTTATATTATGGGATATGTATGGACATTTGTTTTTTTAGAGAAGATAGAAGATAAAAAATATAAGTATCATATATCTAAAAAATATGATGCTACAGAGAGAGAGGATTTAGAACAAATCTATAAAAACTTACAAGTTGTAAAAAGGGAAATAGATGAAAGCAATTAGTTTTGAACTTAATGTGAAAAAATCTGTTTAAGTAACTAATAAAGGAGTAAATATGATAAAAGTTAAATGGGCTAGTTGGAAAACAAAAAATGAAGATAATTTTTTATCAAAATACGATATTACAACAATTGTATTAAAACAAAAAGGGATATATATTGACCCTAGTGATGATGACTTTTTAGATAAGATTTTCAAAGAGTATGTGAGAAAATTTTTGAATAAGAAAACTGTTAAACTAAAACTATCAGCTAAAGATATATTTTTTTACGGTGAGAATGCCAATATTTATCTACTAAATTATATCTATAATAATCTATTTCCAACCAAAAAAAGAAATCCATTTAATGCGATAATAGATATAGAAGATGAGGGTTCAATGAATTTATCTCTCTTTAATGGAATGGATAAACAAGTATTGTTTTTGATAGATATTTTGGATAAAATGGAGATAGATTTTAAAAAATTAAGTAAAAAATATATGATTTGGACATTTCCAAACTCTTTGGAATGTTATAACGAAGATAAAGTTTATAATGTGAGGTATGAAAAATGGAAAAAGAGATATTAGACTTTTCAAAACAAGTGGGCGACCCTATGGTGGAGATTGGACGGCTTGGCTTGATTGAATTTTCTAAGAAAAATAAGTTTAGCAGTTTAGATGAGCTAAATGAAGAAGTAAAAAAACTTTTTAATATCTATACTTTTAAAACAAGTGGACGACTTGGACAAGTGTTTTCTTCAAATTCAAAATTTACGCATAACTCAACTGGTAAAAATTTAAATGAACGATTAAAACAAGCTTTGGAATTATATAATGGATTGATAAAAGAATCTTTTGATGGATATTGTCTCTCTTGTGGTAAAAAAGATAATTTGTGTAGCGTGAGTAAAACTATTTTCCCTTTAACCACAGGAAATAGCAATGCAAATTTTACATCAAATTTTTCTAATAAGTTTTTAATGTGTAAAGTTTGTATGACTTCACTCTTTTTTGCACCTATTAATATGCAAAAGACAACGGGTCGTATGGGCTTTATGATTAGTAATAATGAAGAGATAAATAAGTTTTGGAGTGAAGAAAATAGTGATGAGTTTAATGCAAATATTGTAAAAAATATAGATTCTCTTGTAGATTCTAAAATTAATATCTTTGAAAATTTTATTTATAATATGATTGAGGAGCTTCAAGAAGAAGGATTATTTGGAGATATAACATTTTATTTGATTTCTAATGTAGATAAAGGTAGTGAGATAAATGTAGTTCATATTTCTGAAAATCAGATGAAATTTTTACATAATGTTGCTCCAAAGTTTTTTAAAAATGAGCTTCCAACAAAACAAAAAGATGAGTGGAATTATCTTATTTTTAAATACTCTTCAAAAGATAATAGTGGAAAATTTAGGACACGAAAAGAGAGTATTGATGGCAAAGCTAAAACGATTAAATTTCAAGAAGATGTTATTGAGAATAAGTATTATAAATCTACAATAAAATATTTTAATCCCTTGATTATTAACTTTATTCAAGGGAAATCAATATTATACTATTTCAAAAAAAATCTTTGTAGTTGGAAATTAACTACAATATACTTAAAGGAGATAAAAGGTATGAGAGAAGAGAGACTAAATATAATCAAAAAAGTTGCTGATAATTTACAACTTTTCAATGAAGATGATAAAACATTTTATAAAAAGATTGTTCGTCCTATAGAGATGACAAAATCACAAACAGAGTTTAGAGAGAATTTGAGAATTTTGATGAGAAAGTTTTTGTCTAAATCAGAAAAGCCACTATTTACTGTAGATGAGATGGTTTTATATATTTTACCAAGTGGTGAAAGTTGGTATGAGACAAAAGATATTTTATTGATTGCCTTATATGAAAAAATGAATTTAGAAGAAGAAACAATAGAAAATTTAAATGAAGGAGATGAAGATGAGTAATTTTGAAAAGATAATTAAAGATGATGAGGTTAAAAACTATTTTGTACATAGTTCAATTTTGATTGATGTTGATGGTGCAAGTTTAAACAATTGGGGTAGTGATGCCACTAATACACAAGGTATGGATAATACATCTGCTGTTAAAAAAGTATTTAAAAATGGAAGGATGTATGCTGTTGTAGCAGGTCAAGCATGGAGATACTGGTGGAGAGAATCACTAGGATTAAATGGTTGGAGTTTAAGCCCAATTACAAGAGATAAAAAAATAGCTTTTACAGATGCTAACCCTTTAAACTATGCTGATGATGATCTCTTTGGATATATGAGAGCTAGTAAAGATGAGGTCAAAGACGAAGATGGTAATACTGTTTTAATTGGAGGAAGAGGTAAAAACAGAGATAATCCTAAAATGGAAGATGTAACGGTTACAAGAATTAGTCCACTTAAAAACTCTATTTTAACATCTGTCACTTCAATTGATAAAAAAGTTTTGAATGAATTTTCAACTATGGCTAGACAAGATGGAGATGCAGTACCTTATGAAAAGCAATCTTATTCTACAGTTTTAAAAGGTATGTTTTCTCTTGATTTAGACCAAGTAGGAACATTTACAAAAATAAATCGTTCGGGATTTAAAAATGTTACAGATATTACTTATAACAAAGTTTTAGAAACTGGTACAGAGGTAGATGATTTAATTAATCCAAATGTTCAAAGAGCAAGATTAGAAAATAGTATAAGAATGCAAAGAGCAAAAGATACGATAATAGCACTTAAAACAATTGCAGGTGGAGCTAAAAGAAGTACTAATTATGTGAGTGTAAAACCTGATTTTATTATATTGGCTGTATTTAAAGGTGGTAATAATATTTTTGATAATATTGCTGTAGAAGAGAATGGAAGAGCTACTTTGTCTATTGAAGCTTTAAAAGAGGCGATTCTAGATAATAAAGAGTATCTTAGAAGTGATGTTTATATTGGTAAAGCAAGTGGTTTTATGGATGATGTAAGTTTGAATATTTTAAAAAGTGAAATAGATGGTATAGAAATTCATACAGAAAGTATCAATAAAACGATTGATGAATTTATTCAAACTTTAGATACGGTTATAGTCTAAAATGAAGCTATATCGTGTACTTATCACAGCTCAAACAGCTAGTTTTAGGTATCCAAATTTTATAAGTTCAAATCAACTTAGTATCAAGGCGATTTCCTATACAACTATAGCAGGAATGGTTGCTTCTGCCTCAGGAGATGATAAACTGGTTGATTTTAAATTTTCTTATATTTTTAGATACCAATCTTCTTATGTAGATTTAGAAACGATTTATAAGTTTGAAAAAAAGGGAAATTCTGTAAATAATAAAAGGGTAATTCAAGACCCAACTTTTAAAAGAGAGATACTTTTTGATTGTTATTTAACACTCTATTTTGAAAATGAGAAGATAGCTAATGCTTTTAAATCTCCTATCTTTCAACTTCTTATGGGGCGAAGTGGAGATTTAGCAAGAGTTGTTGAGGTGAAAGAGATTGAAGTAATCAAGAGTGATAAAGCTGTTTTAAATGGTACGATAGTGCCTTTTAATGAGTTTAAATCTTCAGGTGAAATTTATGCAATGCCTAAATATTTTGATAATAGTAATATCGTAAGAGAGCCAAGAGGTGTTCAACCGTTTTTAATCAATGATGGATTAGGTGGTTTTTTATATGAGCCAAGAAATAAGATAGAACAATTTGATATGAAAAACTGGAAGTTTAATAAATTTGAAAATGAAGTATCAGCAGATGCCTATTTTGATGAGGAGTTACACAGTTCTGTACTATTGAGAAGTCTATGTTAGCCAAATCTGATGGATTGAGTTTAGAGGAACATATTCAAGATTTATTGGATGTCTCTAAAGCTTTTCAAATAGCTTTTCCTGTATTAAAAGAACTTTTTGGAGATGATGCGTTTTGGAACTATCTCAAAATCTCTATTTTGTTTCATGATATAGGTAAAAGCACAAAAGGCTTTCAAAATTTAATGACAACAGGCAAAAAATATAGATTTCGTCATGAAGTTTTGAGTGCAGTTGTAGCTCAAAATTATACAGATAATGAGTTAATCATAAATGCTGTTTTGGCACATCATAAAAATTTTGAAAAATTAAAAGAGTTATTGAATGAATATGATAATAACAAAAAATATAATCAAGATAGGTGGATAGACAAAGAATTTGAAGCTTTAGATTTTGTGTGGATAGAGAATTTTTTATCAAAACATAATATTGAATTAAAAGAGTTTAAACTTAATGATTTGAATAAAATAATTAAGAAATGGACTTCAAAAAGAGCCAAGAAAAAAATCTCTGAACTAGAAAAATTCCAAAATATTTTCTTATCAGCAACACTCTCTATCTGTGACCATAATGCTTCAGCAGGTATCAAAAATATTCCTATCATTGAACAAGAAAATTTTAGTTTTTTATACAATACAAAAGATGAACCATACTATCATCAAAAAGCCTCTTGGGAAACAAAAGGTAATACTCTGTTGATTGCTCCAACAGGACAAGGCAAAACAGAGAGTAGTTTAGGTTGGTTACAAACACAGCTTAATATAAGACAAGGAAGAGCTTTTTATATTCTTCCTTTTACAGCTTCTATTAATGCAATGACTAAAAGAGTATCAAGTCAAGACAAAGGTTTTGGAGATGAGTCTTTGGTTGGACTTTTACATGGAAAAGCTAAGTTTTTTATAGATGAGTATTATGAAAGAAAAGATGGACAAAGCCTAAAAGAATTGATAGATATTAACAAAAAGATTATCAAACCTTTTAAAATAGTTACCCCTTTTCAAATTTTAAAATGGGCTTTTGGAGTGAAAGGGTTTGAAAAAGGTTTTACAGAATTAGCAGGGGCTTATCTAATTTTTGATGAGATTCATATCTATGATAGAGAACTTTTTAGGCGAATACTCTTTTTTATAGAGTGGCTTATGAATAAGCTAGAAGTTAAAGTATTTATTATGACGGCTACTATGCCAACATTTATGCAAGAGTATATCAAAATTACTCTAAAAATAGAAAAAGAGATTAGACCCAATCAAGAGTTGATATATACTATTCAAAGACATAAGATAAAACTACTTGATTCAACTATAGATGAACAGAAAAGTTTTATTCAGTCAAAAATAGATGATGGTAAAACAGTTTTAGTTGTATGTAATACCGTTGCCAAAGCACAAGAGATCTATGAGTCTATAGAGTGTTTAGATAAAACACTACTTCATAGTGGATTTAATGGAAGAGATAGGACTGAAAAAGAGAAATCTGTACAGTCAAAAAACAAGCCTCAACTATTGGTTGGAACACAAGCTATTGAAGTTAGTTTAGATATTGATTATGATTTGATAGTGACCGAACCTGCTCCACTTGATGCTTTACTCCAACGATTTGGACGAGTTTATAGGGAACAAAAAAGAGTTTTAAAGCAGAGTGATGAAGCTAATTGTTTTGTGACAAGTGTAATTGAAGATGTGCATAAAATTATTTATGATAAAACACTTCTTGAAAATACATTAGAGGAATTAAACTGTATTCAAGATATAGTCATCAATGAAAATATTGTGCAAAGTCTATTAGATAAAATATATGAACCTTTTAAACTCAATGAGGATAATTTACGAGAACAGTTTAGAGGATATTTAGATAACTTATATCCATTTAATGTATATGAAGAGAATGAAGAGGAGTTTTTTTCTCAATTTGATGGTATTGAAGTTTTACCTATTGAGTTAAGAGATGAGTTTATGAAATTTATAGAAAATAAAAGGTATTTAGAAGCTGAAAAACTATTTGTATCTATTAGTAAGAAAAAATATATGGCAAATAAAGATAAGATAACTTTTTTTGAATATGATGGATATAAAAGAGTTTTTCCTATGATTGCTTTAAAATATCATAGTGATATTGGTTTAACTAATGATGAAGTTGAAAATATTGAGGATAGGAATGGATATTTATAAAAAAGGAAAATAATTTGAAACAAATACTACAAAAACAACTGAAAAAAGTACAATCACATTATCGTGCATTAAAAGAGTATCATGAGTATATTGATAGCTCAAATTTTGATTTTTCTATTGATGAATTTGAAATATTAAATATAGAAGGTAAAGCTGTTTTAGAAGCTTATCTTAAACGCTTTTCATCTTTGCAAGATTATCTTGGAGCAAAAGTTTTTAAAGGTTTGCTTGATATTTCGGGGATTTCTTATACTAAGATGAGTGAAGTTTTGACCCTCATTGAAAAAGAAGAGATTGTAAGTCTTGATAAATGGATAGAGTTTAGAAATATCAGAAATGATTTGGAGCATGACTATCCTGATAAACTTCAAGAAGCACTTAATGATTTAAAATATTGCGTAGATAGTTTTGATGAATTAGAAGCGATTGTGCATAAAGTATTTGCATTTGCAAAGAGATATGATGCGACTCTCTCCTTATCTTAGAAAACAGTTTATAGAAGCCTCAACAGAGGCTTTTGGTGAGTCAAAGCTTATTCTTTTTGGTAGTAGTCGTATTGATGATACTAAAAAAGGTGGAGATTTTGATATAGCCGTGCGTTCAACTATAAATAGAGAAGCATTTACTAAGGCAAAGGTTCGTTTTTTTAAATATCTTATTTTGAGAGATTTAGATTTGCCTATAGACTTAGTACATTATGATTTAGCAAATGATTTACTAAAAAAAGAGATGGATAAGGGGATAAAATTATGAAAAATATCACAGGGACAATAATAAACTATTATTTTCATTGTAAAACCCAATGTTGGCTACACGCTAATCGTATAAACCTAGAAGATAATAGTGAAGATGTACGAATAGGAAAAGTCTTACATGAAATTAGTGAAAAAAAAGGTAAAAAGACAGAGATTAGCATTGATAATATCAAAATAGATAAGATTACACGAGATTATCTTGTAGAGGTTAAAAAGTCTGATAGTGATAGAGAAGCTGTAAAATGGCAGGTCTTACTTTATCTTTATAAACTCAAACAAAAAGGTGTAATCAAAAAAGGTAAAATTGAATATATAGAAAAAAGAGGAAAAGGGAAAAAGATTGATTATATTGAGCTTGATGAGGTCAATGAGAAAGAGCTTTTAGAGGTTTTAGAAAATATAGAAGAGTTAATAGCTAAAAAATATTCACCAAAACCTATCCTAGAAAAAAAATGTAAAAAGTGTGCTTATTATGAGTACTGTTTTATATAAAAGGAGATAATTATGGCACAAAATCATACACAATATATATTTAGTATGGGAACTTTAAGCAGAAAAGATGACTCAATTGCTTTTAAAAATACTAAGGGAAGTAACTATATTCCAGTAGAAGATTTGAAAGAGCTTTATTGTTTAGCAGAAGTAAGTCTAAATAGTAAATTTTTAGATTTTATTGCAAAAGCAGGAATTACAATTCACTTTTTTAATTATTATGGAAATTATTCTGGTAGTTTTTATCCAAAAGAGCAATTGATTAGTGGTGATTTGACTATTAAGCAGAGCCTTGCACACATTGATAAACGACTTATTATTGCAAAAGCGATTGTCCAAGGGATTGCAGATAATATTTATGAAACACTATACCATTATTATCGCCATGGTAAAAAAGATTTAAAACCACTTCTTGATTGGCTCAAAAAAGATGTGGCTGAATATTTGGCAAAAGATATTAATATCAAACAAATTCTTTGGATAGAGGGGCAAATTTGGCTTAAATTTTATAATAGCTTCAAACACTTTTTACCTGATGATTTTATCATAAACAAAAGGGTAAAAAGACCACCTGATAATCCTATGAATGCACTTATTAGTTTTGGGAATAGTTTACTTTATACCAAAACTATTTCAGCAATTTATCATACTCATCTAAACCAATCTATCGCATTTTTACACTCTCCACAAGAGGGAAGATTTAGCCTAAGTTTAGATTTATGTGAAGTCTTTAAACCGATAATAGTTTTTAAAACCATTTTTGATTTAGTAAATAATAAGAAGCTACAAGTGGTAAAACATTTTGATAAGTCTCTTAATTACGCTTTACTTAATGAGACAGGTAAAAAGATTTTTATAGAAGCGTTTGAAACTCGTTTGAATGAATCATTTATGCATCCAAATCTAAAACGAAAAACCACATATAAAAGTGCATTGAAATATGATGGTTACAAATTGATAAAATGTTTTGTTGAAGATAAAGAGTTTATACCGTTTAAGCTTAAAGATAAATGTTAAAAAACTATAATTATAACTATGCTTTTGTATTTTATGATATAGCCGATAAAGAGAGTGAAGCTGGTAAAAATAGAGGTGTAAGAGTTTTTAAGATTTGTAAAAAATATTTTCATCATCATCAAAAATCAATTTTTAGAGGGAATATTACACCATCAAAACTTATTAAATTAAGAGAAGAGCTAAAGAAAGTGATAGATGAAAAGTTAGATTTTATATCTATAATTAAATTGCAAAATCAACATGTATTTGAAGAAGAAATTTTAGGAACAGATGAAAATCCAAGCGAATCACTATTTTTATAGTTTTCCAACCTATAATTTAGGAAAAGGTAAGTTAAACTGCGATATAATGGTACTTATAGATGATATTTGACTATTTATTGTTGAGTTGTTAAAATGGCTGGAAAAAATCAGCCAAAGTCCCTATTTAGGGCGTTAGAGAGGTGAGGTGTTTTATAAGATGCCGATAATCCTTTCATTGAACCGAAACAAGTGTTGTATTGAAATCTTGATTATTTCTCCAATATGAGATTCTACCATTTATTGAACCGAAACAAGTGTTGTATTGAAATCATGGAAAAAACATTGAGAAAAGAAAAGTTGAAGATTGAACCGAAACAAGTGTTGTATTGAAATTTGATAATATTTTTTCAATAACCCACAATATTCCAAATTGAACCGAAACAAGTGTTGTATTGAAATGCTCGTAAGCTTTGGCCTTGTTTACTGGGTACTTAATTGAACCGAAACAAGTGTTGTATTGAAATCTAACATCTAACTCGATAGAAGCTTTTGTAACTTATTGAACCGAAACAAGTGTTGTATTGAAATTTACATGCGTTTTTTTCTCTTAATATTTCTATAGTTATTGAACCGAAACAAGTGTTGTATTGAAATTTAAAAGATTTATTATTGTCCTTGTGGGGCTTAATAATTGAACCGAAACAAGTGTTGTATTGAAATAAAAAAACACGAGTGGGATGTTGAACTATTTAAGCAAATTGAACCGAAACAAGTGTTGTATTGAAATAGAGCTACTTTATAGAACAAACAAAAATCTATTTGAATTGAACCGAAACAAGTGTTGTATTGAAATAAGTTTCGCAAGCCTCTTTTAGAAATCCAGTTGCGTATTGAACCGAAACAAGTGTTGTATTGAAATTAATCAATTAATGTAATCGTATACAACACAGCTTATTGAACCGAAACAAGTGTTGTATTGAAATTTCCTAATATTTTTTCAATAACCCACAATATTCCAAATTGAACCGAAACAAGTGTTGTATTGAAATATTCAAAATTTAGAGAATATTTTAGAAATTGAATAATTGAACCGAAACAAGTGTTGTATTGAAATTCCAATCATTTAGGTCTAAAGTTTCGCAAGCCTCTTATTGAACCGAAACAAGTGTTGTATTGAAATGGGTTTTTAAACTAGCCTGTTTAATATTGTCTTTAATTGAACCGAAACAAGTGTTGTATTGAAATTAAGGGAGAAAGTCCCTTATGTCTAGCAAAATCTTAATTGAACCGAAACAAGTGTTGTATTGAAATTCAACAGCGTTCCATTCATCTGCCATAACAGAACCATTGAACCGAAACAAGTGTTGTATTGAAATGTTTTGTAATGTTGTACCATTTGGTAAAGAAGCAAAAATTGAACCGAAACAAGTGTTGTATTGAAATTAATACCGATCCACCACCACTACTAAAATATTTTAAATTGAACCGAAACAAGTGTTGTATTGAAATGGCTAGTTTAAAAACCCTGAATTTGGAATTTAATAGATTGAACCGAAACAAGTGTTGTATTGAAATCAAGTTGTCATCCCAATATCGTTGGCGTGAACAGATTGAACCGAAACAAGTGTTGTATTGAAATAGAGATAATAATTACGACATTAAATATGAAGAGAATTGAACCGAAACAAGTGTTGTATTGAAATTAACTTAAGCTATTATTTTTTTTACTATTACCAGAATTGAACCGAAACAAGTGTTGTATTGAAATATACTTCCACGGTTTACAAATCCTTCCGAATATCCAATTGAACCGAAACAAGTGTTGTATTGAAATCTAAACCCTTGTAGAATTTCAGCTTCAATCTCTTTATTGAACCGAAACAAGTGTTGTATTGAAATTATAGAAATTGCCCCATTTCGTCATCACTAAAAATATTGAACCGAAACAAGTGTTGTATTGAAATCCTCTATCAATATATTAAAATTACTATAACTATTAGATTGAACCGAAACAAGTGTTGTATTGAAATCTAAACTTTTCAATATCAACAGAGTGACAATAAAGTATTGAACCGAAACAAGTGTTGTATTGAAATATCAAATCATTAAATTCTTTTATTGCATAGGCAGTATTGAACCGAAACAAGTGTTGTATTGAAATAGGGTCTGTAATTTAAATGTATTAACTTATAAGATATTGAACCGAAACAAGTGTTGTATTGAAATAGATTTAGTAAAATTAAGTGAACAGTTTATCTTTGATTGAACCGAAACAAGTGTTGTATTGAAATTTTTTTGGACTTACGCTAAAAGGAGAAATAATGTTAATTGAACCGAAACAAGTGTTGTATTGAAATTAAGGGAAAGTCCCTTATGTCTAGCAAAATTTTATGATTGAACCGAAACAAGTGTTGTATTGAAATCTATTACTACGACACTAGCTCCAGTTATGAATGCGAATTGAACCGAAACAAGTGTTGTATTGAAATTTAGAAAAATTCTCTTTAAAAGTAGAAAAATTAGTATTGAACCGAAACAAGTGTTGTATTGAAATGTACACCCTTGAATATCATACTTAGTATAACAGCTAATTGAACCGAAACAAGTGTTGTATTGAAATGGAACTCCAGCTCCTTCGCTTAAATTTACAAAACATTGAACCGAAACAAGTGTTGTATTGAAATGTTGAGGAGATGGCTGGAATTATGGTTGTTGCTCTTATTGAACCGAAACAAGTGTTGTATTGAAATTAATTTGGGTTCATACTGCGAGTGTGATTGTGGAGATTGAACCGAAACAAGTGTTGTATTGAAATGGGCTATTTTTTGTTTCCATCGTCATTAATGATTTTTATACTTTTGGACACGGTGCTTTAGCTCCGTATATTAGGGAGAGGCTAAAGCCATCTCGTCCAAAAAAAAGCTTATTTCATTGGCATTAGGTAGGGGATAACCCCTACGGACAATCAACCTTTTGTAGGGGCAATCCCTTGTGGTTGCCCTTGAATTTTGAAAATAATTTAAATATGCGTAACATCAGTATTTAACTCTTAACGAGGCTAAAGCCGTCGTGTCCAAGATTAATTCTATATTTTGATGGTTTTTTAGCTTAAAATTGCAAATCCAACGCCTATCCCCTTGCTCGTTATGTTGAACTTTTACTTTTAAATTCAAGGTAATAAGTGTAAATTCAATACACGGTACTTGTTTTTCTTGTTTTTCTATCAAAAAATCTCTTTATTTAAGTTCTATTATTTCAAAATAAGATAATATTACAAAAATTTTAAATAATGGGAATATAATGAAAAAATATGCACCACTAATAGTATTAGCAATGTTTGCTATAGGCGTTTATTTTATGGTAATAGGGATGAAAGACATTACAGCTCAAACGACACAAGGTGCAAGAATAGTTCAAGAATAAGCTTAAAATATATTTTATCTTTGATTTAATATATCAATAAACTCTTGAGCCAATAGTTCATAAACTTTTTTTTTCTGTATATTTTAAAATTGACTTTAATATAGCTATACTCATAACCGTATCATTTGTATATCTCCTGCTATTGTACCTATCATTTTTTTACTCAATGTATTAAACAAAACTATGCTAAGATTCCATCTTAAATTATAAAGGAGGAAATAATAATGTACAAACCAAAACAATATTTTAGTTTTTTTGCAATGATGGCATATAGTGCTAGTAATACTTTAGAATCATTTAAAAATTCTATTTTACATCTAATCAAAGAGAGAAATCAAACTATCAAAATAGTATTAATTTCTAGTAAACTACAGCCATTCTATCAATCGCGATACAAAAATATATAATTAACTAAAAGGGAAAAAATGAAAAAAATAATCACAACAAGCTTAGTAGCAATAGCCTCTTTGAGTGCATCACAAATACCAGATATTGGAACAATTACTGTAACCACTCCATATAATACTACTCAAAAACTTCAAGATACCACATCTAATATATCAGTAATTACAAATGAAGATATAGAAGAGCGAGGATTTAGCACTTTATCACAAGCGTTAAATTCAGTAGTTGGAGTTGAGATAAACCGTAGTGGTGGATTTGGAACACAGTTATCAATTGTTTTACAAGGGATGAATAATAAAAATATTTTAATCCTTGTAGATGGGATAAGATATAACGACCCATCTAATTTATCAGGAGCATCAATTGAACATATAAATTTAAACGATGTAGAGTCAATTGAAATACTCAAAGGGGCTCAAAGTGGAGTTTGGGGAGCAGATGCAAGTGCTGGAGTAATTAATATCATCACCAAAAAAGCCAAAGATGGATTTAGTGCATCTTTAAATGCTGTTTATGGAAGCTATGGATACAAAGAGGCAGGATTTGGACTCTCTTATAAAAATTTAAAATATTATGCAAAATTAGCAGTTTCCAAAATAGATACAGATGGTTATTCTGCACAACTTCCTAAAGGTGGAGATTTAGATAATTATGAGGATGATGGATATAAGAATCTTACTATTTCAGTTATGGCAGGGGTGAAATTAAATGATAATCATAAAATAGATTTTTCTCATAAAATCATAGATGTAGAGAGCGATGGAGACTCTTTTGGAAATCCTGATGGAGTTTATAATAGTTTGGCTCTTAATACTTTATCAAATATCTCTTATACTTATAGTGACTCTTGGGGAGAGATTGAACTCTTTGCAAATAAAACAAAATTTGAGAGAGAATACCCTGATGAGACATTTGGAGAAAAAAATTATGATGCTTCAACCTCTCAAATAGGGCTAAAATCTATAATAAATTATCTTGATAATAGTTCATTTGTAGTACTTGGAGCAGATTATAAAAAGTTTGAACACGAAAATAGTTTTAATCAAAGCTACGAAAATAAAGCATTTTTTATTACAAATAGCAATAGATTTAATGATAATAAAACACTCTTTACACAATCACTTAGATTTGACGATTATGATGATATATTTAAGAGTAAAACAACAGGAAAAATAGGAATCAAACATCAAGTTACATCATATTTTAATATTAGTGCAAACTATGGAACAGCTTATACTGTACCTACAATCTATCATCTTTATGCTCCTGCTTCTGATTGGGGGAAAGTGGGAAATATAAATCTTGAACCTGAAGATATTACAAGCTTTGATATATCTATAAATTGGGCTGGATTTGGATTTACCTATTTTCACAATGAGATAGAGAATATGATAGGATTTATTGATGGATTTGAAAACTTAGATGGCACTTCAACAATCAAAGGATATGAAATCTCATTTAGAAAAAATATATTAGAAAATACATTACTAACTATAGCCTATGGTGTTACTGATGCTAGAGATTCAGATGATGAAAAACTTTTAAGAGTAGCAGATGATTCTATTAAAATATCACTAGATTATTATGGAATTACTGATACCCATATTGGAATTTATGCTAAATATATTGGGGATAAAAAAGATATAAAGTTTAATCCTGATTTTTCTAGTGAGATTATAGATAATGGAAAATATACAACAGTGGATGCAATTATAAATTATGAGATAGATGATAAAAAAACACTCTATTTAAAAGCTGATAATATTTTAGATAAAGAGTATCAAAGTGTATATGGATATTCATCAAATCCTCGTTCTATTTATTTGGGTGTGAAGATTGGATTTTAGAGTAGGCTATAGAAAAAGAGGAATTTAGCATCTCTTTTTATTCCCTTTTTTTGAATACAATTTATTGCTACAAATCTCTTCGGACACGACGGCTTTAGCCTCGTTAAAAGGTGAGGCTGAAGCCATCACATCCAAAAACTAGAAATATAGAATAATGAAAAAACACTCTTTTCTACACCCTAGTTTTAGAGGTTAATTATCGTATTCCCACAAAATATTGTGGGAAGCAAGAAAAAATAAATATTCTATCTTTTGAAAGAAGTCTAATTAATAACAATATTTAATTTAACACCTATTAAGTCTCTTTTGAGTATAATCCAAGATAAAAAATAAGGGTTCTTTATATGCCAAAACGAGATGATATAAAAACAATTTTACTTATAGGTTCTGGTCCTATTGTTATTGGTCAAGCGTGTGAGTTTGATTATTCTGGTACACAAGCTGCCAAAACTTTAAAAGAGTTAGGTTATCGAGTAGTTCTTATCAATTCAAATCCTGCTACAATTATGACTGATCCAGAATTTGCAGATAGAACTTATATTGAACCTATTACTGAAGATGTGATAGAAAAAATTATTAAAATTGAAAATGTTGATGCTATTTTACCAACAATGGGTGGACAAACTGCACTTAATGTGGCTATGAAGATGAATGAAAAAGGTATGCTTGATGGTATAGAATTTTTGGGTGCAACTCCTGAAGCTATTCATAAAGGTGAAGATCGTTCGGCTTTTAATGAAGCTATGATTAAAATTGGTATGGATTTACCAAAAAGTGCTAATGCTTATAGTGTTGAAGAGGCTATTGAAGTTGCTAAAGATATTGGTTTCCCAGTAATTAGTAGAGCATCTTTTACATTAGCAGGTGGTGGTAGTGGTGTTGCTTATAATATGGAAGAGTTCAAGAAATTAGCTTATGAGGGTATCTCTGCTTCTCCTGTAAATGAGATAGAGATTATGGAATCTATGCTTGGTTGGAAAGAGTATGAGATGGAAGTTATTCGTGATCGTGCTGATAATTGTATTATTGTATGTTCTATTGAAAACTTTGACCCAATGGGTGTGCATACTGGAGATAGTATTACCGTTGCCCCTGCTTTAACGCTTACAGATAAAGAATATCAAAGAATGAGAGATGCATCTTTTGCAATTTTAAGAGAAGTTGGTGTTGATACTGGTGGGTCTAATGTTCAATTCTCAATTTGTCCAGAAACTGGTAGAATGATTGTAATTGAGATGAATCCACGAGTAAGTAGAAGTTCTGCATTGGCATCTAAAGCTACTGGTTATCCTATTGCAAAAGTGGCAACTTTATTAGCTGTGGGATATACACTTGATGAGATTACAAATGATATTACAGGGACTCCTGCATCGTTTGAACCAGTTATTGATTATATTGTTACAAAAGTTCCACGATTTACATTTGAAAAGTTTCCAATGGCAGATTCAACTCTTACAACTGCAATGAAGAGTGTTGGTGAAGTTATGGCTATGGGGCGAACATTTAAGGAATCATTTCAAAAAGCATTATGTTCATTAGAAACTGGACTTGATGGATTTGAGCCAATCAACTGTGATGAGGAAAAGCTTCAAAGCGAGATTAGACGACCTCATAGTGAGCGAATGTTATATGTGTATGAAGCATTTATGAGAGAGATGACTATAGATGAGGTTTATGAACTTTGTAAAATTGACAAGTGGTTTTTATATCAATTTCAAGAGATGGCAACTTCTCAAAAAAGTATGGATTTAAAACTTCTTAAAGATGAAAAGAGAATGAGATTATATAAATCAGAGGGTTTTAGTGATATAATAATTGCTAGTAGTATTAGCAAAAATGATGGATTAGATATAAGTGCTAGTGATATATATAATGCTAGAAAAGAGATGAATATATCATTAGAATATAATGAAGTTGATACTTGTGGAGCTGAGTTTAAAGCTCTTACTCCTTATCTGTATTCTACAACAAATATTACAAAAATTCCACAATCAAAACGAGCTAAGAGAGATAAAAAGAGAGTATTGGTAATTGGTGGAGGACCTAATAGAATTGGTCAAGGGATAGAATTTGATTACTGTTGTGTTCATGCTTCTTATGCTATTTCAGATATGGGTATGGAATCTATTATGTATAATTGTAACCCTGAAACTGTAAGTACAGATTATGATACAAGTGATATTCTATATTTTGAACCAATTGATTTTGAGAGAGTAAGAAGTGTTATAGAACTAGAAGAACCAGATGGAATTATTGTACATTTTGGTGGGCAAACTCCTTTAAAACTTGCTAAAAGTCTTACAAAAATCGGAGCAAATATATCAGGTACAACTGCAAAAGTAATTGACTTAGCAGAAGATAGAGAGAAGTTCTCTAATTTTATAGAAGATTTGGGGTTAAAACAGCCTAATAATGGTTTAGCTTTTGCAAGAGATGAAGCGATTCCAATTGCAAATCGTATTGGTTATCCTGTGCTTGTTCGTCCATCGTTTGTTCTTGGTGGTAGAGGTATGAAAACCGTATTTAATGATAGTGAATTAAATGAGTATATTCAAGAGGCTGTGAGTGTAAGTAATGATGCTCCTGTGCTTATTGATAAATTTTTGGATAATGCAATAGAGCTTGATGTTGATGCAATTTGTGATGGTAAAGAGGTTTATATTGGCTCAATTATGCAACATATTGAAGAGGCTGGAATTCACTCAGGTGATTCTGCATGTTCTTTGCCTCCAATATCAATATCTGATGAACTTCAAGAGCAAATTAAAATTGATACTGCCAAAATTGCGTTAGGGCTTGGTGTGGTTGGATTATTAAATATTCAATATGCAATTCATAAAGATGAGATTTATCTAATAGAAGTAAATCCTCGTGCAAGTAGAACGGTTCCATTTGTATCAAAAGCAACAGGTGTTCCTTTGGCAAAAGTAGCAACAAGAGTTATGATTCAAGGAGATTTAAGAGAGTCTCTAAAATATTATGATAAATTTAATATGGTAAACTTTGATAAAGAGATTCTTGAGCCAAATTTAAAAGGTCATATCGCTGTTAAAGAGGCTGTTTTCCCATTTAATAAATTACCTGGGTCTGATTTAATTCTAGGACCTGAGATGAAATCAACTGGTGAGGTTATGGGAATATCTAATAGCTTTGGTATGAGTTTTGCAAAAAGTCAATTTGCTAGTAAAAATAATATTCCAACTGAGGGAAAACTATTTATATCATTGCAAGATAAAGAATATGCTCAAGAGATAGGTAAAGCTTTTGAAGAGTTAGGATTTGAGATTTATGCAACAGGTGGAACTAATAAAGCACTTCAAGAAGCAGGAATAAAATCAACAAGAGTACTTAAAATATCAGAAGGGCGACCAAATATTGATGATATGATTAAAAATGGTGAGATTGCATTAGCAATTAACACATCTGATAATTCGCTATCAAGTAAGAGTGATGCCACAACAATTAGACAAAGTGTTCTAGCTAATAATGTTGCTTATTTTACCACAATATCAGCCGCAAAAGTGGCTGCTTTGGCGATTAAAGAGCTAAAAGATAATAATGGTTCTGTTGAGCCAAAAGCACTTCAAGATTACTTAACAGAGTAGTTATGGGTTTTAAAGATTTAGTTTTTCTAACAAATACCGATACAACAATTGGTTTTGTTAGCCAAAACTATCAACAACTTTCCATAATAAAAAATAGACTTCCAAATAAACATTATATAAAAGCTATCTCATCTTTAAAAGAGTTAAAAAAAAGCACACGAGTTTCAAATATTCATAAAAATAGAGTACGAAGAGCAAAAAAAACAACATTTATAATTAAATCAAAATCTTATAGAATTGTTAAAAATAAAAACCACCTATTACTTTTAGATAGATTAAAATGGGCATATACAACATCTGCAAATCTTAGTGGTAAAGAGTATGATAAAGAGTTTGCAAAAAATAGTTGTGATGTAGAAATATCTTTTAAGTCTTCTAGTAATAGTAGTGCTTCTAAAATATATAAGTTAAATAATTTAAGAATTAGTAGGATAAGATAAAAATGTTAATTGTTGATATTGGAAATACAAATTTTCATATATATAATGGAACTTCTATAGTTCATCTTAGTCACAAAAAGGCTATAAAAAAATATAAAAATAAAAAGTTATTATATATATCTGTAAATAAAAAGATAAATAAGAAGATTAAAGGTATTAAAAAATGGAGGAATATTTCTGATAAAATTAGATTAAATGGTGAATATTCAACAATGGGAGTTGATAGAAAGGCACTTTGTTTATCTAAAAAAAATGGGATATTTATTGATGCTGGGTCTGCAATTACAGTTGATATTATGAGAAATGGAACATATCAAGGTGGATTTATACTTTTGGGACTAAGGCAATATTTAAAAGCATATAAAGATATTTCAGCTGTCTTAGATATTCAATTAAATAAAAATTTATCTTTAAATAAGCTACCAAAAACAACAAAAGATGCAATTAGCTATGGTATAATATCATCAATAAAAGCAGTTATATCTTTACATCAAAAAGAAAATAGAATATATTTTAGTGGTGGAGATGGCAAATTTTTATCAAGATTTTTTAAAAAGTCTGTATATGATGAAGAGTTGCTTTTTAAGGGGATTATAAAAAGCTTAAGAATTAAAAATAGGGATAAATATGATAACAATAGCACTTCCAAAAGGTAGAATAGCCGAAGAGACACTTGAAATTTTTGCTCAAATATTTGACAGAGAGTTTAAATTTGACAATAGAAAACTTATTTTAGAGGTTGGTGACTTTAGATTTTTAAATGTTAGAAACCAAGATGTTCCAACTTATGTAGAGCATGGTTCTGCTGATATTGGAGTTGTTGGGCTTGATGTAATTACAGAAAAAGAGCTTGACATAATTGAACTGTTAGATATGAATTTAGGAAAATGTAAAGTATCTATTGGGATTAAAAATGAAGATGAGCTTGATTGGAGTAAACCAAATATTAAAGTAGCTACAAAAATGGTAAATATTACAAATAAATATTTTGCTTCAAAAGCTGTAGGTGTTGAGGTTATTAAACTTTATGGTTCAATAGAATTAGCTCCACTTGTTGGGCTTTGTGACGCGATTGTTGATATTGTTGAAACTGGTGCAACAATGAAAGAGAATGGTTTAAAAGTGGCAGAAGATATTATGGATTCTTCAGCATATTTAATTGCAAATAAAAATAGTTATTATGCTAAAAAAGATGAAATCTTAGAGTTATATAAAAGTATTAAGCAGGTGGTTGATAGCCGTGCATAATAATCTTGATTTATATGCTAAAGTTGAAGATTTATTAGGAGTTGAAGAGGTTGCTCCTAGTCTATATAAATACTATAGTGATTATCTTAAAACTATAGAATTTAATTCTATTTTAGATATTGGATGTGGTTCTGGAGAGTTTTTATTGGCTATTGAAAGAGAATTTAATCCTAAAAATATTTTGGGTGTTGATTTAAGTAATATTATGATTCAAAAGGCTAAAGATAAAGGTGTTAATGCAAAGGCTATTAATATATCTAATTTAGATGAAAAATTTGAAGTTATAACTGCTGTATTTGATATGTTAAATTATCTTAATCGTCCTTCTTTAATAGAATTTTTGCAATCAGTTGAGAATATTTTATCTGATGATGGCATTTTTATGTTAGATATTAATTCATTAGATGGCTTTGAAAGTGTAGCAGTTGGGTCATATATTGTAGATGATGATAAGAGATTTTTAACAATTGATAGCTATTTTACAGATGAGATTTACTATTCTGATTTTACACTTTTTACAAAAGAGAATACTCTATATAAAAAAGAGCAAGAGGTTATAAATCAATATTTTTACACTATAAAAGAGATAGAATCTCACACTTCATTAAAACTTATAGAGGCAAAAAATATATCACTTTATCAAGAGGTAGATGATAAGATATTCTTAATCTTTAAAAAATAATTTTAGGACTTAATATGAAAAAAATATTTATAATATTACTTTTAACTATAAATATTATATATGCAAATGATTTTATTAACGAATATATATCATCACAATCTTTATTATACTCTAAAATTACAGAGTTAAATACAACAGCAGATAAAGTTGAAGAGTTACTAACCCAAAAAGAGTCCCAAGAGATAAACTTCTTTAATAAAGTTACAAATAATAGAGAAAAAACTTTATCTATTTTAATGCCAAATATAGAGGAAAAAGCAACTCTTTCTAGGAAAATAAAAGTAAATATAATTTTAAAGAAAGATGCTTCTGTACTTTTAGATAAGATAAAAATAAATTATTATCTTGCAATTGATACATTTTATGAATTATGTTTTGGTGTTTTAAATGCTACATATAGTGATTCAAAAGATGATTTTGAAAAAGATATGGATAAGCTAATATCTAAAAATATAGATAGTATAAAAAAAATAGAGTCAATTAAGAATGATAAAAAAACTCTTGAAAATATAGATGAAAATATAATGGTGGATATTGATAATGCAATTACAAAGTTAGATACAATAATTAAAATTAATAATGATTTAAGAAAATATATAATTAGTTATCAGGATACTATATTTAAAAGTAAAATATATTCAACATTTGGACTTAATAATATTAGCAATATAATTGGAAAATCAAACTTTGCTAGAGAACTAGACCCTCTTATTGAGCCTTTAAAATTAAATAGCACCAAATTAACAATAATTATCTTAATTATTTTATGGACATTTATATTGAGTAGTAGCTATTATTGGCTAATTAGTATAATTTTAAAATATACTCATTATCAAACTACAGAATCTCTTTATATCGTAAAAAGAATGCAACGAGTGGTAAGGTTTATTATTATATTATTTGGTCTTGATATGATTATTGATACATATCTCGGCGTTGGTGCAATGGTAGATGAGAGCAGTAAATTCTTTGATATGGGTTTTGTTGCACTTTTTACATATCTAATATATGGGATATTAAATAGTATTGCAAGTCTTAAAATTAAAACTATTAGAAGCAAAAAAAGTGGATATAGAAGTGAGGTTATTAATCTTATTGTAAAAATAGTAAACTTTATCGTTCTTTTAATAGGATTTCTAGTTATTCTTAAACTATATGGTATCGATTTATCTACAATATTATCTGGTCTTGGTATCGGTTCTCTTGCTGTTGCTTTTGCTCTAAAAGATACCCTTTCAAATTTCTTTGGTTCAGTTTCAATTTTGTTAGATGATCCGTTTTCACAAGGGGACTGGATAAGTGTTGGTAATTTGGGTGAAGGTATAGTTATTGAAATAGGTCTAAGAAGTACAACTATCCGTACATTTGATAACGCAATGATTACAATTCCAAATCTTCAAATTGCAAATAATAGCGTTAAAAATTGGAATAAAAGACTGATTGGAAGACGAATAAAGATGTATATAGGTGTTACTTATGAATCAAATTTTGATGATATAAAAAAGGCAATTGCTGATATTAAAGAGATGTTATTAACTCATCCAAATATTGCAACAAAGCATACAAAGTATATTGATTCACAAAAAAGTATTAAACTATTATCAAAAGAGGATTTTCGTGGAGTTAAGCGAACACTTTTAGTAAACCTTGATAGTTTTGGAGACTCAAGTGTAAATATAATGATTTATTGTTTTTCAAGAAGTGTTAAATGGACAAAATATCTTGATGTAAAAGAGGATGTAATGTTTAAAATTGCTAAAATCTTAAAAGATAATAACTTAGAATTTGCATATCCATCTATGAGCCTATACATTAATAAAGATTAAATTTTTTAGATATAAAATTGATAAATTAAAATTTAAAAGTTAATTAAGAGTAATTTTATCTTATTTAAGATATTATCAATTATAATATATATTATAAGGAGTTTTATATGAAAAAAATTACAATTTTAATAGCACTTTTAATAGGAACAAATTTAATAGCAGATGTTAAATCAGGAGAGCAAGTATATAATATAAATTGTGCAATTTGTCATACAGTTAATGGTGGTTCAGCAATGGGTCCAGATTTTAATCTTGTATCTTATACAAGAAAAATATCAAAAATAAAACAATATGTAAAAGATCCAGTTAGCCTATATAAAGAGTTTGGATATAGTGCAAATGCTATGCCTAAAATAGTATTAACTAAAAAAGAGATAAATGATGTAGCAGAGTATATCTCATCATTACAACCATTTAAAAAATGGATGATAAAGCGATAAATCTACCTTATCTATATCTAAAAGATTCCGTATAAACTATGGAATCAATACGAATCAGATAACCTCACACTTCTAAATTTTAAATTTACTAGGATATATTTTTAAGGTTTCATATTGAAGAGAATCACTCAGTATATTGATGACTAGAACTATCATTAAAATAATATTTAAAACATTATATATAAATTAGATATAATCCCTTAATTAAAAATTTGGAGATTTTATGAGTTATAATCCTAGTGAGATAGAAAATAAGTGGCAAAAAATTTGGGAAGATGAGGGGGCTTTTGAACCTCTTGATGATTACAGTAAAAAGAAAAAATATATTTTAAGTATGTTTCCATTTCCTAGTGGACGGTTACATATGGGGCATGTGCGAAATTATAGTATTGGTGATGCGATGGCTAGATATTATAGAAAACAAGATTATAATGTGCTTCATCCTATTGGTTGGGATGCTTTTGGAATGCCAGCAGAAAATGCAGCAATAAAACATAATCGTGACCCAAAAGAGTGGACATATTCTAATATTGATTATATGAGAAAAGAGTTAAACTCTCTTGGATTATCTTTTTCAAAAACTCGTGAATTTGCCACTTGTGACCCACTTTATACAAAATGGGAACAAGAATTTATTATCAAAATGTTTAAAGAGAAGTTACTATTTCGTGAATCTACAATTGTAAACTGGTGTGAAGATTGTCATACAGTTTTGGCAAATGAGCAGGTTGAAGAGGGTTGTTGTTGGAGATGCGATAATGAAGTGGAACAAAAAGAGATGGATGGTTATTATCTAAATATTATCAAATATTCAGATGAATTGCTTGATGACCTTAAACTTTTAGAAGATAAATGGCCATCACAAGTTCTTACAATGCAAAAAAATTGGATTGGAAAATCTCAAGGATTAGAGTTTGGATTTAAATTAACTAATGAGTCAAAAGAGAAATTAGAAAATAAATTTGATGGTTTTGAAGTATTTACAACTCGCCCTGATACAATTTATGGAGTAACTTACACTGCCTTAGCACCAGAACACCCAATTGTAAAATCTTTAATTAAAAATTCTCTATTAGATGAAGATGTGGCTCAAAAAATCACAGAAATTTCTAATATGAGCGAAATAGAGAGAGCAAAAGCAGATAAAGAGGGTTATTACCTTGGAATTGATGTAACTCATCCTTTAACTGGTGAAAGTATTCCTGTTTGGGTTGCAAACTTTGTATTAGCTTCCTACGGTGGAGGTGCTGTAATGAGTGTTCCTGCTCACGATGAGAGAGATTTTGAGTTTGCTACAAAATATAATTTACCTATCAAAAGAGTTATTGAGGGTGGAGATGAAAATATAGCTTACACAAATGAGGGTAACCTTATAAATTCAAGTAAATTAAATGGAATTTCTAATATTAAAGCCAAAATAGAAGTTATCAAACTTATGGAAGAAAAAAAACTTGGAAAAGGAACTACTAACTTTAAACTACGAAATTGGGGAATAAGTCGTCAAAGATATTGGGGTGCTCCAATCCCATTTGTTCATTGTGATGATTGTGGATTAGTTGCAGAAAAAACAGAAAATCTTCCAATTACTCTACCTGATGATGTAGAGATTACAGGAGAAGGAAACCCTCTTGATAATCATCCAACTTGGAAACATTGTAGCTGTCCAAATTGTGGGAAAGATGCAATTCGTGAAACTGATACTCTTGATACTTTTGTACAATCAAGTTGGTATCAATTTAGATATGCAACAAATCCTAAAAAATGGGAAAGTTGTGGGATTGATAAAGAAGATGTAAATTATTGGCTAGGAGTTGATCAATATATTGGTGGAATAGAACATGCAATTTTACACCTTTTGTATGCAAGATTTTTTACAAAAGTTCTAAGAGATTTAGATTATATCAATATTGACGAACCATTTGAAAAACTTTTAACACAAGGAATGGTACTAAAAGATGGTAAAAAGATGAGTAAATCTATTGGAAATACAGTTGACCCTGATAAGCTAATAGCAAAATATGGAGCAGATACAGCAAGATTATTTACACTTTTTGCAGCGCCTCCTACAAAAGAACTAGAGTGGAATGATAGTGCCGTGGAGGGTTCATTTAGATTTATCAAAAAACTTTATGATAGAAAAAATAAAGTAACATCAAATACTCTTCCAATAATAGAGCATAAATCACTAGATAAAAATGCAAAAGAAGCAAGAGCAAAAGTCTATGATGCCCTTAAAAAATCAGAAGTGGTTTATCAAAATAGCTTTGCATTTAATACCTTAATTGCATCATGTATGGAAGCTTTAAATGCCCTTGACAAGCAAGATAATGGCGATGTTTGGAGTGAGGGAATTTATATAATTCTTCATCTATTAGAACCAATTATACCTCATATTACAACAGAACTTAGTCAAGAGCTGTTTGGACGAGCTAATCTAAAAAATAGTATTAAAGTTTTGGATGAAGTATTTGTAAAAGATAGTATAGTTTTAGCAGTTAGTATTAATGGTAAAAGAAGAGGTGAAATTGAAGTAGATGCAGGTGCTTCTAAAGATGAGATTTTAGAGATGGCAAAAGCAAGTGTACCAAAATGGCTGGAGGATAAGAAGATTGTAAAAGAGATTGTTGTTCCTAATAAATTGGTAAATTTGGTGGTGAAGTAGGGTGTGTTTTTAACGCACCATTAATTAAAATAATATTTATAAAAGGAAAATTATGAAGAAAATTATTACTGGTCTATTATTAAGTTTAAGTTGTCTGTATTCAATTAGTGGTACATATAGTTTTACAGACGATAAAGAAACAGGAAATACAATTACCTTAAAGAAAATAAAAGGAAATATGTATAGCTTTGATATGAGTGTAAGTAATACTTCGGGTAGGATGGATACTCTATTTACTGGAGAGCTTAGTGGAAAAATTAGAATTAATAATGGTATAGGAAGATATATTAAGCAAGTTGAGGGTGAAAATAGTTTATGTGAATTTCAATTAATATTTAAGCAAGTAGAATTAGAGATTAGAACATTAAATAATAATCAGGATTGTGGATTTGGTATGAATGTTGGTGTAGATGGTGATTATTACTATGCAAGTTATAGCGTTATTAAAGTTGCAAGTGATGATATTTTAAATGTGAGAAAGAGTGCATCCTCAAAATCTAAAGTAATAGGTACATTTAATCCATGGGATGATAATATTGATGTTTTTAAATGTAAACCTAATACAAATTGGTGTTTAGCTGGTCAATATGAAGGTGATTTCTCGGGATGGGTTAATAAAAAATTTCTAAAAGGACATACTACTCCAATTTTTTATAATCAATATAGTAGTAATAAATGTTCCGTACAGAATGTAAAAGGAAATGATACTTTATCTCTTAGACAATTTCCAAGAAGTAATTCAAAGAAAGTAGGAGTTTTAAAATATAATGCTAATGATTTAATAGCTTATTCAGAAAGAAATAATTGGGTATTTGTGAAAAATAATGATGGTATTTCAGGATGGGCAAATAAAAGATTTTTAAATATTGAATGGTAAATAAAAAATATCACAACAAGAGAGATATTAAAAAGGTTTAGAAGTTAAAAAAAAGAATATTGAGACTATTATATGCTATACAGTTTAGTAATGTTATGATCTCTTTCATGGAATAACTTTTTGTTTAAAATTATATTGTTATTCCATGCTTTTTAAGAAATTTTTTGACTAAGGTATTGTTTTATAATTAAAATCTATATCTAATATAGAATCTAATATCTTGTGCAGACTCAATTATATTTGGAGCCATCTCATTTGCCATACCTAGTTGTGTAGCTTGTTCCATACTCATATCTCCATTTTCAACAGCAGACATAACATTTTCCATGCCACCCATATTATTTACAGCACTTACAGCACTTTTAATATCATCTATTTTCATAGAATTTCCAGAGTAGTTACCAAAGAATCCATTACTTCCTGTATAATCATAATCAATTTTTGTATATCTTATTTGAGCTGAAAGAGCATCTGTTAATTTATAAGTAAAATATGCCTCTATAGCATCACCACGAACAGCAAGTTTAGAGCCAATCATTGTGTCTTCTGCATAAGTAAATGGTCTCCAATACTCAGAACCATGATTATATTCAAGTCCAAATTTACCATTATCTGTTAAAGGAAATTCAGCTCCAACCCAATATGATGTACCACTCTCTTTATCAAAAGAACCTAACATAGATTTACCTGCTTCTGGCTCTGTTTGAGTCCATGCAAAAGAACCAAATAATTTTGCCTCTGATAAATAGCCATCTTCAGTCAAACCATCTATTAATACAGAAATTGAAGCACCTTGTATATCACCAAACTGTTTAAATTGTGTTGGTGTTCCATCAGGATTCATATCCATACCTGGCATATTAAATGCTTTAAACCAAGTTGATTTAACTATATATTGTCCATCATTATATGGCTCAAAAATAAACCCTGTCAGATCAACATTTTCAAGAGCATCATCAGCATAGGTAGTTGCAGTTTCAAATAATGGTGTAGCACTTGAAGAACCTCGTCCCATACATACTTTAAAACTCATTCCTGGAATATTAGTAATATTTGAAAGGTCTAATTTTGAACTAAAACCATCAAATTCAACATTAATAATATGTCCTAGTGGTGATGAAGCAGGATCATCTTCTCTTAAATTTGCCAAAAATCCAGTTGTAGATGGTCTTCTACCAATAGAAAATGTCCAAGGTATATTAGCACCAAAAGCTTCTTCTCCAAGATATAGCCAATATGCTTCACTTACTTTTAGGTGACTATCTGATAATGATGTATTTCCAGTCCAGTCAAACATCTCTCCTAAACCATGAGAACGACCCCCTTCTGATCCAAAATCAGCACCAAATGCTTTATTCATAGATAATCTAGCTTTAAATATATTATTAGTATCCACAGCATATGCCATATTTAACCAAAGTCTCATACCCAATAAAGCGTCATTACTCTTAGAGCTTCCATCAGCTAAATCATAATTAATACTATTAACAGATGTTCGTAAATCTACATTCCATTTAATATTATCATTAGCATCATGAGCTTTCACTTTATTAAGTTTTTTACTGATTTTAGCAATCTTCTTTTGTGACTTTTGTTTATCCTTTTTTAATTCTGCAACTTCTGACTTTAAATTAGCAATCTCTGTTTTCATAAATTTTAAATCACTAGCTGTAGAACTAAATAGCAAAGTTGTAGAAGCAACTAATGATAGAGTTATTATTTTTCTCATATTATTATATCCTCAAATTTTTATTATAATAATACAATATATATTATATTAATCTTAAATAATTTTAAAGAATAAATATTAGTTATGATATAAAATTAATTATTACATAACTACACATCATTAATTAATTACTCTATAAAATATTCTTTTGAGTAGATATTCAAGTATTATTTATCTGATTTTAATATCATTATAAGAAAAAGGTATTAAAGATGAATAAAAAAGTCACTTTATCACTAATTTCTGCATTATTAGTCTCAACTTTATCTGCTCAAACAGCAGAGGAGTTATCAAATCAAGAACTTACGCAGAAGATAATAAAGCTAGAGAAAAAGCTTAAGAAAGTTAGCAAAAAACTTAATAAAGTTAAAGCTCATGATGCTTTTGATAATATTAAATTTAGCATTGATGCAAGAAATAGTGTTGATGTAATCAATTATACTTATAATAACTATCAATTTAAAGGTGTAGATTATTCTGGAACAGAAGCATCTAATGATTCTGTTTTTAGCAGTAAACTATATCTTAATATGAAATCATCACCTATGCCAAAATTAACATTTACAGGGCAACTTGCAATGTATGGTACTTGGGGAGGAAGTCACTTAAGTCACGATGCAACTTTAAAAGAGTGGTCAGAATCTTCAAAAGCAACAGATACAGTCTTCAGACTTAGACAAGCATATTTTGTATATTCTGATAGTTTTGGTGAGGATGAAACACCATATTCATTCAGTGTTGGGAGACGACCATCTTCTGATGGATTTTTAGCAAATATGAGAGAGGGTAATGATACACCTAATTCACCATTAGCACATATTACAAATATGGAAGTTGATGCAGTAATGGTGAAATTGGGGCTTGAAAAGTATTTAGCAACTGGTTCATTTGTTAAATTTATTTATGGTAGAGCACATACTGGTGGAATTGAAACACTTTATGATAATGGTGGATTTAAGCCTTATGCTCAAGAGGAGGGTGATATTAAAGAGAATGTAGATTTCTTTATGCTTTTAGGAAGTCTATATAATGATGGTCAATATAATTTAATGTTTCAACATTCTTCTATCTTTAATACAAAAGGTGCAAGAACAGGTGATACAGGAGTAGGTAAAGAGTTTCCAGAGGGTGGATTTAATAAATCTCTTGATGCAGGAACAGCTTATTTAAATGCTTTATCTCTTCAAGTTGATGGTTTAAGTGAAGATAGTGACTTTTTGGAGAATACAATTCTTTTTGCATCAATCGCATCAAGTACATATAGTCCCGATAATGGTCATCAACTATTAGGCTCAACAGATTCAGAAACTGGTTATTCCTATTGGTTAGGATTTATGATTCCTGATATGATTACAGATAATGGTAAGATTGGTGTTGAATTTAACTATGGTTCAGAATATTGGACACCAATGACTTGGGCAGAAGATACAATAATTGGTTCAAAAATAGCAGTAAGAGGTACAGCGGTTGAGGCGTATTGGAATGTTGATTTGTTTGGAATTAAAAACTTATCTTCTCAAATTAGATATACTCATGTTCAGCATGATTATACTCCAAATGTTAGATGTGCTGGTTGGGTAAAACCACAAGAGGTTGATATTGAAGCAGATAATTTAAGATTCTTTATTAGATATACTTATTAATCACAATAAGGGTAACCATATTAATCATAACAAGGGCAACCATAAAGGATTGCCCCTACACACGATTATTTCGTAGGGGTACTTCTTGTAGGTACCCTAAAATTTATGATTTTATTTTAAACTACATTTAACAAAAAGAACTTCAAATTCTAGGTAATTCAAAGGATATGATTTAATAAGATTTTTTATCTCTTTAAATGATAACTTTTTTTCTCCACTACTTACTCCACTTTTCTTTATATACTCAAGCATTTTATATGTGTTTTCAAATTCTAATTTATAGCTTATAGTCTCATATTTAGCGTTAAAATACTTATTTATATTTTTTATTAGATAATCTTTAGAGTAGATTGGAGATTTTATATTTGCTACTTGGTGTAATGTTTTAAATGTATTAGATGTAAATATTGCAAAAATAAAATTATCAGAGAGTTTAGTAATTTTTAGAAGTGTACTATTTAAATCTTTACTCCATTGAAGAGCAGAAGAGGAGACTACTATATCATATTTATTAAAAATTTTAATATTCTCAAAATTACTACAGATAAGCTCTATATTTTGGGACTTTGGGTGGATTTTAAGCATCTCATTAGATATATCTACCCCTACAAATTTATCAATAGATATTTTCTCTTTTATAAGATTTTTATAAACCTCTCCACCACCACATCCCAAATCTAAAACACTATTATAGTGACTAAACTTAAGATACTTTACTAACTTATATGCAACTTCTTTTTGTATAATATTTATCTCATTATAGCTTGTTGCAAATCTTGAAAACTCTTTTGCTATATTCATTTATCTCAATTTCATTAATTTTAGGTATAATTAGCAAAATTATACCCAAATTAGGTTTTAAACCCTAAGTTTTATAAAAAGAGGAATAAATGACATCAACACTTTTAATTGTACAAATTATTTTAGCATTGGTAATTACTATAGCAGTATTATTACAAAAAAGTTCTAGTATAGGCTTAGGCGCATATAGTGGAAGTAATGAAACAATGTTTGGAGCAAAAGGTCCAGCAGGATTTTTAACAAAGTTTACATTTACAGTTGCTATACTGTTTATAGTTAATACACTTACTTTAGGTTTCTTATATACAAAAGAGAATAGTAAATCCGTAGCAGATTCAATTACAACTAATGTTCCAGCATCTCCTGTAGCTACAACAACGCCTTCAACTCCTGCACCATCAGCAGCACCAGTTGCACCAACAAAATAATTTTATATACATAACAGGGCAACCATAAAAGGGTTGCTTATACTTATATACAAGGTATCCATAGAGGATTATCCTAATGTCAATGAAATAAGAATTATTATGCTTTTGGACACAGTACTTCAGTTCCCCCCCCTCGTATATTAGGGAGAGGCTAAAGCCATCTCGTCCAAAAAAAAGCTTAATCCATTGGCATGGAGGATTACCTTTACTTCTGTAAATATTTTTATTATACATAAGCCATAAGCAAAAAAAAGGTAAAATAATACAAAATATATACAAGGATATTCAATGTTAAACGAGATATATGATGATACTAAAGAGACTATGCAAAAAAGTATAACTTCACTAAAAAGAGATTACAGTACTTTAAGAACAGGAAGTGTAACAACAACAATTGTAGACCATATTAAAGTAGATTATTATGGAACTCCAACAGCACTAAATCAAGTTGGAAATGTAATTGCCAGTGATGCAACAACAATATCTATCACACCATGGGAAAAAACTATGTTACAACCTATTGAAAAAGCTATTCAAAATGCAAATATTGGTGTAAATCCTAATAATGATGGTGACTTTATTAAATTATTTTTTCCACCTATGACAGCGGATCAAAGAAAAGAGATTGTAAAAAGTGCAAAAAGTATGACTGATAATGCAAAAATTGCATTAAGAGGTATTAGAAAAAATGCTAATGATGATATTAAAGCATTAGAAAAAGATAAAGATATTAGTGAAGATGATGCGAAAAGAGCATTTGATGAAATTCAAAAGATAACTGATAAGAGTGTTGCTGAGTGTGATAGTATATTTGCCTCTAAAGAGAAAGATATTTTAAAAGTATAATGATGAATGTAGAAAATATTTATAAAGAAGCTGGAGCGTTATTAGAGGGGCATTTTATATTAAGTAGTGGTAATCACTCAAATAGATATTTGCAAAGTGCAAAAGTGCTTGAAGATACATCAAGAGCTGAAATTTTGGCAAAAGCATTAGCTAAAGAGATAATAGATAGTAAAATTAAAGTTGATACTATTTGTGCTCCTGCTTTAGGTGGAATTTTGGCAGGTTATGAGTTAGCAAGAGCATTATCTATCAGAAGTATTTTTGTTGAGAGAAAAGAGGGAGTGATGGAGCTTCGTCGTGGTTTTGAGATTAAAAAAGGTGAAAAAGTTTTAATCTGTGAAGATATTATCACAACAGGTGGTTCTGCAATGGAAGCATCAAAAGCTATAGAGGCTCTTGGTGGTAAAGTTGTTGGATTTGCATCACTTGCTAATAGAGGTTTTTGTCAAAGAGTTGGTTCTGATTCAAAGGCAAAATCTGAGTGTAAACTTCCCTCGGATAAACCATTATTTGCATTAGATGATTTTGAATTTGAGATGTATTCTCCTGATGAATGTCCAATGTGTAAAGATGGAAGTAAAGCTATTAAACCAGGAAGTAGAGCATAAGGAATTAGCTTCTAAATGGCAAGCACAAGTGATTCTTGTCATTATACATGGTATTATTCCGTAGGGGTGCCTCTTCTTGTAGGTACCCTAAAATTATCGCTTTTATTTATTGGTTAGATTTTTAAGGAAATTTATGAATAAATTCTTAAATACTATTGACAAAAAGAACTATTTCAAAATAATGAATAAAATTAGTAGATATAATGATGAGATGGTAACAGATTATGTATACTCTTTTATCAGAAAAGACGATAAAGTAGTATTTACATCTACTTCTTATAAATCTGAAGAATGGAATGAAAATAAATATAAAGATGACTTTCTAGTTTATTATAAAGATGCAACATCTCAACTAAAATCTATATTTTATAATCCTAAAATATCTTATGAAACTTCTAAAGATAATCTGATATTAAAAATTTTACACAGATAACTGAAAAAATGGAACCAGAAGAGATAAATAATATTTTAAATAACTATTTTGAAGAGATGAATATTATTGCTCTAAAATATAATGCTACTATTGATAAAATAACTTGCAAAGAGATGGATTTAATAGATGTTAAAGAAGATTTTAGAGATAAAGTAAAAACATATAGAGTAGTTGGATTTAAAGAAAGAGCAGAGTTAAGAGAGAAATTAGCTCAATTAGATAAGAATTTATAACTTAATAATATAATAAAAAAGGTAGTAAAATTGGCATTAATTGATCTTTTTCATATAGATAAACAATATGATATAAAAATACTTCTAAAGGATGTGAGTTTTCATCTTGATGAGGGTGAACGAGTTGCAATATTAGGACGAAATGGGTGTGGTAAATCTACTTTAATGAAGATAGCTTCAGGTGAAGAGGATATTACAGAGGGAAAAAGAGTTGTTAATAAATCTATTCAAATAGAGATGTTATCCCAACAACCGATTTTTGAAGATTATCTAAATGTTAGAGATGCTATTGAAAATGAACTAACTGTATTAAAAGAGGCAAAAGAGCTTTATGATAAATTAACTCTTAGGCTTGTGGATGAATATGAAAATGAAAGATTACTTACAGAACATTCAGAAGTTACAAATTTTTTAGATCATCATAATGCTTGGAATTTAGATGATAAAATTGAAAGAGTTCTTCAAGAGTTTAAACTAAAAGAGTATGAAAATAGACTTGTAATAACTCTATCTGGTGGTGAACAAAGACGAGTTGCTCTTGCCTCATTAATTCTTAAAAAACCAGATATTTTATTACTTGATGAACCAACAAATCACCTTGATGTATATATGGTTGAGTTTTTAGAAGAGTTGATTTTAAAAGAGAAATTTACACTTTTATTTATATCCCATGATAGACATTTTATTGATAGAGTTGCCACTAGAGTTGTGGAGGTGGATAATTGTGAGCTTATCTCTTATAATGGAGGATATAATCGTTACCTTGTGTTAAAAGAGGAACGAATGAAGAATATGCAAAGAGACCATGAAAATCTGCTTCGTCATCTAAAACGGGAAGAGGAATGGCTATCAAAAGGTGTAAGAGCAAGAGAAAAGAGAAATCAAGGGAGAAAAAAAAGGGTATTTGAACTTAGAGACGATGCAAAATTTAATCCAACTTTAATTCATAAAATGATGATAGAACTTGAAAGAGAAAAAAAACATTTTAATCGTGATGAGGGAGTTTCAAGAAAAAAGATGCTTTTTGATGTGGAAGACTTGGAATATAATATTGTAAATAGAACTCTTATCAAAGATTTTACAACACGAATTCTACAAAAAGATAAAATCGCAATTGTTGGAGATAATGGAAGTGGGAAATCTACACTTTTGAAACTTATGCTTGGAGATTTAAAGCCAGATAGTGGAATTATTAAAAAAGGTGAATTTAAATTAGGATATTTTGACCAACATAGAGGAGTTTTGCAAGATGATAAAACTTTAATAGAAACTTTTTGCCCTGATGGTGGAGATATTATAAAAGTTAATGGGCAAAATCAACATGTTTATGGTTATCTTAAAAGTTTTTTATTTCCAGAGGAATATCTGAGTAAAAAGGTTGGTGTTTTAAGTGGAGGGGAGAGAAACAGAGTTGCATTAGCTTTATTAATGAGTAAAGATGTAAACTGTTTAATTCTTGATGAACCAACAAATGATTTAGATATTGCAACAATAAATATTTTGGAAGAGAAACTTATTAATTTTAGTGGTGCTGTAATTTTTGTATCTCATGATAGATATTTTATTGATAAAATTGCATCAAAACTTTTTATATTTAAACGTGGTGGCTTAATAGAGGAGTCTTATCAACTTTATAGTGAATATCTAATGATAGAAAAAGAGATAAAAGAGCTTCAGAAATTTGAAAATAATATTCAAAAAGAGAGCAAAAGTTCTAATAAACAAGAGAAAGTTAAAGTAAAAACAAAGCTTTCTTTTAAAGAACAAAGAGATTTAGATATGCTTCCTGATATAATTGAAAAGCTTGAAAATAAAATAGAAGAGATTAATAAATGTTTACAAGACCCTGATTGTTATAATCAAAAAGGGCTTACAGAATTAAGCGTTGAGTTACAAAAATCAGAAGATGAATTAGAATTAAAAAGTGATAAATATCTTGATATTTTAGAATTAGCAGAAGAGATAGAGGCAATATAACTTGTTTTCTTCAAGAGATAGTTTTCTTAAAAGTGAAGAGAAGTCTCTTTTAAGATTTTTAAGTCTTTATATCTTAATGGGTGTTATTGTTATACTTCTTTTATCTATTTTTTATTATCAAAGTCAAGATAAGTTAAGCTTATCAAATCATAAAATATACCTTTCTGCGTATGCTAATAATACTATTAGAAAATTAAAAAGATTACACCATTTTTTTGATGAGACTCAACTATACCCACGAGATAAAAGATTTAAATCTGCAATATATGATGTGGAGTATCGTCTTATCTTCTCTCTTTTAAAAGAGAGTAAGATAGATTTTGAGAGTGATATATATCGTATAGGAGACTCTATTCATTATATAAAGATATTAGATAACTACTATCTTGGAGCAAAATATCTTATTATAGAGATTGATGATAATAAACAGTGGGAAAATGAGACAATAAAACATATTATAATATACAGCTCTATAACTTTAATAGTATTAATTCTCTTTGGTCTATATCTATCAAAACTCTTTTTAAAACCTATGCGTGATTCAATTATACTCTTAGATAGCTTTATCAAAGATACAACTCATGAGCTAAATACTCCATTGAGTGCAATTTTAGCAAATATTGAGATGATGGATAGAGATATTATGACAGAAAAAAATAAAAAGAAACTCCATCGTATAGATATAGCAGCAAAAACAGTTTCTATTTTATATAATGATTTAACATATTTAACTCTATCACAAGAACAATATAGTCAAAATATAGATTTAAATATTAAAGAATTGATAGAAGATAGAGTTGATTATTTTGATATTTTAGCAAAGTCAAAAGAGATTCTATTTATATTAAAACTAGAGAATATTATATTTTATATAGATAAACAAAAAGCAATCAGAGTTATTGATAATCTAATTTCAAATTCTATTAAATATAATAAAAGAGGTGGAACTATCTCTATTGAATTAAAATCTAATCTACTTTTAATTTCAGATACAGGGATAGGAATTGCCGAGGATAAAATACCATATATGTTTAATAGATATAAAAGATTTAATAAAAGTGAAGGTGGTTTTGGCATTGGCTTAAATATAGTTAAAAAAATAGTCAATGAGTATAATATATCTATAACCGTTAAATCAAAACTAAAAGAGGGAACTACAATTACACTGCAATGGTAAGCTTAAAATAGTATAATGGCATAAAAAAAGGCTTTTAATGATAGCAGATGTTATATGGTATCACACAACAACAATTAATCTATTTTTGATATTGATATTTGCAGGTATCTCTATTTCTATTTTATTTTATGCTAATGTTGCAAAATTTATTAAACTTACTAGGATATATTTTTTTACATACTATGCACTTCTTGTAATGATAGGATTTGATGGTTTGGTAGCGATGATATTATCAGAACGTGATTTTAGTATAAATATCAATTTGATGATAGGTGCTTTTTTTGTATTAATTGGATTAGAGGTCTATAAATTTATCCAGTTTAAAAAGTTTATTCACTCACCAACTGATACGATAGATAATTATCGTAAATTAGCAATTGTTATCGCAATCATAGAGATAGCTATAATATTGAGTTTTATATGGATTTATCAAGTTTAATATGCAATATATATATAATATAAATGCCTCAGAGCATCATATACAATTACTAGGAGATGACTATAGATATATCATAAAAGTTCGCCGACATAAAATTGATGATATTATTGCGTTGCGTAATTTAAAAGATAATATTTTATATAGTTATAAAATTGAAAATATAACAAGAAGAGAGTTAACTATTAGTTTAATATCTCAACAAGAGCTTATTATTAAATCTAATAAAAATCTACATATTGGCTGGTGTGTAATTGATACTAAAGTGATAGAAAAAAATATATCTTCTTTAAATGAGATGGGTGTAGAAAAAATATCATTTATATATTGCAATAAAAGTCAAAAAAATTTTAAGATAGATAGAACTAGATTAAATAAAATTTTATTAAACTCATCTCAACAGTGTGGACGAAGCCAAATGATGACAATTGAGATATTAGATTCACTAGATAAATTTTTAGAAAGCTATCCTAAAAGTTATATGTTAAATTTTTCAGACTCTTTTCTTATTGATAATAAAGATGATATTAATAGTATTATAATTGGTTGTGAAGGTGGTTTTAGTAGTGAGGAAATAGGTAAATTTGAAAAAAATAAGATAGTTGGATTTGATAGTAGTTTAATCTTAAAAAGTGAAAGTGCTGTTTTAGGTGTAACCTCTATCTGTTTATTATAAGACCTAGATTCTGAATCAAGTTCAGAATGACAAATAACCGTCATGCTTGAAAGATTTTGTCATTCTTGAAAGATTTCGTCATGCTTGAAAGATTTTGTCATTCTTGAAAGATTTTGTCATTCTTGAAAGATTTCGTCATTCTCAGCTTGACTGGGAATCTAATAAAAAAGGATAAAAATGATATTTTGTGCAGGAGATATAGAATCTTTTGAGTTTGCAACACCAATTGGAATAGGGCTTGTGGATAGTGCTATTAACCTTACTAGAATTTGTATTATGAATCCACCTGAATTTATTCTGTTTGTAGGAAGCGCAGGAAGTTATGGCAATCATAAAGTTTTTGATATAGTCAAATCTAAAAGTGCCACAAATATTGAAAATTCATTTTTTAATGCAGACTCATTTACGCCAGTTGATAATGTGGTTTCAACAGCTTTAGATATTTCAAAAGATACGATGATAAACTCTTCAAACTATATCACAAGAGATTTATCACTTAATAAAAAATATTTAGACTTAAATATATCACTAGAAAATATGGAATTTTTTTCTATTATCAAAGTAGCCAAAGCTTTTAATATCCCTGTTGGTGGAATTTTTATTATAACTAACTATTGTGATTCTAATGCACACCAAGACTTTATAAAGAACCATAAAGAAGCGATGGATAAACTCTCAGAATATATTAAAAAGGGTATTCTTCATAAGTAGTTTTCAGTTTAGGAGACCCTAAAGTTAAAGTAACTTCATGGTGATAAAAGTCCGTCATTCCATGCTTCTTTTTTGATATAGAATCTCTAAACTCTTATTTATAGATAATACTCAATGACCAAATTATCACTCAACTGTTACGCTTTTAGCTAAATTTCGTGGCATATCCACATCGTTACCAAGTCTAACCGATATTTCAAGAGCTAAAAGTTGGGTAATAACTGTCATTTCAAAAAATTCTATCATAGGATGAGAGCTATATTTTGTCTTAATAAAATCATCAGCTAACTCAAAATTTTCAGGAGATATTGCTAAAATTGTGGTATCTCTTGCACTTAGCTCCTCCACATTTGATTTTATCTTTTCGTATTGCATAGTTTTTGGCATAAGAGCAATTGTAAAAAGTTCACTATCAGCCAAAGCAATTGGTCCATGTTTCATCTCCCCTGCTGGGTACCCCTCTGCATGAAGATAGCTAATCTCTTTAAGTTTTAATGCTCCCTCAAGTGCTAAAGGGAAAAATATATCTCTACCAATAAAGAAAAATCCATGACCATGAAGGTATCTTTTTGATAAGCGATGAAGTTTATTATGAAGATTATCATCTATGATTAAAGATTTTGGAGTGTGTAAGATTGCCTCTATTTCTTGATTTAATTGCTCATCTGAGATACTCTTTTTGATTTGGGCAATATATAAAGTTAGCATCCATAAAACCATAACTTGTGTTGAGAATGCTTTTGTACTTGCCACACCTTTTTCTATCCCTGCACGGGTAAGAATTGTATAATCACTCTCGCGTACAATAGAAGAGTTATCAACATTACAGATTGATAAAGATTTTAAACCAGCTTTTTTTGCCATTTTAAGAGCTTCAAGAGTATCAGCAGTTTCCCCACTTTGAGAGATAGTGATAAATAGAGAAGTTTTTTCTAAAAGAGGTTCTTTATGTCTAAATTCACTTGCAATCTCTACACTACATCTGATTTTTGCAATTCTTTCAAGAAGATAACTAGCCACTAATCCAGTATGATAACTTGTCCCACATGCACAGATTCTAATATCACTAATTCCATCAAGAATACTCTTATCTATCTCTTCAAAATTGATTTTATTATTTTCAACTCTTCCCATAATTGTTTCTGTAATTACACGACTTTGTTCATAAATCTCTTTTTCCATAAAAAATCTATATCCATCTTTTTGAGCCAAAACTTTATCTAGTGAGAGTTTTTGTTTCGTAAACTTTTTTATCCCATTTTCATCAAATAGTTTAACCTTTCCATCTTCTACAAATCCATATTCACCATCTTGTAAATAATAAACCTCTGTAGCTTTACCAATAATAGGAGTATCTGATGATGCAAAATATATCTCATCTTTATCAAATCCAATAAGCATTGGCGAACCATTCTTTGCAAAAAATATAGTATCAGGAGATGCTTTTGTAATTAAAAGTGTGGCATAAGCACCATCTAATTTATTAATTGTCTGTTTAAAAGCTTTAAAAGAATCTTCAATAGAGTTATTTATATTTTCAAAAAGGTGAACTATAGACTCTGTATCTGTTTGGCTTATAAATTTGATCCCTTTTAGCTCAAGTTCCTCTTTTAAATCTTTATAATTTTCTATAATACCATTGTGAACGACAAAACTATATTCTCCTAGATGTGGATGAGCATTTAATTCTGTTGGTTTTCCATGTGTTGCCCAGCGAGTATGTCCAATTGTAACACCAAATCCATCGCTGTTAAAATCTTTTATTTTATTTGATAAGTTTTCTAATTTCCCAATAGCCTTAAATTGTTCAAGTTTATTGTCTTTAATAATAGCAATTCCAGCAGAATCATATCCTCTATATTCTAATTCACTAAGACCATCTAATATAATCTCTTTTTTCTCTTTTTTGCCTATATATCCTACAATTCCACACATATTTTATTTCCTACTGCTCTTTATTTTTTATATATTGATTTTAAAATGGTGTGTTGAAAATGGCACCATATTTAAAAGTTTATCATAAAATAATTAATATATAAATGAGGAGTATACCATCTATTTTAGAAAAATAAATAAAATAAAAAAATTAGGGTATTTAGGCTTGGTGGCAGAGATGTGTAAAGAAGTAAATATATTCAAAATAGCTGATGCTACGCACTTTGTATAAATATTTATACAAATTTTCTAGGGGGGGATTCTCAAGAAATAAGGGTTTTTTTGGAAGTGGAGCTAAAGCCCAATGCCAATGAAATAAGCTTTTTTTTTGGACGAGATGGCTTTAGCCTCTCCCCAATATACGGAGCTGAAGCACCGTGTCCAAAAGCATAATAATCCTTAATTTATTGGCATTGGGGCAATCAAAAAGATTGCTCTTATAAAAATTCACCACTTATTTGTTTTTTGGTGCTTCTGTTTTCTAACTCTTTACTAGCTATAAACTCTTTTTTATCATAAGCATCAATAGCATATCTTCCAACCATTACAGCGTTATCAGAGCAGTATTGTAGTTCCACAAAATGTATATTTTTATTAAACTCTTCACACAATTTTTCATAAGCTTGTCTGATATATATATTTGCAGATGCTCCACCAACTATTGTAAAATCTTTAATATCCTCTTTTTGAAAAATTTTTTTAGTTTTTTGAATAAGGTGAAGCTTGATAGCTTTTTGAAATGATGCCGAAATATCACATTTATCTTGATATGTTAAATTTTCAGCACCACCTAATTTTTCCACTTTTAATCTAACAGCATTTTTTAATCCTGATAAAGAGAATGCAATAAGTGGTGAATTTCTTAGAGGAACAGGTAAATTAAATCTGTTTTCATCTCCATCTTTTGCCAACTCTTCTACAATTGGACCACCAGGGTAACCAAGACCTATCATTTTTGAGCATTTGTCAAAACTCTCTCCAATACTATCATCCATACTACTTGCCAAAATTTCCATATTGTCAAAATTTGTAACTTTTATAATTTGAGTGTGACCCCCTGAGATTAAAAGAACGAGAAGTGGAAATATTGTATCTGATTGGATAAATAATGAATATATATGAGCTTTTAGGTGATGAACGGCAATAAGAGGAGTATTTAAAAGTGTTGCAATAGTTTTTGCCATTACAATCCCCTCTATTAAAGTTACACCAAGACCAGGTTGATTAGTAACAGCTACTGCTTTAATATTTTTAAAATAGGGTTTAACATCTTGTAAAATTTCTGGAAGTGCAACTGCATGAAGTCTAGAAGCAAGTTCAGGAACAACTCCACCATAACAAGAATGCTCTTTTTCTTGAGATATTTTCTTATGAAATATTACTTTCTTACTTTTTATCTCTGTTACTGCAATTGAACTATCATCACATGAACTTTCTATACTTAATATTATAATATATCCTTTTTTTAATCAACTAAATCTAAGTAGATATTTTTAGCTAATTATATTTTATAATCTTTATATTTTGGCTTATGGATAATTTTAAATCTAAACAAAAGAATTTTTTGATAGAATTACGCAAATAGGACTTTTTTCATCCTAATTAATTTAAACTATAAAAGGAATATATATGATACAAGGAATACCTCAACCAGCTTTTTACATCTTTAAATGTCAGCAAAGTGCACCTCCAGGGATGCCAAAACCAAGTTGTGTTAGTCAAAATAACCCAGAGTCTGCTCAATTATTTCAGCATTTAGCTCAATCACTTATGCAAAAAGGGATTATTGGAACAGTTTCTCCAATCCAAACAGGTTGTTTAAATCGTTGTCAGCAAGGTCCAGTTATGTTAGTTGAACCAGGTCATACTATGTATGTTAATCTTACAAAAGAGAAAATAGATAGAATTATTGAAGAACATATTATTGGTGGAAATGTTGTAGAAGAGCTTGTAATATCTGATGATATGTGGGGTGAACCTATCTCTCCTGCTTCAATGATTAGATAGCTAGATTCCGTGTCGTGGCACGGAATGACTTATATCGTGGCACGGAATTACAAAATATATCTCTAAGAATTTAAATAAAAATTTTTAAAGATGTATTTAGTTAGAATATTTTAGGTATAATAACTAACTTTAATAAATATATAAAAAGGATTTATTTATATGACTATTGAGATGCTTTACAGTAAAATTCATAGAGCTACTATTAGTGATGCTAATTTGCATTATGTAGGTTCTATAACTATTGATAGAAATCTGTTAGATGCTTCTAATATGAGAGTAGGTCAAAGAGTTGATATTGTTGATATTGATAATGGTGAGAGATTTTCTACATATATAATACCAGGAAAACGTGGTAGCAAAGATATATGTGTTAATGGAGCGGCGGCAAGAAAAGTACAAGTTGGAGATAAAATTATTATTATAGCGTATGCTAGTATGAGTGAAAATGAGGCTGATGAATTTAGCCCAAAAGTAGTTATAATAAATGATGATAACACAATAGCACAAGAATTTAACGGATTAGAATGAAGGATTAATATGTTTGATGGATTAGATATGAGTAAAATGGGTCAGATGATGGAAGATATTCAAAAACAGGCCAAAGATATGGAAGAACAGAACAAGCAAATTGAAGTTACTGCAAAAGGTGGTGGTGGAATGGTTGAAGTTACTGCAAATGGAAGTGGAGAGGTTATTGATATATCTATTGATGAAAGTTTGATGGATGATAAAGAGTCTCTTCAGATTTTGTTAATCGCTACGGTAAATGATGCAAATAAAATGGTTGAAGATAATAAAAAATCTCAAGCTATGGGTATGTTTGGTAATATGGGAATGTTTGGAAAATAAGATGCAAAATGATGCAAAAGTTGTTCAAGCAATAGAAAATGATTCAATTTTTTTATTAGAATCTATTTTAAAAGCTGGATATGATATAAATAAGCCTATTCTAATTGGTGAAGAGTATGATTTAGAAGATTATGATGAAGTAAGTCTTTTATCTTATGCTATTTGTAAGTATGCAAGTAGAGAATTAATTGAATTATTATTATCTTATGGTGTTAATATTCATGAAGTGAATAGTGAGGGGATAGGTTCTCTTGATGTTGCAATTAAATATAAAAGAGTTGAGATTGTTAAACTTTGTATAGAAAAAGATTTTGATTTAAATAAAACCAAAAGAAAAAGTGGACTAACTCCTTTAATATTAGCTTCTTGTTTTAATGATGTTGAAATTGCTACGATTTTATTAAAAAATGGTGCAGATGTTAATGGTACAGATGGTTCAGGTCTAACAGCAAAAGATTATGCAAAAAAGATGGGTCAAAAGAAGATGGTAGAGTTTTTAACTGATAATGGTGGAAAATATAATCTATATTCTTAAAATGGTTATAGTTTAATATAAAAATGGAGCAGTAAAATTGAGTAATAATATTCAAAAACAAGATAAAATAGTTGAGATGTTTGATGATATAGCATCAACTTATGATTTGGCAAATAGAGTTCTAAGCTTTGGAATTGATAAACAGTGGCGTAAAAAAGGTTGTAATAAAGCTTATGATATTCTTGGCTCAAAACATCTTACACAAATTACAGATGTTGCTACAGGAACAGGAGACTTGCTTCTTTATTGGAAAAATATTGCATCAAAAAAAGATATTACTGTTGATAAGTTTGTAGGTATTGATCCATCTGTTGGTATGCTAAATGTTGCAAAAGAGAAAGTTGATTTTGCTGAATTTTTAGAAGGTAAAGCTCAGCAATTACCACTAAAAGATGAAACTACAGATATTATATCAATCTCTTATGGAATTAGAAATGTTGTTGATAGAGTTGAAGCTTTAAATGAATTTAATAGAGTATTAAAACCAAATGGAATAGTTGTTATCTTAGAGTTTACTAAGCAAGAAAAAAGTGGTTTCGTATCAAAAATTACAGATTTTTATATGAAAAAAGTTCTTCCAAGAATTGGTGGATTGGTTTCTAAAAATTATGAAGCATATAAATATTTACCTGATTCTATTGAAGAATTCTTAACAACAAAAATGCTTGAAGATGAATTAGTTGAGGCTGGTTTTGAGATGAAATATGTTGAATCATTTTCTATGGGAATATCAACTTTACTTGTGGCACAAAAAAAGTAATTATGCAAAATATAGATATATCAAAAATAGCTAATTTACCAACAAAATATGGTTTTTTTAAAATTCAATCATTCAAAGAGAATTTAGATGGAGATATAAGAGAGCATTTGGCAATTTTTACAGAGATTTTACCCGATATTCCTGCAATTAGAGTTCATTCAGAGTGTTTAACTGGTGATGTATTGAGCTCACTTAAGTGTGATTGTGGAGAGCAATTAGTTTATGCTTTGGAGTATATAGACAAAAATGGTGGAATGGTAATTTACCATAGACAAGAGGGACGAAATATTGGTCTTTTTAATAAAGTAAATGCTTATGCTCTTCAAGATATAGGATTTGATACTATTCAAGCAAATCATCAATTAGGCTTTAGAGCAGATGAGAGAACTTATGAAATCATTGAATATATTTTAAATTATTACAAAATAAAAAAAATTAAACTTCTTACAAATAATCCTAAAAAAATAGAGTCTTTAAAATCTGTTGAAATAGTTCAAAGAGTTGAAATTAAGATGCAAGAGAATAGCTTTAATAAAGATTATCTTAATGTGAAAAAAGTCCAAATGGGACATTTGTTGTAAAAGGTGATGTAGATGACAAAAATTAATTTTGAAAATTTAGGAAATATTTCTAAGGGAAGTGTTGAACTTAATAAATTAACTATTTTTACTGGGGAAAATAACACTGGTAAAACTTATGCTACTTATGGAGTATATAGTCTTCTTGATAAAGATTTTGATTATAGCCTTAAAGAGATTAATCCAATAATAGATAAATTATACAAAGATGGATTATATAATTTAAATTTAAAAAACTTTTTTGATGAAAATTATTTAAAAATAAAAAAAGAGATAGAAGTATCTTTTTCAAAAAGTTTATCTTATGTATTTAGTGCCAATGAAGATAAATTTAAAAGATCTAAAATAACATTTGATTTAGATACTAAAAAAATAGAAGAAGAGTTATTTAAAAGATTTCATAAAAGTACATTAACCATTGGAAAAAAAGATAATGTTATTTTGGAGATAAATAAAGAAGTAGATAGTACTATTCTTCAATTAGTTTTATTAAATACTGATGCTCCAAAAGATATAATTAGTGATAATCTAAAAAATGTATTAAGTCATTTTATTTTTGATAATCTATTTTCTAAATCATTTTTACTTCCTGCTGAAAGAACTGGATTAAACCTTTTTTATCAAGAACTTAGTAGTGAAAGAACAGCAATATTTCATCATATTGGTAAATCAAAAATAAATAAAATGGAATTAATTAAAGATTTAATTGTTTCAAGGTATCCTCAACCTATCGCTGATTATATTGATTTTTTAAACAATATAAATATTTTAAAAAAAGGAAATTCTGATTTTAAAAATTTATCATTACTTATTCAAAAAGAGATATTAAAAGGGAAATATAGAGTTGAAAAAGATGGTATATATTTTATTCCATACAAAAAAGATGCCAATAAAGAAAATTATAATGAAAAGATTTCTTTACATTTAACATCATCAACTATTAAAACATTTTTTTCACTTGTATTTTATTTGGAACATTTAGCAAAGGTTGGAGAAACACTAATAATTGATGAACCTGAATTAAATTTACATCCAAATAATCAAAGAAAAATAGCAAGAATTTTATCAATGGTAGCAAATCGTGGTGTTAAAGTTATAGTTAGTACACACAGTGATTATTTTATTAGAGAAATTAATAATTTAATTATGTTAAAAAATGATTTTAAATCAAAAAAATATATTATGAAAAAATATAACTATGATAATAATATGCTTATATCAAGTTATGATGTAAGTGCTTATCTGTTTTATAAAAATAGTATTGAGAAAATGGAAATAGATGAACAAGAAGGGATAATTGCTAAAACATTTGATAGTGTTATTAATGATTTAAATTCAGCTAGTGATGATATTTATTATATAAAGCAAACGGATTTAGAAAATGAAACAGATTCTAATTAATTTATCAAATACAATTAATTCAGATTTACATTTAAAAATTGTTTCAAAAGAGATAACTATAACAGAAAATAAGTCAGATGCAATATGTAAAAAAGTTAATTTTAAATCAACAACTAATAATATATTTGCTTTTTCACTTGATTATGATATGTCTAATAGATGTAAAATATTTCCATACTTTAATCAATCAACAGTTGGTATAAATAAAGTTAATGATGGAATAATATTTTATATAAAAAATAGTGAAATATATGTTTTAATTATTGAATTAAAATCAACAAATCTCAGTGATTATAAAAAACAATTACAGGCTGGAAAGATTTTTGTATTATATCTATTAGAAATTTTAAATAATTCATTTTCAAAAAAATATATATTAAAACTGACATTCATCACCCCTATAAACTTAAAGTAATATAATAAGAAATAAATATATATATTAGGAATATACCATCTGTTTTACAAAAATAAATAAAATAAAAACAAAAAAGTTAGGACATCTAGG